>CBDUUV010000056.1:0-16047 GCA_965370495.1 uncultured bacterium
ATGATACATGTGTACAGATCATCCACGTTGTGGAACCTGTTCCTGTACCTCTCTTCACGACGCCTGTAGTCACGATCCTGGTTCTGGCCATGATCCTCGCTGCCGCCGTTATCATGAAGAGGACCGCAATCAGCAAGGCCTAGAAATTTTTTGATACGTTGCCTGCTCTTGATGTGAGGTACTGAATATTTCGTTGGGCCATGGAAAGAAGCCAGAAGGTGAAGCGAGAGAAGCCCGGAAAGCACGGTCTTTCCGCAGGGAGTTTATAACTTTCCTTGTTCTCTTCTTTGTCCTCTGGCTTTTTTCCTATATTCTTACCACCAGGTTTCCCGGGTTCCTTATCACAGCTCAGAAATTCGTAAGCGGTGAAGTCGCGTGGTTCCTTTCCCGTCTTTCCTACAGCTTTACGATCAGCAACTCCACCCTGACCCTTTACACCGCCCACGGCGGAGAACGCCTCGTTGTGATAGCCGAGTGTACAGGCGTATATACAACAATCATATACCTGTCCATCATAGGAGCCTACCCGGCAAGAATTTCCGAAAAACTCATCGGGCTTGTAATAGGTGTTCCAGCAATACACCTGCTCAACCTGATCAGGATGGTCTTTGTTGCGCTGGTCCTTTATCACAAGCGGGAACTGTTCGAATTCTTCCACGGCTACCTGTGGCAGGGCAGTTTTGTGATATTCATGCTGGTACTGGTAATCTTCTGGATGAGCAGGATTGTCAAGCCGCGAGGCCAACGGTCATGAAAGGGAAAACGAAAAAATCAATCAACGGAAAAGTCGGCATACGCGGGCTGACGGTTTTTTTCCTGCGCTTCATCGCCGCATCCCTGGCGCTTTTCATACTCCATCAAAAAACAGGTTTTTTATATATGCACATTGTCGCCTGGGGCGCAAAACCACTGCTTGCCATGTTCGGGCGCGCACTTGTCATGGAAAGGGCTCTCGAGATCACCGGAGAGATCTCGCTGAACCCGGCAGTCTACCTCTCTCTTGTGATCGCCCTGTCAGGCATCCCTGTCAGAAAAAAAATTCGGCCAGCGCTACTGGGCGTCGCTATACTTACCGCGGCCAATATACTTACCGTCTTTCTGGTTTTTATGAGTTTCTACATGAAAAACGAGGCACTGTGGATGGGGACGGAATTTTTCAACCTGACTATCAATTTTTTCCTGCCTCTGCTTCTCTTCTTCGTGCTTATGCCTGTAAGGAATCTCTTTCCTTCTAATTCTTTGCCGGCTTGAGGCAGCAGCCCCCTGGACGATCCTCGACGATGAACCCTTTTTCGAGAATACTGTCCCTGAGCTTATCCGCGAGAACCCAGTCCTTCCGCTTTCTCGCTTCTTCTCTCTGCGCGACAAGGAGATTCACTTCATCGGGCGCCTCCAGCCCGGCAACAGGAAGGCCGTTTTTGAAAAGCCCCAGTATCTTGTCGAACATATCAAATAGCTCGAGAAAATTTTTCACGGCCCCGGGATTCTTTTCAAGCAGTTCAGGGCTGTCCGCCTTGATCCTGTTCAGCTCTCTTACCAGCCTGAAGATATGCCCGATCGCCTCCGCGCTGTTGAAATCATCATCCATACCGGCAAGAAAATCTTTCCTGACATCACTGGCCAGGGTTACAAGTTTTTTGCCTTCCGGGGCCTGTGCCAAGTCCTCGCTCGCCTCTCTGCCCGAGAGCGCCTCATCAAGATAGAGGCAGGCATTCCTGATCCTTTCGAACCCGGCTTCGGCTTCCTTCAGCCTGTCCCTTCCGAATTCGGCCCTGCTCCTGAAATGAGTGGACAGGAGATAAAAACGGATCACTTCACCTGAAAACTCCTTACATATATCCTCTATCGAGAAAAAGTGCCCTGTCGATTTGGACATCTTTTCTCCCTGAAGGTTGAGAAGCCCATTATGCAGCCAGAAATTTACATAGGTACTGCCTGTCACTGACTCGCTTTGCGCGATCTCGTTCTCATGGTGGGGAAACACAAGGTCCTGCCCCCCCCCATGCATATCAATCGTGTCTCCCAGATATTTCATCGACATAGCCGAACATTCTATATGCCAGCCCGGGCGCCCCCTCCCCCATGGCGAATCCCAGGCAGGCTCTCCCTCCTTGGCAGCTTTCCAGAGAGCAAAATCAAGGGTGTCCTTCTTGTTGTCACCCACCTCGATCCGTACCCCGGACCTGAGTTCGTCGATCCTGCGCCCCGACAGTTTTCCGTAGAAAGAACATCCCCTGACCATGAAATAGACATCTCCTCCCGATTCGTACGCGGCGCCCTTGTCTATAAGTTTCTGTACCAGCGCAATGATATCATCTATATGCTCGGTCGCCTTTGGATAGATATCTGCCGGCAATATGTTGAGTTCCTTTTCATATTTGAAATACTCCCCGATATACCGCTCGGCGATCTCCCCGAATTCCACTCCCTCTTCGTTTGCTTTTGCGATTATCTTGTCATCCACATCTGTAAAGTTCTGGATATACGTGACATCATACCCGACAAATCGCAAATACCGCTTGATCATATCCCCGGCGACAAAAGCAAGCATATGTCCCATATGAGGTTTGTCCTGGACTGTCATGCCGCAGAAATAGATCCCTACTTTCCCTTCGTGAACCGGCTTGAATTCCTCTTTCCTTCTTCGCAGGGTATCGTAGACTTTAAGGGACATCAGCTTTGTTCCTTCCTGTTTGCCGCAAGAGACCTGGTTACCGCAGTCTGCCCGGGGGAGGCGCCTGTATGAACCCTCCAACTGTTTTCCTGTCGAGCGTTCTTATTACTTCGATCATAAGCCTGACGGCGCTGTCGAAATCCTTCCTTAGAAGTATCCCGGCCGAGCTGTGAATATAGCGCGTCGGTATGCCTATAACAAGAGTCGGTACACCAGTCTCGTTAAGATGCACCTTCCCGCCATCTGTCCCGCCAAACGGGATTGCGCTGAAATGATACGGTATTTTCTTTTTTTCCGCGATCTCCGCGACATGATCCCTGAGTTTTACATTGGGAATAAGCGTTGCGTCATACACACATATGGAAACACCTTTTCCAAGCTTCTCGGTGCTTCCTTCGTATGATCCAGGAAGATCCTGGGCTATATTGACATCAACGGCGAAACAGACATCCGGCCTGATACTGTAACCGCTCGTAACGCCCCCCCTGATCCCTACCTCCTCCTGGACGGTACCTACTCCGTATAAAGCATTGGGAAGCCTGTATCTTTTCAATCTCCGAAGAACTTCCACGACGACCATGCACCCGATCCTGTTGTCCCATGCCTTCGCCATATATGCTTTGCCACCCTTGAGTATCATAAACGGCATCACGGGCGCGACGGGATCGCCGGGGCGAATTCCCAGGCTTTCAGGTTTCTGTTTGCCTGTCAGGCCAACATCGATAAACAGGTCTTTCGCCTTCAGAGGCTTGTCCCTTTCATCTTTTTCCATGATGAAAGGGCTCTTTGATGCAACGACACCCGTTATTTCTTCCTTCGATGTCCTGATCTTGACGACGAGGCCGAGTATCCTGGGAGGCCACCATCCGCCCAGGGTATTGAACCTGATATACTTTCCGGTGAAATGCGATACCATGAAGCCGACCTCATCCATATGCCCTACCAGCATTACCCTTGGACTATCCGTTCCTCCCCTCAATCGGCCTATGAACGACCCGAGGTGGTCTCTCTCGATATCCGCTACTCCCGCCAGGTGCTTCTCCATGAGCCCGAAGACTTCCTCTTCAGCTCCGGAAACACCCATAGCCTCGGTGAACTCCTGCATCATCACTTCGATCCGGTCCATTATACGCTCCTTATCACCTGGTTATTTTCTTTCGGCTCCCATCAGGCAGATCTTTTCGACAAGTTCGCCAAATGTTATTCCGTCTTCAAGCGCCGCCATCGGAACGAGGCTGAGCCCGGTCATGCCCGGCAGAGTATTAACTTCCAGGCAATACGGCTGACCGTCAGGGCGCAAGCGGAAATCCACACGCGCGTAGTCTCTGCACGAAAGAGCATTGTACGCGAGTACCGCTTCTCTTTTCAGTCTTGCTGTTATATTGACATCGATACTGGCCGGTACTTCGTATCTGCTGGTGCCCTTTGTATATTTGCTTTTATAGTCGTAGAATCCACTCTCCGGAATGATCTCCACCACAGGTAGTGCGCTCCCGTCCAGAATGGCGACTGTCATCTCTCTTCCGGGAATAAACTGTTCGACCAGCAGATCGGCCCCGAACTTCGAGGCCTTCTCGAGCGCGGGCCTGAGTTTCTCCGGATCCGGCACATAGGAGAACCCGACACTCGATCCCTGGCAATTAGGCTTGATTATCACGGGAAATCCTATCCCCTTTTCAATGGCTCCCCTTACTCTCCTGGTCTCTACATCGCCGCACCCGCTTGTAAGAAGGTGCGGAGCTGTCTGGACTCCTTCCGTGCTGAAAAGCGCCTTGGAGCGATCCTTGTTCATCGCAAGCGCGCTTCCCAGAACTCCTGTGCCGGTATAACAGACCCCTGCCATTTCCAGCATTGCCTGAACCGTGCCGTCCTCTCCCTTGCCCCCATGCAGACCGACGAAGACAACGTCGGCGGACTGGATCATTTTCGATCCCAGCCATTCACATGCTTTCTTCCGCGGCAGCCGGGGAACTTTCTCCGGAGGGCTTTCACCGATAACAGATCTTTCCTGCATATTCTGCACTCCGACTGGAAGGGCCGGATCGAGTGTACTTGTCTCATGTCCCTTTTCCCAAAGCGCTTTTGCTATTCCAAGCCCGCTCGCGATAGAAACTTCTCTTTCAGGTGAATCTCCTCCAAGAAGTACGACTATCTTCATTTTATGAGTATTTCCCATCCGGTTTCCATCCTGCAAGGCCCGGCAATGCCTAACCTGCTGATTCGATCGCGGCTGAAAGGGCCGTCATTACGTCTTCTCTTCCCCTGACAAGGATTATAAAGGAAAGATCCGGGCCATGGGAAGCTCCGGTCAGCGCCACCCTCAGAGGCATATACAATCCCTTTCCTTTTATACCAAGTTCTTTCCCGATTTGCTTGATAACATCCTTGATACCACCAGCCTCCCATTCGTCCACACCCCCGAACCCTGATTTTAACGCGTCGAGCAATCTACCGGTTCCTTCCAGAAGTCCGAGAGCTTCCTCATCATATTCAGGCACGCCGGTGGTAAAGGGAATGACTTTTTCAGGTATCCTGTCAAAGCTGGGAAGGTCGGCTGACGATATTTCGAAGATCTTTTCGAGTTCTTCTACCGTGTACCTGTCCCTGTATTCCTTTGGAAAATAATCCAGGGCCTCCCTGAAATACCTGCTGACCCCTCCTTTGCGAATGTGCTGCGCCGAGATCCAGTTCAATTTGACCTCATCAAATATGCTGGGGGAATCCGAAACCCGCTCCAGTTCAAACTCATCGACCAGTTCATCAATCGAGAGTATCTCTTTTTCACTCCTGGTGGCCCAGCCGAGAAAGGAAAGATAATTGGTCAACGCTTCAGCAGGATACCCCTTTTTTCTATAATCCCTGATATTTGGAGCACCATGCCGTTTACTGAGTTTGGTCCTGTCCGGGCCCAGTATAAGAGGTATGTGCGCAAATTCCGGCATCTCCAATCCAAGCGCCTCATAGATCATCATCTGGCGCAATGTGTTCGAAAGATGTTCCACCCCCCTGATCACATGCGTTATTTTCATCAGGGCATCATCTACAACAACAGCGAAATTGTATGTTGGCAATCCATTCGATCTGAGGATCACAAAATCCCCTACCATCCCTGCCGGAAACAACACCTCTCCCCTGGCAATATCATCGATCTTCCAATCGGTATTCTCCGCGACCCTGAATCTTACACTCTCCGGGAACCCCTCTTTTCTTTTCTTTTCACGCTGCGTTTCGTCAAGATCTCTGCAGGTCCCGTCATACTGGACCGGGGCCCCGTTTTCTTTCATCCGCGCACGCCTGGCATCAAGCTCCACGTCAGTGCAGAAGCAGGGAAAAGCCTTTCCCTCCCTGACCAGCCTTTCGACATAATCCCTGTATATCCCGGTCCTTTCAGTCTGCCTGTAGGGACCGTACTCCCCTCCAGCTACAGGCCCCTCATCCCATGCAAGGCCGAGCCATTTCAGATCTTCGAGCAACATCTTTTCGAATTCCAAAGTGGAACGTTCCTCGTCCGTATCTTCTATCCTTAATATGAATTTTCCACCTTCGTGACGGGCGAACAGCCAGTTGAAAAGGGCCGTGCGCGCTCCTCCTACATGAAGGTGCCCTGTGGGACTCGGTGCGAATCTAACCCTTCCGTCTTTCATTCCACTGCTTCCTTCATCACAATGATCGGCTGCCAGGCCGCGGGAGGAGGCACCTTATTACCCGGTTTTACCGGGGATCTTTTCCAGCAACACTACCGCTCTTGCCACGATTGCTTTCCTCTCTCCAACAGGCCCCAACCCCTCACCCCTGGTAGCTTTTACGGAAACGCATCCCTTTTCCGTTCCGAGCATGCTCGACATATTTTCTACCATCCTGCCCCTGTAGGGAGCCAGCATGGGTTGTTCGGCATGTACGATACAATCGAGATTGACAAGTCTGTATCCTTTTTCCGCGATCATATCACGGACCCTTTCCAACAGGACCAGACTCGATATATTCTTAAACTCGTCGGTTTCCGGAAAGTGTTCGCCCAGGTCTCCAAGAGACAATGCCCCCAGCATGGCATCACAGACCGCGTGAATAAGCACATCCGCATCGGAATGGCCTGCCAGCCCTTTATCACTCTCGATATCAACACCACCGAGTACAAGCTTTCTGTCCTCTGAAAGGGGATGAATGTCGTACCCGATACCTATTCGTAATCCATTTCTCATGACCAACCCCAGCTTCAGTATCGTTATTTACACCCCGGAAGATTGGACGCAGACACTCAGAGGCCCTGATGCATGTCCGGAAGATTCAGCTTTTTACCAGCCAGGAAACTCGTTATTATCTCCAGGTCTTCTTTCACGGTGACCTTGATGTTCCAGCGTTCACCCTCGACCACCTTGACCGGCATATCAGCGGCAAGTACAAGTGAACTCTCATCGGTCGCTATCCTTACCGCATCACTCTCTCTTTCATACGCTTTTTTCAGCACTTCGGCCCTGAACGCCTGAGGGGTCTGAATCCCTACTACCTTCTCCCTCGGAACAATGCTCTCCAGTTCCTCGCCCCGAAGGCGGCCAAGCGTATCCGTCATCTGTAGTACGGGTACGGCCGCGCCGGATCTTCGCGCTTCAGAGATCACCCTGTCGATCAGTGAAGGTGAAACGAAAGGCCTGCAGGCATCATGTATGAGCAGGAGATTCGCGCCAACCGCTTCTTTGAGGCCTATTGCCACCGATTCCTGCCTTGTCTCCCCACCCGCAACGACATGGATATTGAGTCCGGGCAATTCATCTGCAAGGAGCTCCCGTGCCCTCTCCTCCCATCCGGATGGAACCATCACTACAAACTCCGATATCCCCTTCCATTTTCCCAGGCTTTGAATCGACCTGACGAGAAGGGCGCTCCCTTCGACAGGATAGAAGCTTTTCGGCAGACCCCTGCCGAATCTAAGCCCCTTGCCGGCAGCAGCTACAAGACACACTATCTTTTCTTCTTCCATCTATTTCTCTCTTTCCCTTATTCCCCCACCCGTTTTACGCAGCAGGAGTCAGAATATCTCTACCGTAAGGTATTTTTTCGGATTTTTCTTGATGTCCTCAACAAGATCTCCCAGCCCTGTTACCGCCTTTTCGAGCCTGTCCAGCAATACCCTGTCGCTGAGGAGAGCTCCCATCGTATTGTCATCTGAGTTCAATCGCTCAGTCACTTCAGACAAAGCAACGGCGACCTCTGTTATCTTTTCAAACAATACCGGAAGCCTTCTACTCGCATTTTCGAGACGGGCGAAGAGACTGTCCATCCCCGTAATGTTCCGTGCGAGCATCGAATCAATCCTTGTGGCCGATACGCTGAAAGAATTGACCCCATCCCGTATCATCCCTGAATTTTGTTCGATCCACGACTTCAGGTCGCCAGTGATAATCGCCATGTTCTCTATCGTTTTCTTGAGATTCTCACCTTCGGTCATCATTTCCGCGATCCGGTCGATGTCGGAAGCCAGCTTCGAAAGATCGTTTATCACTGTTCCAATCGACGCGAGAGCTTCAGATATCCCCGGATCGTAGACCCCCGTCAGCATTGCCCCGGGGTCGAGAAAAACCTGTGAGCCTCCGAGAATGATCGAAACGACCCTTTCCCCCATGATTCCACGCGTCTGTAGTACCACGCGGGAATCTTCCGGTATCCTTGTCGACACAGCAATCGCCATCGTGATGATGACATCCCTGTTTCTGAGGCTGACATGTTTGACCTCGCCCCGTTCGACTCCATTGACATTTACAGCATCTCCGGGGTCTATCCCCCCCACCATTGGAAAGACCGCGTGCAGCTCATACGTCTTTCTTCCAACTTCAAACCCTTCGAACCACATCAGCCCGATTGTAAAGACCAGGGCCGCTATAAAGATCGTGAATCCTACCCGGATTTCAAGTGTCTTGTTTTCCATCACCGCTTCCCTGTTGTATTTCCCGTATCAGACCGGTTTGATAGGGCCATCAGCCCTCCCCTCAATAAACTGCCTGACGATATCATTGTCCGTGCCGCGTGTCTCTTCGGGCGAACCTTCATATATTATTCTTCCCTCGTATAGCATCGCCATATGATCGGCGACCTTGTACGCGCTTCCTATATCATGAGTGACCACAACGGAAGTAATGTTCAATTCCCGCTGCAGGTCCCTGATCAGTTCATTGATCACATCAGCCATAATCGGATCAAGCCCGGTCGTCGGTTCATCATAAAGGACGACCTGCGGGTTCATTACAACAGCCCTGGCCAGACCGACTCTCTTTTTCATCCCGCCACTCAACTCGGCCGGCAACTTGTCGTATACCCCCTCGAGGCCTACGAGCCGGAGTTTCTCCAGAACCATCTCGCGAATCTCGTCATCATCTTTCCCCGAATGTTTTCTCAGGGGTAAAGCAACATTTTCCCCGACCGACATCGAGTCAAAAAGGGCAGACGCCTGGAAAAGCATACCAAAGTGTATTCGCATTTTATACAGTTTTTTCATGCTAAAGTGCGTAATATCTTCATCTTCGAAAAAGATCCGCCCCGAATCGGGTTTAAGCAGGCCGGTAAAATGCTTCAGCAGCACACTCTTGCCGCAACCGCTTCTACCTATTACGACAAGGGTCTCACCGCGTTCGATATCCAGATCCAGTTCGTCCAGGACAGGCTGGCCCTCGAACCTCTTCGAAACATTTCTCATCCTTATGATCACTCCGTCACTGATGCGTTTCCTCCAGCATTATTCCGGCACACCGCGCGTGCCGGGTATCCCCGCCTCTACTCCGGTGAAAATATCACACGGAAAAGAAGTGTGGCGAGAAGGTAGTTTGCCACGAGTATCAGCAGGCATGATGAAACGACTGCTCTCATCGTAGCCATACCGACTCCTTCAGCTCCACCTTTTGTCGAAAATCCGTTGTAACACCCCATGAAGGCTATGATAAACCCGAAGAAAAATGTCTTGATCAGCCCTCCGACCAGATCCTGACTCTCAAAAAGAAGTTTCAGTCCATTCTGAAAGACATTGAAACTCACACCCAGTGATATCCTGGAAACAACCATGCCCCCGAGTATAGCAAGCAGGTCAGAAAAAACGGTAAGGACTGGAAGCATCAGTGTCGCGGCTATGATCCTCGGTAGAACCAGGTATTCCACAGGGTCGATCGCGATCATCTCCATCGCATCTATCTGCTCCGTGACTTTCATAGTCCCGAGCTCCGCCGCGATCGCGGCGCTTACCCTTCCCCCCACAACCAGGGCTGTCAATACCGGACCAAGTTCCAGTGTTACCGATTTTCCCACAACGGCACCGATATATCTCATCGGCACAAAACCCTGGAACTGGTATGCCGCCTGGACAGCTGTCACCGCGCCTACGAACAGGGACGTTACAAGCACGAGGGGAATCGACCCGATCCCGATCCGTTCCATCTGTACCAGTATGTTCCTGAAATTGCGAAAAACGCGGGGGGAAAGCCTGACGATTCTGCACAGCAGGATAAAGATCCCGCCGATCTCTTCCATGATAGCCAGAAAGGACCTGCCAAGCAGGGTAAAGAATCCCAATTCTACCTCCGGCGTTACCGGCAATTCGCGCGGGTACCTGTATGATCACCGCTGCCGGTCACGGTCTGAACACTTCTCCCGGCTCTTCCATGTCAACATTCGCCATCGAACGGAACCTGGTAAACTGCTTCTCGAAGTACAGATGCACCGTGCCGGTCGGGCCGTTTCGCTGTTTCCCTATGATGAGTTCCGCTTTCCCTTCTTTTTCCAGATCGCCGGGATCATAGAATTCCTGCCTGAACAGAAACAGCACAAGATCAGCATCCTGCTCGATAGCACCCGATTCTCTCAGATCCGAAAGCATGGGGCGTTTGTCTCCCCCCCTCGACTCCACTGCCCTGGACAACTGGGAAAGCGCGACGACCGGAATGGATAATTCCTTCGCAAGCGCCTTCATCGACCGCGAGATCGCCGAGATCTCCTGCTGCCTGTTATCGGATTTTTCACTCGATCGCGCCAGCTGAAGATAATCTATGATAATCATTGAAAGATTATATTCAGCTTTGAGCCTTCTGGCCCTTGCCCTGATATCGAGAGTTGTGATCGCGGGGGTGTCATCTATGAATATCTGGGCCTCTGACAGAAGCCCTGCCGCATTAGTAAGTCTCTCTATATCCTTTGCCGAAGTGAAGCCGCGGCGGACCTTCTGCGCGTCGACCTGGGCTTCCGCACAGAGTATTCTCTGAACAAGTAGTTCCTTTGACATTTCCAGACTGAATATCGCGACCGGCTTCTTTTCCTCCAGCCCCACATGCTGCGCGATGTTCAGCGCAAAACTCGTTTTTCCCATGGACGGCCTGCCTGCCACGATAACCAGATCACTCGGGTGAAATCCGGCTGTATACTTGTCCAGATCTATAAACCCGGTCGAAAGCCCCGTGATTGATTCCCGGGATTCATGTACTCTCTGTATCTCTTCGAACCTGTCCTTCAGTATCTCCTTGATATGGAGAAACCCCTGGCTTATGCGTGACTCGGATACCCTGAAGATTTTCTGTTCGGCCTCATCCAGGATCAACCCGGCAGCGGTCTCGGCACGGTAACACTCCCCTGATATCTCTGAAGAAGCATGTATCAGCTGCCTGAGAATATGTTTCTCGAGCACTATCTTTGCGTAGTGTACTATATTTGCCGCTGTCGGAACCGAGTCGACCAGGTCGGTCAACGCAGCAATTCCGCCTGTCGCTTCGAGGTCGCCGGCCTTTCTCAATTCCTCCGAAAGGGTCATGATGTCGATCGGTTCGTGCTTTGTGAACAGCGAGATCATCGCCTTGAATATCCTGCCATGGATCGGCCGGTAAAAGGCTTCGGGCAGGATTATCTCCACAGCCTTTGTAGCTGCCTCCGGTTCGAGGAGGATTCCCCCGAGTATTGCGCGCTCCGCTTCAATGGCCTGCGGAGGCACTCTTTCAACCAACCCGTCCATCCTGACCTTTTTCAGATCATCGACCATGCGATCTTTCCATCCTCACAGTAAAAGTACCAGGCATCGCGGCCGTCCCGCCTCTCGAGACACACGATGCAACAGACAACCTATATCCCATTGACCGCTTCATCATGCAGACGCCGAAGCAGCTTCATATCTTCCCACGTGGGTCGCTTGAAGTGCGGGTTCCTCAGAAGCGCGGCAGGGTGATAAGTCACAACAACCTTGATACCGTTATAGTTGTGAACCCCTTCCCTGAGAGTTTTCAGCGAAGACTTCGTCTTCAACAGGTTCTGTGCCGCAACCCGTCCAAGCGTGCATATGAGAACAGGGTCGATCAATTGAAGCTGCCTTGCAAGATATCTTTCACAAACCTCGACTTCGTCTTCCCTGGGATCCCGGTTCTCTGGTGGGCGACACTTCAGGATATTGGCAATATAGATATCATCCCTTGTGAACCCTATAGCCCCCAGAATCTTGTCCAGAAGTTTTCCTGACCGTCCCACAAATGGAATCCCCTGAAGATCTTCGTCCCTTCCCGGCGCTTCTCCGATAAAGACGACCCTTGCGGAAGGGTTCCCATAACCAAAGACTGTTTTGTTCCTCGTCTTGTACAGGCTGCATTCCTGGCACCCGGCCACCTTCTTTTCAAGTGATTCCAGGTCAAAATCTTTCAGTTCATCCTTTAAACTGCCATTACCAGCGGGAAAAAGGGTCTCATTCCCGTCACCATACTTGACGTGCCTTGTCACTTCGATGTATTCCGTTTCTTTTTCTCTTTTTTCAACATTTTTCGCCGCTGGTGGCTCTACCCGGTACGGCGACGTTTTGATCGCTGTCTTTTCTCCCGCACCGCCGGGACATCCTTCCAGTCTGTAAAGGATGCCGGCGCCGGACCACGACAATCTCTTCAGATATCCCTTCAGGCAACCGCCATTATCATATACCGGATCTCTCATCCCTGGGTTTTCCTTACTCTGCTATCCAACAGTAACCTGTCGATGATAAACGCGGCGGCCTCTTTCTTGGATATAACGGAAGTGGCGGCCAGTTTTTCTTTCCTTTTATAAAGGGTTACCTGGTTTGTCTCCGCGCCAAAACCGGTGTCTTTCCCTATCATATTGAGCACGAGGTAATCACACCCTTTGCTCGAAATCTTCTTTAGAGCATTCTCTTCGCCATCAGTACTTTCAAGGGCGAATCCGACAACGACTTGTCTTTTTGTTTTCTTTTTTCTTACGGCTTCAAGAATGTCAGGGGTCTTGCGCAATTTTATCACAAGATCTTCATTGCTCTTTTTAATTTTCTGCGAAGCTTTGCGTACAGGACTGTAATCCGCTACCGCGGCGGCCATCACGAGTACGTCACACCCGGGAAAAGAACGCATCACGGCGCTCTTCATCCGGGAAGCTGTCGTGACCTTCTTCACCGAATCCACATTAGGGCCAGGCACATCAACAGAGCCATGAATAACGGTAACATGCGCCCCCAGCTCCTTTGCCCTTTCAGCGATCGCAAAACCCATGCGCCCGCTTGACCGGTTCGATATATACCTGACAGGGTCTATATCCTCTTCCGTTCTCCCTGCCGTCACGAGAAACCTGACTCCATCCAGTACGCCCGGATTGAAAGACGCTCCCAGGACCATCGCTATCTCGTCCGGCTCTGCCATTCTGCCACTTCCGGAAGTCCCACACGCCAGTTCACCGGTTCCCGGTTCGATAAAGAACTTTCCATCCTTTTTCAACTCTTCGATATTCCGCTGAACCGCTGGATTATTCCACATCCCATCATTCATCGCCGGTGCAAGATACACCTCGCCTTTCGCGGCGCATAACACCGCGCTTGGAAGATCATCAGCCAGTCCATGAGAGAGTTTCCCGATGAAATCGGCAGTCGCCGGCGCAACAATCGTCCTGTCAGGCCAGGCAGCCAGCTCTACATGTTCGACCAGCGGCTTGTCCCTTCGCGCAAACAGGTCGTCGGGAACAGGATTTTCTGAAAGGATCTCGAATGTCAGTGGTGTTATGAACTTTGCTGCAGCTTCGCTGAGAACAACCCGCACATCGGCCCCGGCCCGTTTGAGAATACGGACAAGGAACACGGATTTGTAGGCGGAAATCCCTCCCGTTACAACGAGAAGGATCTTCTTGCCCTTGAGGCCATCTTCCCGACTATTTGTCCTCCTCCGGCTCCTCATATCTGAACTTCACTTTCCCTTCGACAAGACGATTCATGGCGATCGACGTGGGTTTTTCACTAATCTCTTCTTCGGACCCCCTGAGAACCCTGTTTATCCTTCTGGCCTCTACGGCGAGAACACGAACAGCCTCATACCTGTTATCGATTATACCGGTTATTCTCTCCATCTCAACTATTTTCATAATCACCCCTTGATAGAAATGTCGACGAACCCCGCGCCGATGGCCGAACTGTCTGTGCCTGATAAGGCATTCACGATTGATACTGTTTCCGGGCTGTTATCAACCCACAACCGCAACCAGATCCCATCCAGACTCGGACTAGTATTATTAATACAATCTGGCTGGATTTTCAACAAATAAAACAAGGGTCGTGATACTGATCTGTCATTTTTACGGATCTTATTCCCGGCCCCCTATTATATCGATAACTTCAGCCATACATCTGTCCACAGAATCGTTCACTACCTGGTACTCATACTTTTCAGAGTATTCCAGTTCCCTGCCTGCATTTGCAAGCCGCCTGACTATCACGTCCTCGTTGTCCGTTCTCCGTTCCCTGAGCCTCTTTTCCAGTTCGCTCCTCGAAGGAGGCATCAGGAATATCATAAGTGTTTCAGGCCTTTTTTCCTTTACCGTCAAACCACCCTGAACATCGATCTCCAGAAGAACATCATACCCGCCAACCAGCTGTTTATTCACGAATTCATCGAGTGTTCCATAGAGATTGCCATGCACCTCGGCCCACTCGAGAAGTTCCCCATTGTCACGCCTCACTATGAATTCGTCTCTCGAGACGAAAAAATAGTCCTTTCCGTTCTTCTCCGCCTCACGTGGGGAACGTGTGGTAAGGGAAGTTGAGCTGACCATGTTCCGTGACGCCTCGAGTACGCGTTTTACGACAGTCGATTTACCTACTCCCGAAGGGCCGGAGATAACCACTATGATCGGTTTTCTTGCTGCTATGCTTCCTCACCTCCACCCTGGTTCTCCCGTTCTTTCCAGCGCTGAGTAAGCGTTTCTACGGCAACGGCTGAAAGTATGGCATGGCCCGATGATGTGACTATCACCGCCCTGGTCTTCCTGCCCTGTGTGGCATCCACCAGTTTGCCCAGCTGCCTGGCTTCTTCCCTGTACCTGCGCATCGGCGCAGAATCTGAGTTGATGATCGCTATTATCTTCTCTTCGGCTACAACATTCCCGAAACCGACATTGAGCAGCATCGATCCCTCCGATCGGAATGCCCTCCTCCCGTTCTTCGCGAGGGCAGGCTGATCTACTTTTCCGCCAGAAAACTTTCTATTCTATATTCTGAATCTGTTCCCTTATCTTCTCCACCCTTTCCTTGACGGAAAGACAATCCCGAATAATCCCCGAATCCGTCGCCTTATTACCCATCGTTGTAGCCTCACGGTGGATCTCCTGAAGGAGGAAATTAAGTCTCTTGGATATCTCTCCACCCTTTTTCAGGATCGTGCTGAACTGCCCGAGATGGCTCTTGAGCCTTACCAGTTCCTCGGAAAAATCGGCGCGGTCAGCCATCACGGCGGCTTCCACCATCCATCGGTTACCATCGAGTTTGTCGCCGCCAAGAAGTTGTTTCAGTCTTGTCCTGGCTCTTGCCAGTGATCGCTTCAACGCCTGCGGAGCATGCTTCTCGATCCTGACCATCGTTCGGTCGATATCGGCAAGCTGCGCCTTCATATCCTTCATGAGTTCAAGCGCTTCCACTCTTCTCATTGCGACACACTTGTTCAGGGCCTGGGTGAGAGCCCTGCTCACGGCATTTTTTACCTTTCCCTCAGGAATCGATTCCGCCTTGTTGGAAAAAGCATCAGGAAGAGAAAGAAGCGTATTGATATCGATCTTTCCGGGTATACCTTCTTTTACCGCGAAATCGGAAAGTTCGTTGTACGCCTTTTTGAGCAATTTTTTGTTAACTGCTACATTTTCCGTTTCAAAATTCCTGTCGAAAACAACATTGACATATACATGCCCCCGTCTGATCTTTTTCCGAATAGTCTTTTCCATATTTTTCTCGAAACCACTGAGCAACCTGGGCGTCCTGATCGAAAAATCCACAAATCTGTGATTTACGGTCCTTATTTCAACTATTACCTCCCCCCCGCCTATAACCGCCGACCCTTTCCCGTAACCTGTCATACTTGTGACCATTCCCGACTCCTCTTTTTTGT
>CBDUUV010000057.1:0-15905 GCA_965370495.1 uncultured bacterium
GGATGGACAATCCGGCTCCCTGGGGGGACCGAAAAGAGGGGCAGGAAATACTCGTGGAAAAACCCGCCGAACATCATTTTGTGTTGGAATATCCAGAGAACCACCAGGCCGAAAAGGACCCCGGTAAAAATAATGGCGTAGTATTTCTTCCGATCAACTACCCTTCCACTCCATAACCAGAACATGACCGCCAGTCCCGGAAGAAAGACAACCGCCGATAAATGAAGGGCAAGAGTAATCAGATACGTCAGGATGACCCACAGGGGAGAGCCGTTTCCCTTAAGCAGTCTGATACTGAAATAGATAAAAGCCATGAAGGAAGCTACAAAGGGTGGATAGGTTTCGACATACCCGAAGAAAAACTGCATCATCCCGGTGGAAAGAATTGCCAGAAATATGAATAAACGGTATTTATTTTTTTCGCCCCCGAGAAGCATCGCGGTACGGAAAGCGAACACCGAAAATATAAGCCCGGACAAAACGCTTAGGATGGCAGCGGCGGTGATAGTCGAAACTCCGAGGTTCATAGCGGGCAAGTTGAACAACCTGTAGAAGCTCCTGTAGAGCCAGGAACTGACCGGCTCGCGAGAAACGATATCCTTTACCAGATGTTCCGCCCAGACATAGCCATCGCCCAGAAAATGTGTGGCCGTTCTGAATTGCCAGAACAGAATCGCTAAAATCAGAATGGATACTGCCCACGCGGCAGACCTGTTTTCCCTCAGCCGTCGGACAGGCCCGGACGAGTTGATCGAGCCCGCAAACCGGATAAGCCCGACTCGAAACCCCGGGAATACCATAAACAGTCCGAATAAAAGAAACAGGAAAACAACCGGCCCAGGCAGATATTTCCACTGGTCAGCTCCCCAGAGCACAGGCTTTCCACCCAAAACAGGAATTATATGGAGCCCGCAGAAAACAAGGAATATGAGAATCAGGGGAGTAACCCGGGGCTGCTTTTCTTTCCTTGTAATAGCCGCATTCCTCCTGCTATCATGTCGCAATCCAGTGTCCGCATGAATCAATACCTTACCATGATGGATTGTATCACAATGCGGGAGCGTTATCAATCCGGTAAGTGGCCCGGGTTGTGTAACATGGAGTGTGCAGAATTGAAAAGGCAGTGAGAACAAAAGAGAAAGGGTGTACTCTATCTAAAACGTACAAGCAACACTACACCCTGGACAAAACCAGCTTTTCCATGAGTTATACTTGACATCATTGTCAATAAATATTATATAGTTAAGAACTATTAGCATTAACGATTTATAGATAGTACCCGCCCAGGTAACAATTTAACGATGGGAGACGGAAAATGAGCTCAATCAAGGGAACACAGACCGAGAAGAATTTAATGGCAGCTTTTGCTGGTGAATCGCAGGCAAGAAATCGTTATACGTATTTTGCGAGTAAAGCAAAGAAAGAAGGTTTCATTCAGATTGCCAGGGTGTTTGAAGAGACTGCAGATCAGGAAAAGGAACACGCTAAAAGACTTTTCAAATTCATGGAAGGTGGTGAAGTAGAAATTACCGGTGGGTTTCCTTCCGGTACAATTGCCTCAACGGTTGAAAATTTAAAAGCAGGCGCCGCTGGCGAACATTTCGAACATACCAGGATGTATCCTGAGTTTGCAAAAGTGGCAAAAGAAGAAGGGCTTGATCCAATCGCAAAAGTTTTTGAAGCTATTGCCGTCGCTGAAAAACAACATGAAAAACGGTTCAATGGTTTTGTAAAAAATATCGAGGAAGACAAAGTTTTCAAAAAAGATAAAACCGTTGTCTGGCGTTGCCAGAATTGTGGATACCTTTTTGAAGGTACTGAAGCGCCTGCATCATGCCCTGCTTGCGCTCACCCTCAGGCTTACTTTGAAATGCTTGGAGAAAACTGGTAGAATTGATCTTTTAATCAGGATGATTGGAGAAAAGAAATGACTAAAGTATTACAGGTTTACAAATGCGAAATATGCGGAAATATCGTGGAAATGTTGCACGAAGGAGCCGGAGCCCTTATCTGCTGCGGCCAGAAGATGGCATTGTATGAAGAAAACACAAGAGAAGCCGCTACCGAAAAACACATACCCGTGATGGAAAAAATTGATGGCGGTTTTAAAGTTACCGTTGGCAGCGTTATTCATCCGACCCTTGATGAACATTACATTGAGTGGATTGAACTTTTGGCCGGCAATCTCGTGTTGCGGAAAATGCTCAAACCCGGCGATACACCTGAAGCAACCTTCCTGATAGATGCTGAAAGTGTGACCGCAAGGGCTTATTGTAATCTACATGGTCTTTGGAAAGGCAATCTGTAATGATTGATAAAAAAATGCAGGACGCCATGAACAAGCAGATAAATGCGGAGTTTTTTTCAGGTTATCTCTATCTTGCAATGGCGATTTACTTTGAATCCATTGACCTGGAAGGATTCGCCCACTGGATGAAAATTCAGGCGCAGGAAGAAGTTACCCATTCGCTGAAGCTTTATAAGCATATCATGGACCGGGGTGGCAAAGTAATACTTGATGCAATTGGCACTCCTCAGGCAAGCTGGGAATCACCTCTTGCTGCATTCGAAGCTGCTTATCAACATGAGAAGAAAATTACGGCTCTTTTGAATGAACTTACAAAATTTGGCCGAGAAATCGGTGATTACGCGTCCGAATCTCTTTTGCGATGGTTCATTGATGAGCAAGTTGAGGAAGAAACCAATGTGGAACGAATCGTAAACCGTTTGAAACTTGTTGGTGAATCGGGACAGGGAATTTTTATGATCGATCAGGAACTTAAACAACGCTCTGAATTATTCACTGCGACGACAAGTACACTGGCATAGTCTTAAAAGATTCACGATTTGTACCGGAGCAAATCGCTAAAAATTCTATCGTACTCAGGGGCCATAATGCTCCAGTCGTAGCGGGCAACAAGATCCCTGCTGCTGCTTCGGCGTACATCTTCGATTTTCAGGATACACTCCTCGAGCATCCTGCACAAACCTTCGAAATCATCGTAGTAAAACTGTGGGTTTTCTTCCGGAGAGATATGCTCGGGATATGAAAGTCTTTTCGGCAGAAGAGGCCGGCAGCCGCAATAAACACCCTGAACCATACTTGCCCCGAAGAAATCATGGATCGAGGTCACCGGCAAAATATCTGATTTCCACAACCAGTAAGCGTATCTATTAAACCCCTCAACAAAACCGTACTGGACTATCTTGTCTCCCAGCATCAATCTCGCTTCCTCAAAGACGGCAGGTTTTCGGGCGAACTCCTCACCCAGAATGGCGACTTCGAATTGCAGCCCCTTTCCTGCAAGCATGAAAAGAGCCCTGAAGAACTCTTCCGGATTCTTGTCATACTCCCAGCGGTGGTTCCAGAGTATCAACGGAAGACATCCATGTTGAGCCCCTTCCCTGTGCAGATCCAATTTTTCCAGATCAAGGCCCAGAGGAAGAACACGACTCTTCTCCCTGATAACAGGCACATTCTCCAGGCCATTATGGTCAGGGAATACTTTTAGAAACCGGGCGATGCCATTGAGAAAAGAATCGTGATGAAACGATGAGTTAAAAAGCACCGCATCAGCCGCGAGAGCTGAAGTATAATTGATGAACCCGTACTGAGCGTCTCTTTCCCTACCGGACTCATTCTCCCGCCCGGGATAGGTTATCTGGTTCTCGTGGAAATAAACGGCAGTCCTGACACAGGCGGTTCTTGCCCTCGTGAGGGCAAGAAAAACAGAGAGGTCGAGCATGTCGCTTGCCAGTATAATATCGGGGGTATGTCCACTCTCCATGAACATCCCGGCGAGGCGAACCGCCCCACCATGCATACGCCATTTCCAGTATTTTCCCTTCAGCCCGAGAATTGCAACGTCATGGGAACTCCTGTCAGCATACTCCCTGGCCCATGATGTGTGTGATCCGGTTAAATAAGGCTCGACGATCAGAATCTTCATGGTCAATGCCCGGCACTTTCATCCGTTGACGAATATCGATCTCTTGCATAGAGTTGTTATAACGCCTGATTAGTTTACCTGATATGTCTTTTACCATCAACTGGGGAGATTATTCTGATCGAAGCACTGATACTCAGAATCTGGTTAGAATACAGAAATACCCGATATTCTCGGGTATCTCGAAAGTCCATTTAAAACCTGTTCTGGTGTACGCGCCAGCACACAGAGCCCCTTAACACGTACATCCAGTTTCACTGCGATCATCGATGACGACCAACCAATTACTCTTTCAGGCTTTTGATCGCTTCAGCTTCTGATTCAAAAACGTCAAAAATCAGGTTGAGCCTTGTTACCTGAAGGATACCCAGTACCCTGTCATTCGGCTGGCACAATTTGACTACTCCACCCTCTTTCGCGAAACGGGACCTGGCGGAAACGAGTATTCCCAGGCCTGTACTCGATATCCATTTGACATTCGAGAGGTTGATAACAAGATCGAGTTTCTTTTCATCGATCAACTCCGCAATTACATCCACGAGCTTCATGTTGTCCGGTCCCCCGTACATCTCACCGGACAATCCCAGGATGATGATCCCATCTACTTCTTTCTTCTTGATCTTCATTCTTTTTCTCTCCTAGTTATCCTAAAAAATCAGCCTGACCTCATTAGAAGCTCGAGAGCGCATCCTCTTCATTATCAAACACTTCGAACACCTCTGGAATGAGCCCGCATGTCTTCAGCACTATTCCGACACGTTCGGAAATGCTAAAAAGCTTGACGCTGGCTTCTTCTCTCTTCGCTGACGCATATGCAGCGATCAGGACACCGGCACCGAGGGAATTCAACCATTTGACATCTTTCAGGTTGATAACAAATTGCCTCTGCCCTTTTTCCAGACTTTCCTTTATGATACTCTGGATCTCTTGGGATTTCGGACCTCCATCGATCTGGCCCTCTAGATCCAGAACGAGCACACCACCCGCGTCCCTGTTAGAGATATTCAGCATACAAGGCTCCTCTCTTTGAGCATTTTCTATAATATCACCGCATTATCGGATCACAGTCTATTATATATTCTAGCATAGTACCTTACAAACAGAAAATCACTCAACGCGATCGTATCACCGACCTTCATCCATGTCAAGGACAGTATCACCACGGCAACAATCCGGCAACTACGCCGGGGATGCGGGAGGCTGCAACTATTGATATCGGATACTTCGATCGTCTGAAATCCTGTTATTACAGGCGGGCATCATGCCCTCTTTTTTTGGCAGAAAGAAAGACTCTCGACAGGAACCGTTCAAAACAATCCGGATTGGCCAGGCTTTCTTCAGTCTCGGCCGGCAGGCCCGGAAAACGCTCCAGGATGGCACCGCCAAAAAGACCAGCTCCTTTTTCAACCGGTTCCTCTACAGCGGCACCGCTGTAGATAGCTGTTTCCCATAACCCGCATGAAGGCGACCTGCTCTTGAGGATAAATCCATCGACACTTGCAAGGTTCCTCAGAAAATCGTCCACAAACAAATTCATCGGCTCTGTAAAGTCCCCACCTGAAGAAGACTGAATCAGTCTCACCGAATCATCCTGCCTGAAAACAATTCTGATTGGATCACGTGGGATGCCCAGGCCTATAGCTACTTCCGGACATATGGGAACGAAGTGAACATGGCGCATCAGCTCCCTGACCGCCGCGGATTCCCTGATCAGGCCATTATACCTGCAGGGCTCAAACTCAAGGCACTTACTGATGACCACGATCGGTTTGATAGCATCCCCCCCATCACGAAAATAAAGGGTTGCCGCCGCATCCAAACAGGACAGCCCGCGTTCGGGGCTACATCAGACTTTTCGATGGGACAAGGAAAACGAGCTATTTCAGGATAACTTCTTTCTCCCCTTCGATCACCCTTCCGATCGGGAAAGGTTCCCAGCGAAGGCCATCCAACCGAAACTTTTCTTGATCGGTTGCAGATATGATCATTACCATCCCTATCCCCAGATTGAAGACCCGGTACATCTCTCGATCATCCACATCACCTTTATCCCTGAGATAACCGAAGAGAGGTGGATCATCCCAGGATCCTCTATCGATCTCGACACTACATCCGCCAGGCAGTATCCGCGGAATATTATCGATAAGTCCGCCACCCGTTATATGGGCAAGCCCCCGGATATCCATATGCTGACGAAGCAACTTTATTTCCGGCAGGTAACTTCGATGCACCTCCAGAAGATTGTTGACAACGCTTCGGCCAGTACCGGGAATCTCATCGTCAATGGTCAGCTCCTCGCCCTTAAAAATTATCTTTCTCGCAAGCGAATATCCATTCGTGTGAAGTCCGCTCGATGGAAAAGCCCACACACTGTCCCCTGGCTGAATCGTTTTCCCATCAATCAACCTGTTACGCTCGACGACTCCAACTATCGAACCGGCAATATCATATTCCCCATCGGCATAGAAACCTGGCATTTCAGCCGTCTCGCCCCCTATAAGGGCGCATCCATTATTTTCGCATCCCCTGGCCAGGCCCTTTACTACATCCCTGACGACCTCGGGATCCAGCTTCCCACAGCCAAAATAATCGAGAAAAAATAGAGGTTCTGCCCCCTGTACGAGGATATCGTTGACACAGTGGTTTACAAGGTCTTCGCCAACGGTATCATGCCTTCCCGACATGAAAGCCAGCCGGAGTTTTGTGCCTACTCCATCAACACTCGAGACAAGAACAGGCTCTTTGTAATGAGAGGGCATGGCAAAGAGCCCTCCGAAGTTTCCGACTTCGGAAAGTACTTCATTTCCCCATGTCGACCTTATTAATCCCCCTATCCCTTTGAGTGCTCTGCCAGATGCGTCTATATCTACACCGGCCTCACTGTATTTCGAACTCACTACCCCTGTCCTTCCTTGAAAAACAAGACGTTACGTGCCAGGCAATTGCCGGCACACGATTCCCAACTCAATCATAATAACCTGATTTCTCCTGGAATATATACTGAAATCGGTTCGATCAGAGTTGAACATGCTCGACGAGTGATTTGTATATCTCGTTTGTCGTATCCGATTCTACTATGATCGAAAACTCACCCCTTTTAGAAAGGTCAAAGAGGATGTCCACAACTCTCGTGTGAAACTGTTTTCCCTTGTACGTCTCCAGTTCTTCGAGGACCTTTTCCACCGGCAGGGCCTTACGATAGGGACGATCGGAAGTCATGGCATCGAAGGCATCGACAACATTGAGGATATGCGCCGCTATCGGTATCTCGTATTCCTTCAATCCCCGTGGATATCCGGTTCCGTCCGGTCGTTCATGGTGGCACAGGATTACGTTTTCCGCTTCCCTGAGAAATTTGAGCTTCTCCACAATCATTGAACCGATTTCCGGGTGCTCCCGAAGTGATTTCCACTCCTCATCGGTAAGAGGCCCGACTTTCAGAAGTATCTCGTTTTGAACCGATATCTTGCCGATATCATGCAAAAGGGCGGCATACTCGAGCATTTCCATATCCTTGATCGTCATACCCATTTCCCTGGCTATCCTTAGTGCGTACCTCGACACCCTGAATGAATGGCCGTGGGTGAAAGGGTCCGACGCGTCTATCGCGGAGGTCAGAGCCGCAACAGTATTGATATGCGTCTCGCGGAGATCCAGGTAGAGCTGGAAAGAATACCTGGCAAGGAAAAGCGGTATGATAAACAGCGCTATAGTCCATATACCGGAATTGCGATATAAAAGGGCGATTACCGCGGCAACAGGGAAAAATGCAAGAATGTGGAAAAAATTCCACATGTAGTTCTGCTTCCAGACCATCAACGGATTCTTTTTCGAATCGAGCGCGATGATCATACTGACCGACCACGTGTTAAAGAGATAGTACACTATCCCGGTCGCGAAAAGAGGGATCAGGAAAAGGGGTGAATCGATATTACAGAGGCTGCCGAACAACCTGTAGACAAATCCCGAAACCCCCACAGTCATCACAAGCAGGGGTATGTTGAACAATACCTTGATCAAAGGCCGCCTCTGAACAAGACCCTCCGTGATAAGAGTAGCTACGGCTTCTATAGTCGCCATAACAGCCGGTCCGAAAAGCACGATTCCCGCAAGGTCGATCGGCGAAGACGCGTAGATCGAAGCACCCCCCTTGGGAAGGGAAATCTGCGCGGAATCGGCAATGATGATCAGTACGAGAAAAAGAAAGATATCCCACCAGTGATCCTGGGGCAGGTGCCTGATAAAATACGCAAGCAAAAGGAACCCTACTGATACAAATACCGCATAAAAGAATTTGAACCCGATTCCCGTTTTCTGCTTTGTTTCAATCAAATTACACCTGTGATTCCATTAGACGCTGATACCCGGTATCAATTCTCAACCTGAAGGAAAGGAGAGTATCCACGCTGTCCTGTTAAGCGCATGATCCACTGCTGAACCGGCACATCAAAGCCCGTATAGAGCAACCTTCCTGGCCTGATATTCAGGGAATTGTTCTCACCAAGGAAAAACGGAGGGTGTTATCTGATCCTGTAGTGTATTTCCCTGTGTGATTTCCATCTACCAAACGGACGGTTAACAGCGTCAAGGACTGCAAGCACAGAAGCCTCGTTTGCATCCCGACCGATAAAAGCACTTCCCGAAAAACTCCTGACAGTCCGTCCTTCTATCAGTTCGACCGCGGCAACTAACGCCTTGTTGCCTGACACGGCGACTTCCTCAATCCCAGCTAAACACAGATGGAAACTTTCGTCAAGAAGTTCTGAAAGGGCATGGACCGTTGCACCGGCAATCGTATCGTCGACCGGTCCTGCCTTTCTGAATGCTCCGAGGCAGCCGACGACCTCAATACCGTTTCTCTCAAGTTTGACTTCGGCATCGATCCTGCTTTCATCAATCGTCAGGCTCAAGCCCTTGAAACGCAACCTTGAATCGTCCTCGAGGAATTCGAGTTTGAAAACTTTATTTTCAGCGACCGGTTCTTTCATCCCGGCACTCATTTCCTGTGATGATTCCGAAAGTCTGCTTCCAACAATATCATCAACTGAAAAAGGGCCACCACCCATTTCCCCTTTCGTCGCCAATCTGTACGAGTCATCATCCATTTCCTGTTTCACAGCCGGGGTGGACGGGTCATTGTCAACCACATCGATAAGAACAACTCCTATCTTCCTGTAATCGACAGCGATACCAAGCTGTGCTTTTAAACAGGTTTCAACATCACGGGCCAACATTTTTGGCGACTTATCCGTGGTCGCTACGACATGAATCTCGGAAATCTTGCCGGATTCGTCGGTCGCTATACGACACGACTGAATATCGCGTATCCGCAATATCAGTTCTTCCGCCTTATCTATCAAACCCCTGTCAGGGAATTCTTCAAACACGTTAAAACATTCTCCTTGTACACCACCATTCACCTTCACGTAACCAATTGTACCACAAATCATTATAAAACTCAAGACACAGGAATCGAATAAGGTAAAAAATAGGGATAACTACTTATTATTTTCTGTTTGGACGATCGATGGCTTCTTTGTCCTCAGAGTTCCTTATCGACGCTTATCATGTCTACAAGTTCGTTGAACCTCTCCCTGATCTTTCTCAGCGAGAGTGTTTCAAGAGCCTGCACAGAAAATCTCTCACATGTAAAACTCGCCGAAACGGTCCCGTACATCATCGCTTTCTTCAGACTGCTTTCATCCATTTTTCCCACCGATGCAAGATACCCCATGAATCCTCCCGCAAAACTGTCGCCAGCGCCTGTCGGATCATTCACTTCTTCGAGAGGATAAGCCGGCATCACAAAGCGCTTGTCACCTGTCATCAGAAGAGCTCCATGTTCGCCTTTTTTAATAACCACTGCAGATGGACCCATCGACAGGATCGATTTTCCCGCCTTGATAATATTTATTTCTGAACTTAGCTGTGCCGCTTCGCTGTCGTTAATAAAGAGAATATCAACTCTCTTCAGGAGTTTCCGAAGTTCTTCCGGTTTGTTTTCGATCCAGTAATCCATGGTATCACAACCCACATATGCATCTTTTCCTGTCTGATCGAGCACATTTGCCTGTATATCAGGATCGATATTTCCGAGAAAAACCCACTCTGCTTTTCGGGCGCTTTCCGGAAGCGCCGGCTTGAACTGCTCAAAAACATTAAGCTCCAGAACCAGCGTGTCCCGATCATTCGGGTCCTCACCATAACGCCCTTCCCAAAAAAATGTCTTGCCGCCTTCTATCGTTTCCAGCCCTTCCAGGTTGATCCCTTTTGATTCGAGAACCGCCCTGTGGCCATCCGTAAAATCCTCGCCGACAACTCCGACAAGCTTTACAGGACAGTAACACGATGCCACAAGCGAAGAATAGGTTGCAGAACCACCTAGTACCTTCTCCACCCTGCCATGTGGTGTTTCGATCGTATCAAACGCTACTGAACCGATAATTACCAGACTCATCTGATCCTCCTGAATAAAAAAACGGGGCGGCCGCAGGATCATGCCGAAAAACCGGAATCCCTGAGATGGGGAAGAGGTATACCCTACATCCTCTTGGGCGCCGAAATGCCCAATATATTAAGTGTTTCCGCTAAAACAATCCTGGTAGCCTGTGCGAGAAGAAGCCTTGCCTCACTCAAGCGCCTGTCGTTGGAAATGATCCTGCAAACATGATAGAAGCGATGAAAAGAGGCTGCAAGCTGCTGCGCATATGTTGAAAGCCTGTGCGGTTCCATCGAGATCGCTGCTCCCTCGACAAGGTGCGGGAATATAACCAGGTTACGAATCAACTCAAGTTCCTCTTTCTCCTGAAGCAGCTGTACGCATGACAGGTCATCGGGCATTGCAACCCCTTCATTCTCCGCGTACGAGATGACACTGCTGATTCTCGCATGAGCGTACTGGACATAATAGACCGGATTCTCATCCGATTCGGTGCGTGCCAGGGTAAGATTGAAATCAAGATGAGCGTTGGTTTTCCTCATGAGGAAAAAGAACTTGGAAGCATCACTTCCAACATCGGCCACAAGGTCGGCCAGGGTCTCGAATTCCCCGCCGCGTTTGGACATCTTAATCTGTTTGCCGTCCTCGATCAACCTGACCCACTGGACAGTCAAGACATCGAGCCAGTCGTCAGCAGCCCCGAAAACAGCTGTCGCCGCCTTGAGCCTGTTAATATGTCCATGATGGTCGGGCCCGAAAATGTCTATTACATGATCGAACCCGCGCTGCAGCTTGTTGAGATGGTAAGCGGCATCGGCAAGAAAATATGTTGGAGAACCATCACTCCTTAGAAGTACCCTGTCCTTTTCATCCCCGTAGCCGGTTGAACGGAACCAGATAGCCCCATCCTCTTCGTAGACAACACCTTTTTCCCTGAATATATCCAGAGCCTCACTGATCTCGCCACCATCCCTGTACAACTGCGACTCACGAAAATACACATCAAAGAAAACACCGAAATCGCTGAGATCCTTTTTGATCCCTTCTGAAATACTTGTAACGGCATGACGCCCGAATGCCGAGATGGCCTTTTCTTCTCCAGACTCCAGCCACGCCCTGCCTTTGCCTTCCGGTATCGCCCCGGCAATGTCGACGATGTACTCCCCCGGGTAGCCATCCTCGGGAAAAGGAACATCCTCTCCGAGCCCCTGTCTGAAACGCGTAAGGAGTGATATCCCGAGTTTTCTAACCTGACTTCCCGCATCGTTCAGATAATACTCTGTCTCAACTTCATGCCCCGTTTTTTTCAGCACATTCACCAGCGCGGTTCCAACCGCGGCCGCCCTCGCGGATACTACCACGAGAGGCCCGGTGGGATTCGCCGATACATATTCCACCTGGAGTTTTTTACCTTTTCCGATATCTGAATCACCGTATGAACTACCCTGGTGGTTGATACTCGCGACCTGTTTGACCAGATATTTATTTGAAAACGAAAAATTAATAAACGCATGCCCGGCGATCTCTACCCTGTCGATGAAATCCTCGTCGAAAGAAATAGCTTCTACGATCCTGCCGGCAAGTTCTCCTGGATCTTTACCCAGTCCCTTTGAGATCATCATGGCGATGTTGCAGCTCAAGTCTCCATGGTCCGGATTCTTCGGCCTTTCCAGTTGAATCTCTGATTCCCGCGCATCAAACCCCAACCCTTCCATGGCCGCGGATATTCCTGTTACAACCCTTCTCCTGACAGATGCTGTGCTCTCGCCGCTCCTGCTATTTCCCATCAGGAAATTCCTCCCTGGGAGCATCCCCCCAGAACTTCTCCAGCCCATAAAAATCTCTCGCTTCAGGTCGGAATATATGTACAACGACCGTGAAACAGTCAATCAGTATCCAGTTACCGGACTGATACCCCTCTATATGCAGGATGAGGTCCTTGCCCTTGAGCAAGTCAGAGATATGATCAGCGATCATGCGCGCCTGCACATCGCTCCCCGCGGAACAAATAACAAAATAATCCGTTATCCCCGAAATCTTCTTCAGGTTGAGCAAAATTATATCTTCTGCCTTTTTGTTCCACGCAGCTTTGATTATTTTTTTCGCCAGTGTTTTAGGTGCCAGCTTTGCCAACTACTTCCAGACCCCCTTGATAACGGTCCCGCAACCGGGGCAAACACCACCGGCTGCCTGCATCTCCACTCTGTATCCGGACCGATTTATTATTGCCTTTCCACAATCAGGGCAAAAGGTGTTCTCCGTGCCCTCGATGAATATATTACCAATATAGACATAATCAAGGAATCTTCTCGCCAGATCGTATGCTTTCTCGAGCGTGACAGCCGGAGTCGATTCTCTGCCTGTCATCCTGAACCGGGGGAAAAACCTCGAAAGATGCAGAGGTATCTCTCTCGATATCCCTGATATCCACCTCGCCATTCCCTCTATCTGTTCCGGTGAATCGTTCAGGCCCGGGATGATAAGGTTCGTGATCTCCACATGTGAGGATGCCGAAGCGATCTCGATAAACCTCTTTACGGGTTCAATACTTCCACCGCAATAATCACGGTAGAACCGGTCATCGAAACTCTTCAAATCGATATTGAAAGCATCTATCAGGGGAACGATTCGATGAGCTGGCTCCTCGTTTAGGTACCCGTTCGTGACAAGTACGGATTTCAGATTCTGTTCCTTCAGCGACCGGGTCGCATCGAGCAGATACTCATACCACAGAAGAGGCTCGGTATATGTAAATGCCACACCAACTGAACCCTCTTCAGACGCGAGAACAGCCAGCTTTTCAGGCGATATATACGTAACAGGGGATTCCTCCTGGGAAATGTTCCAGTTCTGACAATGGTCACAGGTCAGAGTGCATCCGTTCGGGCCCACCGAAAGGATCCTGCTTCCCGGCATGAAATGATAGAGCGGTTTTTTTTCAATCGGATCTACGCCCACCGTAACGGTATAACCATACGACAGCGCGGCAAGCCGCCCATTCCTGTTCATTCGAAGCCTGCACCTGCCGCTTTTTCCTTCCGTAATAACGCAGTAGTTCGGGCAGAGAACGCATCTGACGCGGCCACCACCCAGCTTCTGGTAGAATAGAGCTTCTCTTTCCTCCATTACATGCCACCATGAACAAATAGATACGCGGGCTGGAATTTCCAACGAATCGTACTGACAGATCATTCTGCCAGGGTACTTATGCCGAGAGAGAATCTACTCTCTTGACCACGTAATCGGCCACAAAACAAAGAGCATCTTTTTCGCGTGAAGGCGTCAGATCTTCAAGCGAAACCTTGGCTCTTTCACCAAATTCCCTGGCCTTTTTGAAAGAGTATTCCACTCCTCCATAATTCTGAACGAAGAAGACTACTTCATTCCAGTCATCGTCTCTCTCGAACCCGGTATAGAAAAATTTACTGACTCTTTTCTTCTTTTGAGCGGGAGCGTTTCGCAAAGCCGAAATAAACGGCAGTGTGACACGCCCGTCAGTAAAATCAGAAGCTGTCGGTTTTCCGACCCTTTCATCAACCCCCAGGTAATCGATAAGATCATCCGTTATCTGGAATGCCAAGCCGATATTCTTTCCGAAGGCCGCGTATGATTTTTGAAATCCGTTCTTTTTTCCATTGATTCCTATTACGGCACCACATTCACTCGAAGCGGAAAAGAGAGACGCGGTCTTGCTGTAGATCATATCCATATACCATGCTTCACTGATCTCGATATTCTTTGAATGCTGAAACTGCATCATTTCACCAACACTCATGGTGTTGGTCGTCCTGGCAAGGATCTCCATTATCTCGTACAACCCGGCTTCCCCCAGGTTGGCAAATGCTTTCGAATAGAGAAAATCACCCATTACCGTAGCAATATTGGCTCCCCACCTGGCATAAACAGTTTCCCTGCCGCGGCGAACGATGTGATTATCTATTATATCATCGTGGATAAGCGTCGCGGTATGAATAAGCTCGACGGCAAGACCGGCCGTAAGCGGAGCTTCGCAACTTCCCCCAGCACTCTTCGAAGCAAGAAAAAGAATATTGGGGCGAAGCCGTTTCCCGGGCGTGCCGCGGAGATGTTCGCATATCTCCTCGATGGAGGGAACATCGGAATGAAGAGCCACTCTCAGCAGTTCTTCCAGGAAACCGAGTTCCCGGCTGACCGGGGACTGAAACTCGTTCGAATGGCTGGCTTTAATAGATCTCATCTGTTCCCGGATAATCCCTTTCGGATACAAAATCTGATTGCAAAAAAACCTTCTGAATAATGGAAATTAGCACTAAATATCTTCCATGTCAAGAATCGACGGCGAATACCGGCGAAAGCGCAGTCGGCACTTCTATTTTTCTTCCCTCTTCCTTCTTTTTTCAATAAGCAGCGAGAGCATCGCGCTTACCAGAAAAAGAAACACCAGCGGCAGTGCCATAAGAAGTTGAGAAGCAGGGTCGGGAGGCGTCAGTACGGCACCTGCCACGAATATCACCAGGATAACCCATCTCCATTGCCTGAGAAGCGCGCTTGGAGAAATCACTCCCAGTGATGTCAGCGCGATTATTACAAGGGGAAGCTGAAACACTATTCCGAACGCGAAGCACAGCCTGGCGATGAATTCAAAATACTTGTCAACAGAGATAAGAGGCAAAAGCAGCCCGGTACCGAACCGTATCAGAAAATCAAGAACGACCGGGATCATTATCCAGTATGCAAACACGGCTCCAGTATAGAATAATAACGTCGCGGGCAAAACGAGGGGGACAACGACCTTTCTCTCGCTTTTATACAACCCCGGCGAGATAAACGCCCAGATACGAAAAAGAATAAATGGAAAAGAAACGAGAAACCCTGAAATAAAACTGAGCTTGAGGCGCACCATGAACGCCTCGACCGGGGCATGAAAATACAGGCTCTCGACAGGAATACCGGCCAGTAGAAAATCCAGGACATATCCAGAGAAGAACCAGAGGACGATAGAAATTCCAAGCCATGCGGCAAGCACCTGGATCAACATCGATCTGAGTTCATCGAGATGACCGAGAAAACCCATTTCCTTCAGTTCTTCTTTATTATCTTCCGGCAATCTTCATCCCAGTCTATTTTTCCAGTTTTACTTCCTTATAGAGAATCTGGATGATATCCCTGCTGGTCTCCTCCCCCGTAAAATCATCGGTAGAAACCAATACGCCTTTCATCTCCACAGACAATTTCGATTCTACGACATAACCGCCTTCGACAGCTATTTTAACCTCACCATCCGATTCGATAACACCATCTACAACGCCTGCTTCCGTAACCTGATGAACTTTTAGCCTGGCCTTGATCTTGATGACCGCGACATTGATTCCTTTTTTCTTTTCAAACTTTTTCAGTTTGTATTCGATCACCCCGTTGAGTTCGGGATCACCCTCTTCTATAATCTCTCCCTCTTCTGGAATCTCTCTAGTCCATTCAGACTCTTTTCTGACCGGTTCTTCCGGAAGATCGAAAAACCATCTCTCGACATAATTCCTGAG
>CBDUUV010000058.1:0-15542 GCA_965370495.1 uncultured bacterium
AGGAACTATTATTAAGTCCATACTTCACCCATTCACTTAAGCAGGCGAATATTGTCTTTATGTTGTGTCGGTTATGTGATACAATATGTGTTGTTGAATAGCTTATAGCACTTGTAGTACTCACGGTGTTTGTGACATGTGAGAACGGTGGTGTAAGCGAATTTAGCTTAGTCGGGGAATCATCAACAGACCTTTCTTCCAGTGCTACAAGTATCGTTCAACAATTAAATCAATTTCTGTGTCTCCGAAGGTTTCCGCAAGGAGGGGATTGATCATGAGGAGAATGATATTGGTTTTTGCCATCATTGCCTTGATTCCGGGGATGTTGATGGCATACGCATCACTGGGCATTTATCATGAGGGCAAACTGTATTACCATCCAGATGCGCCTTTTACAGTATTTCCGTTGCATCTGTATATTGTTCACACGGAACATTTTGTTACCGCAGTGGAATACCAGCTACAGACACCCAGCGATGGTGAGCATCTGAATTTCATTGTAATCAGTGTCTCGTATCCGCCGAATCAGTCCATTTCCCTGGGCGATCCGTTCGGGGGGCATTCTATCGCTTTCTGGCCTCCATGTACGGGATATCCGCATGGGTATGACATCCTTGCGACATATACCTGCATGGTCCTGGTGCCATGTGACGCGATGCTGGAATATCCACTGGTTATAGGGCCGCATCCTGACACTGGTGAACTGCGTGGTACCTTCACTCCTGATAATGAGATGTTCGGGATCGTCGGATTAACTACGATATTGTGCGGTGATGCAATGCCAGTCGACGGAGACAGCTGGGGATCAGTGAAAGCATTGTTCAGGGAGTAATTCCTGATCGACAGCTGACGGGTTTATCAGAATGACCTCGAGGGCGGTATTGTCCCGTGTCCCAGGGAAATCAGGTCGGCAGATATTCGTGCTTTCGATTTCTCGAGCGAGGCCAAGGTCAAAGTGCTGGATATGGCTTATGACGCAAAGGGCGACGTGTAAGGCGATCTCGTCGATTATTCGCCGGAGATCAACAAAAAGCCGGTCATGACGGTCCTTCGTATTTATAGGGAAGAAGGTTTCCTGGCGGAACTGCCCGAATTCGCCGGGAACTTCCTTGCGAGATACCCCGAAGCATTCACCAGTACCGGGGTAGACAAATGAGCGCGGTTAGTGGTAAAGTCTACCGGGATACGAAATGCAATCGAGAAGAGAGTTCATAAGTTCGGTTTTCTGTTTCGGGCTTACACTGCCACTGACTACCGCCATGGCATCTTCCAGAAGCTCCGATCCGTCGTATATAAAGCTTCACCGAAGTGGTGAACTGAAAAAGAGGGGAGAAGCACTTTGGCGGATTATGGACAACTGTACCCTCTGCCCACGCGAGTGCGGGACTAAAAGGCTGGAGGGCGAGAGGGGATTCTGCCAGGCGTCTTCGGTTCTGGAGATCGCGTCGTTCCATCCCCATTTCGGCGAGGAAAGACCCCTTGTGGGTAGGGGAGGTTCGGGAACGATATTCATGACGAACTGCGCGCTCAGGTGCGTCTTCTGTATCAACGGAGAGATCAGCCAGGGAGGGCAGGGATCGAGAAAGAGCATTGAGGATCTGGCCTCGATGATGCTCAAGCTCCAGCAGACAGGTTGTCACAATATAAACATCGTCACGCCGACGCACTATTCTCCGCACATACTTCTCGCGCTCGATATCGCCGCATCAAGGGGGCTGAGGCTTCCCCTGGTCTACAATAGCTGCGGCTGGGAAAAGGTTGAGATACTGCAGATGCTCGACGGCGTGGTGGATATCTACCTGCCCGATTTCAAGTACTTCGACGGCCGCATGGCCGAGAGGTATTCGTCGGGAGCCAGGACCTATCCGCAGGTCACCAAAGCGGCCTTGCTCGAGATGAACCGGCAGGTCGGCACCGCGCACCCGAACGAAGACGGTATCATGCAGAGGGGACTGATGATGAGACATCTCGTCATGCCCGGCAACGTAAGCGGTTCGGTGAAGGTGATCGAATGGATCGCTACCAATCTGCCGAAAGACACCTACCTGAATATAATGTCGCAGTACAGGCCGGCATACAAGGCGTTTGATTACCCCGAGATCGCAAGAAAGATATCGAACAGTGAATACAGGGATGTTGTCAGGGCGGCGAAGGAATCGGGCCTGACGAATCTCGATATACAGGGGCACGCGTTTTTCTGAATCACTGAAAGCGATTACGATCAGGACTAACAGGAGAAAGGCGCCGGGGCATGTATTATTCGCCTTCCCCTGAAAAAACGGGGAATGTCCAAAAAAACTTTCAGGGTTGACTTGCCGCCAAAGCAAAGGTACATTTGAATAGAATTTTTGTTCTCATGCCTGCTCCTTTCGTTTGTTTTACAACGATTCAATGCCAGAGGAACAGGCGTGTTTTTTCAGTACTACTTTCAGCAACAAGAGCTAAACAACAAAAACCACTGTGGATATGGATATCAGGTTGTATGAAGCACTATTGGGGACAAGGCGTTGAGTTATAATAAAATACTTGTTATCCAGACAGCTTTTCTCGGCGATCTTGTGATGACCACTCCGTTGTTCAGGGAACTGAAAAGGGTTTATCCGGAAGCCAGGATAGACGTGGTCGTGATTCCTGAAACCATGGGAATAATCAGGAATAACCCGTATATTGACGATGTATTCCTTTTCAACAAGAGGAAGAAGAAAAGCAAATTCCTGAGCTTCTGGTTCCTTGTCAAAGAGATCAGAAAGCGCAGGTATGACGTTGCATATTCCCTTACCACATCGACGACATCGTCCCTGATTATGGTGCTGGGGAATATTCCAAAAAGGATCGGTTTGCACGGAATGAGATTTCTGACTCATCCTGTGACATTCAGCGCGGGGACGCATTTTCGCCAGGTAGTCGTGGAGCTTCTTTCAAAGACTTCTGATATATCCGTGGCGGATATGTCTACGGAGTTGTTTCCGGGTGACGATGACAGAATCAGGGCCCGGGAATTGTTGACGGGCAGTTCGGCCCGATTGAATATAGGAATAGCACCGGGTTCTGTCAGGGAGACCAAGAAATGGCCGGAAGAACATTTCGGAAAGCTGTTGGACATGTTGTCTGGAAAAAATATCAGTATATTTTTTATCGGCAGCAAAGACGATCATCCTTTGTGTGAAAAGATAATCCGGAGCAGCTCAAATGAAAAATGTACCAACCTGGCTGGAGAGCTGGGATTACTGGGTTCGACTGCAGTAATTGAAATACTTGACCTTATGATCACAAATGACAGCGCTCCTCTGCACATGTCGAATGCTGTCAATACGCCTGTACTGGCATTTTTCGGCCCTACGGTAAGAGAATATGGATGTTATCCTTACAGGGAAAACGATAAGATGCTGGAAATAGAGATGGCGTGCCGCCCGTGCGGAATACATGGAGGGCGAACATGTTCACTGGGGCATCATGATTGCCTGCGGCTTATCAACCCGGAGTTGGTTTACAATGAAATAATGAAATATTATGAATGATCTTCAATGACATGGCGACAACGTAACCACCCAAAAACAAATTTCAGAGCAACCCGTTTTTCTTCAGGAAACCAGAGATCAAAAGAGTGGATTTCCTGCAATGATTCCCAATGCTGTCACCAAAGAATATTTCCAGGGCCCTTTTTCTTGCATCTGACAAGTTGGCAGGATTATCGAAAATCGAATCCAGTCGGCCGGCAAGCTCGTTGAAATCACCGATCTTGTGAGTCAGGTCATTGATGATGCCGGTAACCTCTGGCTCGGTCCTTTTCGAAATTCCGGTATTGAAACATATTATGGGCCTGTCGAGCGGGCAGTATTCAGCGATTATGGAGCTTGTATCCGAGATCAGCAGATCGGAAAGCAGCATAAAAGGGTAAAGTGAAACATTCTCTATATAGTGAACATTCTCCGTGCTTTTAATAATTTCGATAATTTTTCTGCTCGTAAACGGGTGTACGGTAGCCAGGATGTTATACTTGTCAGTCAATTGATCGAGTTTGTCGTACCACAGGTTCACCGCGGACATCCCTGAGTTGTTCCAGGTGGCCGAAAAGAGAAGCGTCTTTTTTTCAGGATCGAGATTCAATCGATTTTTCAGCTTCTGCAGTGTGGAAGAATCGATCGACCCGTCAAGAAGCGAATCGAGCTTGGGAAATCCCCCATCGACTGAATTTGTTATTCCGCACCGGCGGGCTTTTTCGACTTCATGAGCGGAAGTCATGAGAAAAAGGTCGAACGCATTGTATCTCGATGGATCTATCATTTTCTTGAAATGATAGGGTCCGTGTCTCAGTCCGATCCGGGTGATGCTGCCGCAGGGGAATCTGTGAAGAGCATGCCTTGCCATGATCACAGCATCGGGGAAAACAGGCCAGGTCCTGACTTTCGTGACATGGCTTTTCAGCTTGTCAGCTATTTTTCTGTTACGGGCGACATATTCGATTCCCGGGATATCGATATTTCTACATATCTCATAATCAAGCTCATTGTCACAGTAGAATACGATTTGTTTCTTCCCGCGAAACAATTTTACAAGATACCAGGCCAGAATATAAGGATACTTCAGGATATAATATGAAAGGATCATGATCCGGTATTATTTCTGTTTCGGGTACACTGAAAAACTTATTTGATTTACAAAGATATTCCGCAAAATTATAGGACGTATTGTGCCTTGTGACAAGCAAATACCCAATGATTTTACAGCGTTGACAACTTTTCTGTGACAGACTATACTGCCACATTATCCCGGATTGCTTTCCGGGTGTGTATTTCGCGTCAGGAGTGGTTTTGAAAGAGATCGTAAAAAAAATAATGGAAGCAGAGAAAGAAATCCGCGGCAAGGTCGAGGATGCTCATTCGCAAGCTCAGAAGATCGTACGCTCAGCTGAAACCAGCAGTCGTGAGATCGTCGAAAAAAGCAGGCAGAAAGCTGTAAAAGACGGCCAGGATCTTATCGAACGCCTGACAAACGAGGCGGAAAAGGAAAGAGACCTCCAGGTAGGAAAGGTCAAAGGTGGCGGCGCGGAGCTTATGAACAAGCGAAGCTCAGAGATCGAAGGGGCTGTAAAACGCATAATAGATATTGTCACAGGCAGGGAACAGGCCTGACCCCGCGGATCACACCCTGTTTTGATTCAGAACTCAGGAGATCGTTATGATATTCGGGCCGATCAGCAAATATGCTTTAATCAACGCGAAAGTAAGGGCTCGCCTGAGTACCCTGCTTGATATTCAACAGATCAACCGCCTGGCCGAAGCCCGTGATCTTGCCGATTTCTATGCCACACTTGACGGAACGACATATGAAGAGATATTTGCCAGGCCCGAGATCTTCTTCGATCCCAGGGTCGGGGAAAGACTACTGCTGGAGAGGGAAGTGAGGTGGCATTCAGAGCTACTCAGGGATATGCGGGGCCCTGAAAGGGAACTCATCTCACATTTTCTCGAGAAATACGAGATCGAAAACCTTAAAACCGCTTTCAGGATCCGTGAAAAGAAACACGATGGCGAGGATATGAAATTTCTTATCCGGCAGAACCTTCCACACGCACTCCCATACCAGGCGATATCTGAAGCGGCAGCGATGGAAGATGCCGTTTCATTTCTGGCAAGGTCGCCATTTTTCAAATCGGTCAATTCTGTTTTCGACGATTACAGGGAACGAGGCACCCTTTTCCCCATAGAGATCAATCTCGAAATAGATTATTACGAACGTCTCAAGGCCAGGGTTGAAAAACTCTCAAAAAAGGACCGTGAGATAGCCCGTAAACTTGTCGGGCTCGAGATCGACCAGAAGAATCTTGGGTGGCTGATCCGCCTGAAGTTCTATTACGATATCCCTGTAGGGAAACTTCTTGATTACAACATTCCGGGTGGTTACAGGATGACGCGCGACAGGCTCCGCCAGGCGTTCAAGGCTGAATCGATCGAAGATGTTCTTTCCGTCGCGTTGGAAAGATCGCTCAAAAACGTTTCCGGGATGCTGGTCCAGGGTCAGGACCTGAGCAAACTCTATCTCCTGGAGATCGTCCTGTGGAACATCCTGATAACCGAAGCCCGCAAGGTTCTGGGCGGATTTCCCTTTACAATAGGGACCGTCTTGTCGTACCTGATACTCAAACGTACCGAGATCCGGAACATCATTACGATTTTGAACGGCAAGGTATACAAGATGGATCGTGGAGAGATAGAAAGTCATTTGAGAGTCTCATTCTGATGGTGGTGGTATGTTTACTCCGGAAAAGATGCATCAGATCAATGTGATGGTTTTCGAAACTGAGGTCGATGAAGTGGCTAAAGCCATAGTGCGGCTGGGGATACTTCACCTGGTTCAGCTCGATGACAAACAACCCTGGGTAGAACAGCTCAGGACATTCGATACCGGCAGGATGAGTGATAAACTCGATCGTCTGGGCCAGAGGGTCATCGGCCTGATGAAGGATCTCGGAATCCGGGAGTTGCCTCTCGAGGAACGTGACAGCAAGTTGCTCGAAGTCTCTGTGAATGACCTCGATGAGATGGAAAAGGAGATGTCCTCACTGGAATCAAGGGTGCAGGATATCGTTTTTCACAAAAAGGAACTCGAAGTCCATCTGGAAAGAATGCAGGGGATATTCAACGAAGTGTCGCCTCTTGCCGAAATCGGGCTTCCGCACCAGAGTACGCCATATACTTTTCTGGAGATACGTTACGGTCAGGTCAAGAGCGAGAACCTCGAATATATAAGGGAAAAAATCGCGTCGCTAGCAGCAGTTGTATTGCCGCTGGCAAGCAGGGAATCGATGGATATTATTCTGTTGATAGGCCTCAAAACCGATCGGCTCAAGCTGAAGAGGATCCTTCGCGAAGCAACATTCGAAGAGATAGAGATGCCCGGGGGACAAGAAACCGGAGATGAATCAGCACTGGTCATAGAGGGGTTGGAGGGGAAGATTGCCGGGATCAGTGAAAAGATTGAAGCGCTTGAGGATGAACTGAAGGAAATCAAGCTTGATCATTCAGCGGCGGTTACCGATTATCACCGTTCCCTGCGGGTTGCAGAACTGCTTCTCAAGGTCAAAGATTATCTCAAGAAGACAAAGAAGACATTTATCTTTTCCGGCTGGGTTCCAAGCGACAGGAAGCGCGAAGTAAAAAATGAAATCATGCGCGCCGCACGAGGGCGGGCGATCATCGAGATTACCTCCCCGGAGGAGATTACGGGAGTGAAAAGCGGCAAAGTGAAAGTTCCCGTGATGCTCAGGCATCCAGGATTCTTCAGGCCGTTCGAAATGCTTGTGTCCAGCTATGGACTTCCGGAATATAAATTCATCGATCCGACCTGTTTTGTGGCGATCAGCTTCCTGCTGATGTTCGGAATGATGTTCGGTGATGTCGGGCATGGGGCTGTTCTCGCGTGGATAGGCTGGATGCTGGGATTTAGAAAAAGTAAACGGCAGAGCACCGAGGGTCCGGTCCTCGTGGGAAAACTCGCTTTCTATTGCGGTCTTTCATCGATAGTGTTTGGTATGCTCTACGGGAGTGTTTTCGGGCTCGAGAACCTGTTCCACGGATTCTGGATGAAACCGATGCACAACGTTCTCTACTTTTTCAAGGTCGCGATATATTTTGGCATTATACTGATTTCAACAGGGATAGTTCTGAATGTGATCAATGCTGTGCGCGCAAAGGATTTCAAAGCTACCTTCTTCGATCAGGCGGGGCTCGTCAGCGCGGTGATCTACTGGTGTGGAATCGGGGCAGTATCGATCTTCCTGTCGGAAAAACCGATTCCGGCAAAACTGATCATCTTCGGGATCGGAATACCGGTCCTGCTCCTTTTCCTGCGTGAACCTCTCACTGCCCTGTTCACAAGGCGCAGGATAAGATTCGAGAAGGGGTTGATGACCTATATTATGGAGACCGTGATAGAGGTAATGGAGATAATGACGGGATATCTTGGCAACACGGTGTCTTTTATACGTGTAGCAGCATTTGCTCTGGCTCATGTCGGGTTGTTCATCGCCGTATTCAGCCTTGTTGAAATGGTAATGGTAAAGGGTGGGGTCTCGGGCGTGATCTACTCGACCCTGATTCTTATAGTTGGAAACGCCGTTATTATCGCACTCGAGGGTATGATAGTAACGATACAGGCCATCCGATTGGAGTACTACGAGTTCTTCGGCAAGTTCTTCATGGGTGGAGGAGTAGCTTATAAACCGATCGGCCTGGGCCTTGGTCCTGACCGTAAAGAACGAAAGGAGACGCCTTAAATGTCACAGCAAGAGGAACGCAGGAGGAAGATGAAGAAATTGATCACCCTGTCGGGTGTAGCGGTATTTTCGACCGTGATCATAGTCCTGCTGATAACCCTTATAAGTACGGCTTCCCATGTCTACAGCCAGGATCATGATCTGGCGGATACATCGGTGGCGGGTGAAGTCGTGAAAGATTACTCTCCCGAGAGAGCCAAGGTCATAATGTGGGGATTTGCCGCCGCGGCGTTTTCGACAGCGATCGGAAGCGTGGGAGCCGGACTCGCGGTTGCCTATGTTGGTTCGGCGGCTCTTGGCGCTATCGGTGAAAAACCCGAGCTGGCCGCCAGGGCGTTGATCTATGTCGGTCTTGCTGAAGGTATCGCTATATATGGCCTGATCATTTCGATTATGATCCTGACCAAGATATAGCTCGGGCGCGATACTGCCTGCAGGCAGTATCGCATATATCGATTGCAGCGGTCGATCGCTCATCGCCGCTCAATCGCCGGAACCAGGGAAAGGGCCGGCTGATGCAGTTTTACGTAATTGCGGATGAAAATACGGTGACGGGTTTCAAGCTCGTCGGGCTGGAAGGCGAGGTTGTGGAAACGGCCGAAGAAGCGCGAGAAGCTCTGGCAAAAGCCTTTTCATCCGAGGATGTCGGTATCATAATCATTACCGAGAGGATCGCCGCATCGATTCGGGAAGAAATGGAGGAATTTATCTTCGGGCATACCTTTCCGTTGATCATCGAGATCCCCGATCGAAAAGGAGCCCTCGAGGACAGGGCATCCATCAGGGAGATGGTAAACGCGGCGATAGGTGTAAAAATCTGACATTTTGAAAGAAAACCGAAAAAGGGAGTGGGGGCATTGGTCGATAACGAAGCAGTCGACAGGATAGTCAGCCGGATAATAGAGGATGGCGAGAAAGAGATCGCGTCGATCATCGATAAGGCTGAGCGGACCGCCTCTGAGATATTGGAGAAAGCCGAAGAAAATGGCGGGTCTGATGCTGAAAAAATCCTGAAAGAATCACGGGAAAAAGCTGAAGCGATCCGCAGGAGACTTTTGTCAGGTGTAAATATCGAAGTAAAGCGGACGAAGCTGAAAGCCCGCGAGGAAGTTGTTTCAAGCATCAACCGGAAGGTGTTGAAAGGCCTCGAGGATATCAGGCCCGGCAGTGGTTATCCCCGGTTGCTTGCCGAAGTGATCATCGAGGCGATTACGGGGCTCGACGGGAACAGTTTCCTGGTATATGTCGATCGCAGGGATATGAATCTACTGCGGGAGCAGGTGTTTTCCCTCGTAAGGGACGGGTTGCAGAAGCAGGCCAGGCAGATAGAGACTTTCGAAGAGACGCCCCTGGAAAAGAGTTCACTGGGAGGTGCAAGGGTTAGTGTTCCGGGGGGCAGAGTCATTTACGACAATACTTTTGAAGCGCGGATATACAGGATGCGCGATAAGATAAGGAATATAATATTCGAAGAGGTCTTCGAGCCGGAAGGAAGCGAGGATTCAAGCAGTGCTTGAGATTATTGGAAAAGTGGACAAAGTTATCGGCCCGGTAATCCATGCCAGGGAAATCGATACGGCCAGAATGCTCGACCTTGTAGAGGTCGGTGAAGACCACCTGGTCGGTGAGATCGTGAAACTCAACAGAGGCCGGGCTGTCATCCAGGTGTACGAGGATACAACGGGTCTTGCTCCGGGAACGAATATTTACAGTGCCGGAGTGCCTTTATCGGTAGAACTCGGACCGGGGCTTATCGGGACGATTTATGACGGTATCCAGAGGCCGCTCGAGGTGATTCGCGATTCGTCAGGCCAGTATATCCAGAAAGGTATCCATGTGCCATCGCTCGACAGGGAAAAGAAATGGGTTTTTGTTCCTGTCCTGAAGGTGGGCGATGAAGTAAGCGGTGGCGAGATCGCCGGCAAGGTGCAGGAAACGGTGTTGATCGAACACCGGGTACTTGTTCCTCCCGGGATGGCGGGGAAAGTCACCTGGATAACAGATGAAGGTGAATATAATGTCGAGGAGACGATCGCCAGGGTCGAAGATCAATCTGGCAGCGTTCTGGAAGTCAAGCTCAGTCAGCATTGGCCGGTTCGAAAAGGGCGCCCCACCAAGGGTAGAAAGCCGCTGACCATCCCGCTTATAACAGGACAGAGGGTTATAGACACGCTTTTCCCGGTCGCCAAGGGTGGCACTGTCGTGGTCCCCGGCGGCTTCGGGACCGGCAAGACGATGATCCAGCATGCTCTCTCGAAATGGAGCGATGCCGACCTGATCGTCTACATCGGATGCGGTGAGCGCGGAAACGAGATGACAGATGTACTTATCGAGTTCCCCAAACTTATAGATCCAAGAACGAAAAGGCCTATCATGGAGCGGACGATTCTTATCGCGAACACTTCCAATATGCCTGTCGCGGCCCGCGAGGCATCTATATATACGGGAATAACGATAGCCGAGTATTACAGGGACCAGGGTTATCATGTGGCGATCATGGCCGATTCGACATCCAGATGGGCCGAAGCGCTCCGTGAGCTTTCCGGACGTATGGAAGAAATGCCTGCCGATGAGGGGTATCCCGCGTACCTTCCCACAAGGCTTGCGGAGTTCTATGAGAGGGCCGGGATGGTAGAGACTCTCGGAGGAGGGGAGGGTTCGATCAGTATCATAGGTTCGGTTTCTCCCCCGGGCGGTGATTTTTCAGAGCCAGTAACACAGCATTCGAAACGGTTCGTGCGCTGTACCTGGGCTCTTGACCGCCAGCTTGCCAATGCGAGGCATTACCCGGCGATATCGTGGCTTGACAGCTACAGCGAATATGTAGAGGAGATCAGTGACTGGTGGGGGGAAAATTCCGGTGGTGAGTGGATAGAACTGCGGCGCAAGATCATGGACATTCTTCAGCAGGAGGGAAAACTTCAGCAGGTCGTCAAACTCGTAGGCCCCGATGTGCTCCCCGACACGCAGAGAATCGTCCTCGAAACAAGCACGATGTTCAAAAACGCGTTTCTTCAACAGAACAGTTTTGACAAGATCGATATGTACTGCGTTCCGGAAAAGCAGGTCAAGATGCTGCAGGTGATCCTTGAATTTTATGAGCTGGGTCTGGAGAACATCAGGAAGGGGGCGACGATCCATCAAATCAGGAAGATGGAAGTGACGTCTGACATCATGAGGATGAAGTTCTCCGTTTCCAATGATGAAATAGAAAAGATAGATGAAATAAGAGACAAGCTGAGGCGCTCAATGGAGCGTGTCGGAGAAATGTTCGAATAGGAAACGGTGAGAATATGACGGAAAAAAATCTGGCCGAAGGCAGGGAATATATCGGGATCAGCCAGGTGGCCGGCCCGCTTGTGTTTGTCGACGGAATCCATAATGTCGGGTATAACGAGCTTGCGGAAGTCATCGATTCGAAGGGCCATGTAAGGCTCGGTATGATCCTGGAAAGCAGTGAGGGTGCCGCCGTCATCCAGGTCTTCGAAGGAACGTCAGGACTCTCCATCCCGGATACGAAAGTGCGTTTCAAAGGGGAACCGCTGAGTTTCGGTGTAAGCAGCGAGATTCTCGGACGCGTTTTCAACGGGCTCGGCCAGCCTATCGACGGAGGGCCTCCGCCGAGAGCCGAAATGAGGAAGGATGTCAACGGGCTGCCGATCAACCCCACCGCTCGTGAGTATCCGAAGAAGTTCATCCAGACAGGTATATCCGCGATCGATGGGATGAATACGCTCGTGCGAGGCCAGAAACTTCCGATCTTCTCCGGAACCGGCCTGCCCCACAACAGGATCGTAGCGCAGATCACCCGTCAGGCGAAGATCATCGGGGAAGAAACATCGTTCGCCGTCGTCTTCGCGGCGATGGGGATCAAGCACGATGTGGCCCGGTATTTCATACAGAACTTCGAGGAATCGGGGGTGCTGGAGAAAGTCGTGCTTTTTCTCAACCTTGCGGATGATCCATCGGTGGAAAGGCTTGTAACGCCCAGAACAGCGCTTACCGCAGCGGAGTATCTGGCTTTCACGATGAACATGCATGTCCTGGTGATCCTTACAGACATGACGAACTACTGTGAATCACTCAGGGAGATATCGACTATCCGTGAAGAAATACCGAGCAGGAAGGGTTATCCCGGGTATCTCTACAGCGATCTTTCGAACATATATGAACGCGCTGGTATGATAACCGGTATAGATGGGTCGATCACGCAGATGCCGATTCTGACGATGCCGAATGATGATATCTCGCACCCGGTCCCCGATCTTTCCGGGTATATCACGGAAGGGCAGATAGTCCTCGAGAGGGAACTCGATCACAGAAACATCTATCCGCCGATTGCGGGGCTTCCTTCACTCTCGCGCCTCATGAAAGACGGTATAGGTGAGGGGATGACCCGTGAGGACCATGCACATGTGGCAAGCCAGCTCTTTGCGGCTTACTCTCATGTGAAAGATGTCCGTGCTCTGGCTGCTGTTATAGGGGCTGAAGAGCTTGCTCCTCTGGACAAGATCTATATTGAGTTCGGCGACAAGTTCGAACGTGAATTTCTGAGCCAGGGTGAATATGAAAACAGGAGCATATTCGAGACGCTCGATATCGGATGGAAAGTGATCTCTCATCTGCCGAAAGAAGAGCTCTACCGGATATCCGAGGAGGAATTGAACAAATATTACGGGAAGTGATCCGGTGCTATTGGAAATTACCCGGTAGAATCCGGTTCCCCTGAAACGCCGTTGGCGGCGGAGCCGCTTGAACGGCTGGAATGGTAACGAAATGTTGCAGTACAGTGTAGCTCCGACGAAGACCAACATGATGAAGATGCGCAGGGATCTGGGGTTTGCTACGGAAGGTTGGGAACTTCTCGATCAGAAACGGAAGATACTCGTTGTTGAACTGATGGGACTGATCGACCGGGCCGTGGAAGCGCAGCAAGAAGTCGAATCCAGACTCTCTGAAGCTTTTGTTGCCCTTGACCAGTCGATCCTCAGGATGGGAAGAAGGGAAGTCAATCTTATAGCCCTCGGGATGAACATCGAATCGGAGATATCGATTTCCCAGAAGAGGATCATGGGGGTATCGCTTCCGAAGGTCAGGGTGAGGTTCGATGACAAGTCGCCCTACTTCGCTGCTGCGGAAAGCAGTATCTGGATCGATGAGGCTATCAGGAAGTTCCGTGAAATCCTGAAACTGCTCGGAACACTGGCGGAGGCGCGGATCTCGCTTATGCGGCTGTCCCGGGAAGTCGCAAAGACAATAAGACGCGTGAACGCTCTGGAGAAAATATTCATACCGGATTATAAAGAGACTCTGAAATATATAGAAATGGCACTCGAAGAATCCGAAAGAGAAGCGTTCTTTGTCCTCAAACTTGTGAAGGACCGACTCTCCAGGAGAAAAGGGGAAGCCCGATGAATGGACCGATCAACAAGATTCTTTTATATGTCGATGGAAGCGAATCATCCATAACCGCTGCTCAGATGGCCATTGCGATGTCGAAGGTGCATGACGCTGACCTGAAGGTCATATATGTGGTCAATGAGAACCTTCTTAATGAATTGCTCAAGGCCAGGATCTTTGTTCAGGTCGAAAAAATGAATTATGAAAGAGACCTGGAAGAAGATGGTAAACGATATCTCAACTATATCGTTAAACTGGCAGGCAAAAAAGGTGTTGAGGTAGAAACAGTTCTGCGGAAGGGACTGGTGCATGAGGAAGTAGCGAGCGAGATCGAGAAGTACGGCGCCGATATCCTGATCCAGGGTGAACTCGGAGAGGTTCTCAGCCTCAGGGATTCTTTCTACGAAGAAGGAGAGAGGATTCTCAGGAAATCCAAATGTTGTGTCCTGATCGTCAGGGGGCTGGACAAGATCGACAAGATGTTCGAGGAGATGCAGTAGAAAGAATGTCACCAGGCAGGGTGTCTTTAACGAGGCCTTGCGTACCGGCATGGGGTTGATTATTATTCGTCAATATTCAGTGCTTCGGCGGAAGCCCCCCTACAGGAGGCAATAGAAGATGAGATTATCAAATTATATCAGACCAGAATGCGTCAATACGGATCTTGATGGCGATAACAAGAGTGAAATTATCGAAGAACTTGTTGAGCTGATGGGTGAATCTTCTACCGGTGTTGATACTGACGGGATATTCGAAGCTGTAATGAGCAGGGAGAGGGATGGAAGTACAGGCCTGGAGATGGGTGTTGCCATTCCTCACGCCAAATGTGATTCAGTCAGTGAGTTGAGTATAGTAATCGGTATATCGAAAGAAGGCGTGGATTTCGAATCACTGGATGGAAAACCCGCGCATCTTTTTTTTATGATGATAGCGCCGACCACCGAATCAGGCCCGCATGTCCAGGCGATCGCCAAGATCGTCAAGATGATAAAGATAGAAGATTTCAGGAAGAAGCTTCTGAAAGCATCTCGAAGCGAGGACGTGATCAATGTTATACGCAGGGTGGAAGAAGGTTTTGAGTGACGGTCTTCGTCCGGTGCTCAGAACTGCCAGGCCTGCTTCCGCTTTCCGGTCATGAATTATTGCTGATTTCGGGGTTTATCTCATGATCCCCTCAGGCGAAAAAAAACTTATAGGATATTTCGGGTTTCCAGTTCGATCTGTCTTTCAGGAGGCAAGAGAAAGATTCGGCCCGGATTTGTCCGTGATTGATCTCGATATCGATCATGGAGCACCCGATTCCGGACTGCTGCCGACGACTACCTGCAGGATCATATCCAACATTATGAATAATGCCGTCGCGCTTGCCGACAGCCTGGCCGTTGTTATAGCAGCTGTTGGTGAAGACAAGTGTGACAGGGGCCGGAACATTTCTTTTCTTCTGCGTGGAATGGGTTTTAATGTGATAGAGTCACGTTTTTCTGAAGGGGACCTGGAGGACAGGCCACTCGTGTGGTCTGTTGGAATGGGGCCGCTTGCCGACAGGATCACAAGTATAATGGATACGGTTGTTGATCCCGCGTTACCTGACGATCCACCGAAAGCCTGCACCGCTACCCATGGGTTTTGGGGAGTGCCGCCTAATGATTACAGGATACTCGAGCTTTTTCCCTCTACGACTCACATATATGGCTGGACCCGGTGTGTCGAGGCCGGACGCCCGTCTGACATGGAACTCGAATGCTTTGTTGAAGAGAATGTTCCTACGGTCTTTTTTACCCAGAGTTTCTGTGCCAAGCAGGATATGGCGCATTACCTTGCCGAAAAATGCGGTGGGATAGAGGTGGATTGCCACCGCGAAATAAAC
>CBDUUV010000059.1:0-15462 GCA_965370495.1 uncultured bacterium
GAGAAGGTATTGTGTATAGTCGTTGAATACCTCGATTACAACGGGCATTTTGCGACTTGCAGCGAGTAGCTTCCGCAATATGGAATCGAAATTCCGCGGGTCAAAATCGATGGGATTGATCAGAACCCTGTCGTATGGTATCTGTAATCTAAACATAACGATAATCCTGTTCAAATGATGCTGCTTCAATGGCTTCCGCAAGAAAAGTGCCAATATCGGGCCATTCGGGAAGATGTAAATGGTGTAATAATATTCAGGCTGAAATGAGAAATCCCGGTTCCGATATTCCATTTGAAATATTTTCCTGAACGTGATAAAATGCGCAGGTTAGGCAACCGGATGTGATGGGTTCCATCCCGCAGGTAGTTTCTGCCGATGTTGCTGACCTGCCGGTGTTATGGATGCAGATACAGGGTCATTTACGGGCTGTATTTCCCTTCACCCCCCCTGTGCAGGATAAGGAGGTAATAGGTGACAGAAATGGGTAAGATCAAGTGGTTCAACGAAAACAAGGGATACGGGTTTATCCAGCAGGAATCGGATGGAAAAGATATTTTTGTTCATTATTCTGATATTGATGGGGAGGGTTTCAGAACGCTAAGCGAAGGGGAGAAAGTGGAGTATGATGTTATCGAGGGCTCCAAGGGTTATCATGCAAAGAATGTGAAGAAAGTATAGATACAATCATATAAGGCAGAAAAAGGGGATAGATGGCGTTCCCTCTTTTCTGCCTTCTTCTGATTTTTCCCGGTTCAGTTGCTTTCGCCAACTTCAGCATGAAAACGCTTGAGATTGCGTTTTGCCTTTTCGTTGCCCGGGTCGACCTCAATAGCCTTGTTCCATGCATCCAGCGCTTCTTCGGCCTGATCCAGTTTGTAAAAAGCGTTTCCGAGATTGGTCCACGCTGAACTGTTATCCTTGCTTCTGCCGATAGCTTCGTTGTACATCTCTACAGCTTCCACATATGACCCCATCCTGTAGAAAACATAACCGAGATTGTTGTAGGTAGCGCTAAGGTCAGGATTCAACTCGATAGCTTTCTTGAAGTTTTCGGTAGCATCATCTTCCTGGTTCATCTCGGTATATGTCAGCCCGAGGTTATTGTATGCTTCGGTGAATTCCCCGTCTATGGCAAGCGCTTTCTTGAAGAGTTCCAGTGCCTGTTCATACTGACCGTTGTGGTAGCTCATCACGCCTGCGTTATTGAGTCTTTTCGCGTCGGCAAGTTGCCGTTTTTTCTCTTCCTCATTCAGGCTCTGTTTCTGGTTTTCAACTACTTTCAGGATTTCGGAATTGTTTTCAGTCACTTCTTCGACAAGTTTTCTGTTCTCGGAAAGATCGGTTTTCAGGGTTTTCATGTTCATGTCGAGATTGTCTTTCCAGCTTGAAACTTCGTTTTTGAACTCATTAAAACCGTCGTCGTTTGATCTTAATTTATTTTCGATTTCCTCGGTCTTTTCCGCGAGAACATCGGCTATACTTTCTATGATCACCTTGTTTTCATCGTTTACTTCGGAGATCAGGGCCTTTATCTCCTCCATTTTCTCATAAAATCCTTTTTTTATTGCGTCATGCGTCTTTAATGATTTTTCTTCAACCTCTTTGAAAAACGACAGGATGTCCGAAGTGCTTTTCTGCTGGAAATCCCATGATTTCTCCATTTCCGATTTTATCGATTCAATTTTTTCACCGTAACTGTTTTCTGAATCGACAGAGCCGAATATAATCTCGAACTTGCATTCGCCCTTTTCATCATCGTGGAACCTGCAAATCTCTCCAAGACACTTCACTTCACCCCTGAAAGATTTTGCAAGAAACCGGACAGATTTTTCTTCAGCATCCGTATCGGTTTCACCGGTTTTCGAATTGTCCGATTCCGGATTTATGAATATTTCATCTTCCGATTCGTTCAGTTCCCTTTTCTCGTCTTCGAGTGAAAGGTCGTTATCATCAGCCTCCCTGACCAGCAGTTCTTTGTCATTTTCCTCGAGTATTGATGCCTGGGTGACAAGTGGGCATATCTTCATGGTAATATCCTTTCATTCCGGTGTGGATTGAGATCACTGGTCTTAACAAGTATTTTTGCCTTATTATCGAATTGCGATTCAATAAATTTAGTATAATTTATTTCAGCCCTGTTACGGCTGTCCATGTACTCGCCGCCTGTCTTCAGTATCCTGGCAAATGCGGCTGCCGCCCTTCCGTAATCTCCCAGCCTTTCGCATGCGACACCTTCTATGTACAACAAGTCCCTGGCTGTGTCTCTGGAGATAGACCCTGGTTTGTCGATCATCCCCGCGATGGCTGTTGCAAGCACGGGTCTGTCCATGTACAGGTACGTCCTGGCCTGAAGAAGTACCCTGAGTTCATCGGGGAGCCCGCCCGACCCTATGATGTCAAGGGCCACATCGAAATTCTCCGTATCCAGCGCGATTCCGATAAGGTTCTCCTTCAAACCGGAGTCGTCGGTTCCGTCTTCTATCATCTTCATGCCCCTGGATATTTTCTTTTCTGACGATCCGGCTGAGGCTTTTTCGATCCTGTTCAATATGAATTTTTTATCGTCAGATGCTTTCAGGATTTCCTTGTATATCCTGGCTGCGTCATCATGCATACCCGAATCATCGAAGATCCCCGCAAGGGCGATACGCATATCAATGCTGTTTTTCCCGTCCAACAGTTCACAACCACGAAGAGTCAATTCCCGTGCCCCGTCAAGGTCGCCCGATTCGGCCAGCAGCCTGCTGCCGAATGTAAAATATTCAGAGACGGGCATCGCCTCGATTATGCGATGGATCCTGTCGATCATCCCGGTACGGGCTGCACCGTCAGGGGTCGATATCTTTCCGAGTACCGCAAATGCTTCATCGGCTTTTCCGGCTTCCAGCAGACAGTCGGCACGTAGAAGCAAAGAGGAAGAGAAAAGGCCATCGGGCCATTCAACAGCTTCTGTTTCGGAAAGAATCGTTTCCCAGGAAGAGGAATCTTTTTTCAAAGCCTGCCGATATCGGTCAAGAGCATCGGAATATTTTCCTGTTCTCGACCTGAGACCCGCATATGGGGTGAGGAAGCGAGCGTTATCGCCGAGCAGGTCGAGGAATTCCGAAACAGCCTCATCGAGCTCATCCTGGTCCATATCTCTGTTTTCTATCATGCGCAAAACATGATCGAGCAATCGTTCTCTGTCTCCTGATTTTGCCACGATCCTTGCGGCAAGTCTGTTCACATGGTATTGCAGTGGTTCTTTTTCGAGTGTTTTAACAAGGATCTCCATGATCATGCCTGCAGAACCGTGATCTCCGGTGAACAGTTCGTGAAGGATTTCGGTTGATTCTTCGTAGCGGGCCTCCATGGAAAGGGAGCGTGCATATATCGATGCAAGCCGCCGGTCATCGGGAGAATCCTTTCTTAATACTTCGAGTATCCCGCTGAGTGCATTAAGTGATTCCACGGGCCCGTTCTGGGCGGCACTGAAATAACGGCAGGCATCTTCGAACCGTTTCTCCGTCCAGGAGATCGAACCGAGAAGTCTTGATATAAGCCATGGCATAACACTCAGGGGAAGGATCTTTTCAAGCTTTGTCCTGATCTTTTCCAGATACGCGGGGGAGAGTTCCAGGCATTTTTCAAATTCCAGGCTGGCTTTGTCCTCTTCGCCCATTCTGAGCAATGTATCTCCGAGAAGATACCTTGCCTCTGGATTGAGAGGGTCTTTTCCGATGATCTCTGTCAGTTCTTTTCGGATCGACATGTAATCGATATCTTTGCCGGTAAGAACCATTGCGAGACAGCGAAGGGAATCCAGCGGTTTGCCGTCTGTTGCGAAGATTCTTGCACCGTATATATGCAGTTTAGCGGTATCTTCCCCGGGCAATTCCGAAATGGCTCGTTTGAGAATTTCCTTTGCCAGGTCTATGTGGCCTACCGACAAGGATGATTTCAGCATCTCTTCCCAGATTTCCCGGTTCTTCGGATCTTTTTCCACAAGTTTGTCGAAACTGGATATTACATCCCTGATCTGGCCAGGGTCCGATTCCAGCGATTTGCAAAGGTAATGAGCTGCTCGGCCAAACTGGTTTTCGTCAAGATGGAGTTGGTACAGCGCCAGGTTGAGGGTCGTATTGCCAGCATATTTCTCGGCAGCCTTTTCATATTCAGGAATGAGGTCGAGTCTGAGAGATTCGTTGAACATCATTAACTGGTCGAACTCGAATATGGCCTTTTCGACACTGCCAGAGTTCATGTCCGATTTTGCCTGGAGCATGAGCAGCGGTTTTGTCAGTTTTTCCTTTTCCGATATCAGGGCAGTAAGGCTGCTGATAGCTTTCCAGTTATCCTCATCGTCCAGTGCGAGACCTTCTATCCGGGATGCCAGTTCGTTATGGGCATCGGGATTGGCCCGGAAAAATTCTATTGCGTAAGAAAGCGTCCCGGTAATATTGTTGTTTCTCATCCCAAGTTCTATGACAGATATGACCCGGTCCAGATTGATCCCTGATTTTTCGATAATTTTGCCTGTAAGCCTGAAGAGATCTTCGCTATTTACAGCACTGTTTTCTTCGAGCTTCCTGAGCAGTGTTTCGGCACTCTCGGAATTACCGTTTATCGCGTGCAGTTCCGTTTCAGCGGCAAGAAGTACTACATTATCGCTGTGCGACGAATCTGTTTCGTCACGGATCATCGAGATAAGGGAATTAGTCAGGCCGGGGTTCATTTCCGCGGCCAGGAGCGCTGCCGAAGAAGCGTGTGAATAATCCTCCACCGCGATATAAAGCCTTGCGAGCAGGTTCTGTGCTGGCGCGCTTTGCCTGACGACAGTATTGTTTTCTATCCATGGTATGATCTGCGTACCGCTTTCCGGATCGATCTCAAAAAGTGTGGCAAGTTCATCCACCACTTCTTTGATGCGATCCATCCCGGAAGCTACCTCGCATAACAGGAAGATAATCTCCGCGTTTCCGTGAAATTGCCGGGGGAGGTTGGAGAGCCTGTCATACACAAACATTTTACTGTCGATTTTGTCCGGAAAAAGGGTTTTAATGCGGTCGCTGGCAGAATCCTGGTCCCAACCATCCTGCGTTTCGGCGATGTAGTTTCTTATCTGCGTGACACCATCGCTTTCTCTTCCTGTCCTGATCAATATTTCTCCCACAAGCAGCTGTTGGTTTTCTGAAGGCTGTTCTGTCGATTCAAGGAGAGACAGAAGTTTCTCCAGGGGCGGAGAATCCAGTTCTATGCACTGGAAGAAACGTGTTTCGGCTTTTTTCTGGTGTGAAAGTATGGTCGATACCTGTCCAAGATGGAATTGCACATCGGAATTTTCCGGCAGAGTATGTTCAAGGTCTATGAGTATCGATCCGAACAACTGCGCATCTTCGGGAAAATTGTCGAGCGCTCTCCCCAGCGGTTCGACGGCTTTGTCACTTTGGCCGGCAGCAATATACAGAAGGCTGAGCAGAAGTTCATTCTCCGTGTATTGTGATGTCCTTGCCCCCGGATTTTCCCTCGAACCCTCCGATCTGGTCTCGGATCTTTTGATCAGGCTGTCGATAAAGTTTTCCGAGAATAATCCCAGCATCGTCTGGATCTCTTCGATATTTCTGCTGCGGAGCAATGTCTCTATTATGAAGCTGGCGAGCAGAGGGTTGAAATGCTGCTGCAACGTTTCCCTTGCGAATTCGATGATCCAGGAACGTTTTTTAGGATGATGCCTGATAGTCGATTTCATGAGGGTGACAGACTGTTTGAAATCAAATGTATCGAAGCACAGCCGGATCGCTTCAATAGACAGGTCGAAATTCTCGGGCCATCTTTTCAGGGCATCGATACTTCGATGGAGAGCTTTTTTGAGTTCTCCCCTGAGACGTTCCTGCTGTATTTTCTTCAACGCTTTTTCCTGAGTTAGAAACACGGGAATTCCTCCATATTATGCGTTTTTTGTTCTGTTGGCAGTTTCCGTATCGGCCCATACTTCCTGAAGCGAAATACATACCATATAGCGAAGTTTTTCAATTGTGCTTTAATTATTGATATGCAGCGGATTAATGTGTAGACTTATTGAAGTCTTGAGGCGATGTGTCTGCATGAGGGCTTGCGATCCGCATAAGTGGTCTGTATCAAACACGTTGCCTGTTTTATGCGAAAGGTTCTGGTGATTGGAATGACGGGTGTGTACACCATATCGACAGAGATCATGTTCTGCTCATCACATGCGCTCAGGGAGTATAATGGTGATTGCTCGAGGATCCATGGTCACAACTGGGTCATTCGTGCATATTACGAGTTCGAAAAGGTCGATGAAAAGGGTCTCACGATCGATTATCTGGAATTAAAAGCAGGCCTCGAGAGGGTGATCCTCCATCGTTTTGATCATCGCCACCTCAATGACATCCCTCCATTCGACAAGATTAATCCGACTTCGGAGAATATTGTTGCCGAAATATTCAGGCTTATCAACAGGGATCTGAAAATCCCCGGCGGCTTTCTTCTCGAAGTCGAGCTATGGGAGACACGGACGGACATGGTGCGTTATCGTGAGCGATAACCTTGACAAAAAATCAGGTAAAGCGCTTGATCCTGATATTGGTGCAAGTGACGCCGTCGATTCGGGAAAAAAGGCAAAAGCGCTTGTCCTGCTCTCTGGCGGGCTTGATTCTACAGTTTCCCTGGCTTTCTCGATTCGTCTATATAAACCGGTCAAAGTATTGTTTTTTGATTATGGCCAGTCAGCTCTTTCCAGGGAAAAGGCTGCCGCCAGTGGGATAGCGGCGCATTACGGGATTGGATTCGAGATGATAGGGCTGCCATGGCTTGCCGGATTATCTTCCTCGAAGCTGATTGTTGGTGGTGGAAAGGATATTCCGGATTTCCCCGATTCCGGAAAAGCTGTTAACGAAAAGGCTGCATCAAATGCTGTCTGGGTAGAGAACAGAAACGGCATTTTTATCAATATAGGTTCGGCATTCGCTTCGTCTCTTTCCTGCCAGGTGATTATAACCGGTTATAATGTGGAGGAAGCAGCGGCGTTTCCGGATAACAGCAGCGCCTTTATCAAGGCGGTAAACAAGGCGCTGGAATTCAGCACGCTCAGCCCGGTTCGGGTGGAAAGCCCGACCGTTTCGATGAAAAAAAACGAGATAGTGCGGCACGGTCTTGACCTCGATATCCCGTGGGAACTGGTGTGGAGCTGTTACCGTGGTGGTAATGTAATGTGTGGAGTCTGTGAATCGTGCACGAGATTCAAAAGAGCCCTCTCAGGGACTCCGGCTGAGAAAAGAGTGCTTTTTTCAAGGAGGGACTGATTTGGAAAATACTGGAAGAAAGTTTGAACTTGTGGGGACGGCTCTTATCGATCATCCGGTCGATTACGATGGTAGCCAGCTCAGGAGCCACTTTGTCAGGGAATCCGCCGGGATTAAGGGGGATGGGATCGTTGCTTTTTCGGGGTCCTGCTATGTGAGGGGGGAGAACCTGGTCGATCTCGAGGATGCAGAGGCGGGAAGCTCGATAGTGGCCGGTGAGATGCTCCATTTTATATGCGAGCATTTTCAATGTCCCCTGAAGGAGATGAATTACAGGCTTCGGCTTTTCATCGCGATAATGAAAGATATCCTTCTGGAACTGGTCCCAGGCATGACGATCAACAGGGAAGGGGACGACCTTTATATCGATAACAGGAAAATGACTGTAGCGATCTCGACAATCAGTTCTGTTTCTGCTCTTTTCCACTGCGGGGTCAATATCGATCCGGAGGGGGCGCCTGTTCCTGCGGTTGGCTTGAAGGAACTCGGGGTCGATGCGTTTGAATTTACCAGGCTTGTCATGGAACGCTATGGATCGGAATGCGAATCGGTCGAACTTGCTATCCGAAAGGTAAAGGGAGTATGAAGCGGCCGGTCAAAAAGGGTTATGCGACAGAAGTCTTCACATCGATACAGGGTGAGGGCGTCTATGTTGGAGTCATGCAGGTGTTTCTGCGTCTTTCAGGATGCAGCCTTGGCTGCTGTTATTGCGATACGCCCGGCTCAGCCGAAGTTCCGGGTGAATGTATTATCCGCGGAAAAGGATCTGTCGAGAAACTGTCCAATCCTGTCGATGCTGCTGAACTGGCCGGGATCGCGATAACGATGATTCGCGGTCAGGGCAGTATACATTCCCTGAGTATTACAGGCGGTGAACCTCTCGAACAGCCGGAGTTTCTGGTTGGATTCCTCGATATATTCAAAAGTGAAAAGGTTCCGGTTTATCTCGAAACAAATGGCCTTGAAGAAGATGCGGCGCGGCAGATAGCGCCGCTTGTCGATATCATTTCCATGGATATCAAGCTGCCGTCTCTCTGTGGCGGCGGGCAGATATTCGGTATATATGAGAAGGTTCTGCCTGTCTTCGGCCTGCGGAATCTTTTCTGCAAGGTTGTAATCGCCGATGGGTTCGATATGGAGGAGTTTCTTGATGCAACGCGGCTCGTTGCCGGGTACAACAGGAAGATCCCTTTTATAATACAGCCTGCCACTGAGGCGGGAGGATGCTGCAGGGTCAGTCCGGATATTTTACTGGAATGCTACCGCAGTGCTTCCGGGTTTCTCGATGATGTAAGGGTGATTCCCCAGTGCCATCAAATCATGGGGCTGCCCTGATCCGGATATAAAAAAAGCCGCGAGATGATACGATGCAGGGTCGGGTTCGTGAAGTCGGCGACCACCTCGCAGCCGTCTAACGGAACAGCAAGGTGTGTACCAGATAGATTTTCAAAACCCGATAAACTGGATAAAGCCGTGTCAGTAAAGGCTATTAGGTGCTTATGGCACTTTTTGCCTGATTTCCCCGAACGTCCTTATTGTTCCTTGAGATTACTTCGCAGTACCGTTGACAGAAACGTCTTTAATCTCTGTTTTGCAACCATGTGGTGGCTTCCTGCAATCAGTTGCGAATGTTCCATATGATCACTATTTTTGCCTACGCTGGATTCCCATTCCACGGTCCGGTGAATAACTGGCCTGACTGATGAATTCGCCTGGATGAGCAGGTGTGATAAATATCTCTTGACATAAGCTGGCTATTCGTTGTTGAGTAAGGCGTTAGGCTTTGAACAGTCTGCATATACACGCGGAGGGGGAATACGATCCTTCTGATGCAAGGAGGAGGGTGTCGATGACAAAAGCGGAGATCGTAGAGAACATTTCCAGCAGGACCGGATTGACGAAGAAGGAAGTCGCCGAGGCGGTAGATTGTTTTCTTTCCTGTATTTCCAAAGGACTTGCAGATGGAAAACATTACGAGATACGAGGGTTCGGGACTTTTAAAGTCAAAGACCGGAAAGCCAGGATGGCGAGGAATCCCAGGACGGGAGAACCTGTACCGGTACCTGATCGCAAAGTTCCCGTTTTCAAGGTATCGCGTGAACTGAAGGATATGGTTGCTCAGTCCTGATCCCTGGTTCATTTTAAGTTTGATTCATTGTTTTTCCCAGATGTCCAGATGGTCAAAGGGGGGGGCGTGCTATATCCATACTGGCCGCCCCGAACAGGTGACAGATGCGTGATCGTGTTGTTGATCTTAGAAGTGATACGGTAACGAAGCCTTCTGTGCGGATGCGTGAGGCCATGTTGAAAGCTGATGTCGGGGATGATGTTCTGGGTGATGACCCGACTGTTATAAGTCTCGAGGGGAGAATGGCGGCTCTTCTCGGCAAGGAGGCCGCAATATATGTTCCGAGCGGTACAATGGCCAATCTCCTGGGGTTGTTGGTACAGACTATCCCAGGCGACGAAGTAATCCTCGACGGGAACTGTCACATATTCAATTATGAAGCGGGCGGAGCAGCAGTCATCGGAGGGTTACAGCTGCATACACTTCATGGGCCGGACGGTTTTCTTCCCCTTGAAGAGCTTCCCGGAGCGGTCAGGCCGGATAATATCCACCACCCGCGCACTTCCCTGATCACGGTTGAGAATACTCATAACCGCGGTGGGGGAAGGGTCTATCCTTTTGACCAGCTCAAAAAGATATCGGTATTTGCGAAAGAGAACAGACTGAGGCTGCATATGGACGGCGCGCGTCTGGCTAACGCAGTTGTTGCTACGGGGATTCCTTTTGAAAAGTACGGCCATCTTGCCGATTCGATCAATATCTGTTTTTCAAAAGGGCTCGGTGCGCCGGTAGGGTCTGTGATGATTTCGGACAACGAGACTGTCGAGAAAGCGCGATACTGGCGCAAGAGGCTTGGGGGGGGAATGAGACAGTCGGGGATCCTGGCTGCAGCATGCCACTATGCCCTCGATAATAATATCGAACGCCTTGTGGAGGATCATGAACTGGCATCGAGAATAGGTGACATTATAGAAAGCAAACCGGGGCTTGGGTTGTCGTTTCCGGTAGATACGAATATCGTGATATTCAGGGTCGAGGATGAAACGATCGATTTCGAAAAGTTCACCAGGGCCCTGGAAACTTCCGGTATCATGGCACTCACTTTTGGAAAAAGGTCGGTCCGTATGGTTACTCATCTCGATATATCGTCGGAAGATATCGATTATTTTGAAGAAGTCATGTCACGGATCTATTGATATATCATGAGAAAATACCAGTTCTATTTTGTAGGCACTCCGATCGGGAATCTTGAGGATTTGTCCCAAAGAACGATCAGTATCATTGGTTCGGCCGATATCCTGCTCGCTGAGGATACGCGAAAGACCCGGACCCTGCTGAACCGGTATGGGCTCGAGATTCCGGTACGTGCCTTTCACGACCATAACAAGGAAAAGGCTACACCATCCATAATCAGGCAACTCGAGGAAGGGGTGACGATAGCCCTGGTTTCCGACGCGGGGATGCCAGGCATTTCTGATCCAGGCTATTATCTTATCCGGAGGCTTATCGAAAAAGGTATCGAATATACCGTCATACCGGGGCCGAGCGCTGTTACGACGGCGCTGCTTTTGTCTGGTTTCCCTACTGACCGGTTTTCCTTTTTCGGGTATGTTCCCCGGAAGAAGGGTGCTCGTGACAGGATTCTGTCTGAAGCTGGCGCAAGTGTTGGGACATCGATCTTTTTTGAGAGTCCTCACAGGATAGTCAAGACTCTCGAGGCGATTGGCCTTCTCCTGGGTGACAGGGAAGTAGTAGTAGCGAGGGAGATGACCAAATTGCACGAGGAAATCCTGAGGGGGAGCGCCGGGGAACTGGTCACGCGTTTCGGGCAGAGAAAAGTGCGAGGGGAGATCACGCTGCTGATCAGAGGGACAGGGAGCAGGAAAAAAGATAAATAATCACCCTTCCAACACGGCGCGTATCGGATGTAATGTGTAACTTCTTGACAGTGACAGGGTGGAACTTCATAATACAGTTCTGTACGATGACATGATTTTCGCTACGCTTGGAATTTAATGCAGGAAGTCGGATTTGACGGAAAAATCGGATATAAAAGAAAGGTTAAGAGGACTTCTCGATCCAGTCGTTGCCCTGTGTTCCTATCTCGGGATTTCTCCGATGGGAATCACACTCTTCGGCGTTTTTCTCAGCCTGATCGGTGCTTGGTTTGTCGGCAGGGGAAGTTTGGTGATGGGAGCGCTTATCCTGATCATTTCCGGACTCAGTGACGTTATCGATGGTTCCCTCGCGCGTAGCCAGGGCAAGACAAGCGTGCTGGGAGCCTTTGTGGATTCTACCGGTGACAGGGTGAGTGAACTGGTATATTTTATCGGGTTGATTTTTTATTTTATAGGGAAAGTGCCGATCCATGATGTCATGATTTTTTTCACGATGATGGCACTGGCAGGATCATTTCTGACAAGTTATGCGAGAGCAAGAGCCGAGGGGCTCGGGCTCGAATGTTCAGTCGGCTTACTGGAAAGACCGGAAAGGGTAGTGTTGCTCGTTATCGGTCTTGTTTTCGGAGGAATCGTTCTGGAAGTGGCTATAATCATTCTGGCCGTGCTCAGTGTGTTGACATTTATTCAGAGGGTCAAGCATGTCAGCAATCTGACGTCTGCCGCCTCCGACACTGATTCCCAACTCTGACTCCATTGGCCTTTTCCGGTTTCCATGACTGTTTCCGGATGGGCATTTTTAAATCGATTCGACAAGCGAACTTAACGGCGGCAGGTCGGTAAGGCAGCGGATGCATGGAGCCAAAATTCAGTTCAATCCTGAAGACCTCTGTTCCCATCATAGTTGATTTCGGTGCCCAGGTACTCATGTGGACGATCGAACCCATGCTTGTGGGGCATTTGGCCATTCAGTCGATGGAACGGTTCTATCCCGGGCTTGACGCCTCGGGTATCCACGCGTTGACAGCAGTAGGGAATGTCGTTCAGGTTATTCTTTTTACATGTACTATCCTGCTCACCTTTGTTTTTGGCGCCATCATCCTGATCAACAGGCTTCTCGGCGCGGAGAAGAAGGGTGAAGCAGACCATTTCCTGGGGCAGACGCTTTTCACAGCCATGTTTCCTGCGATAGGCGTCGCCCTGATCTGGTATTTCCTGTCACCGGTGATATTCAGGACACTGCTCGGCGCCTCGCCTGCCGTTACGGCGATCAGCGTGGATTATTTAAGGGTAATCGCGTGGTTTGCTCCATTAATGATCATGAATTTTGTTGCCATAGGCATCGTCAGGGGTGCCGGAGATACACATCTGTCGATGATAATAGGTGTGCTGGTAAACGGTATTCACCTGGTTCTGGCAGTATGTTTTATCTACGGTATATGGTTTTTTCCCGAACTCGGAGTACGGGGAGCGGCGCTTGCCGCCGGAATCGGCCATACTGTGGGTTTCTTTTTTACATACAGTATAATCCTTCGCGGAAAGAGTGTCCTGACTTTCAAATCGTATGATTTCAGGAGTATCAAGCGTAAGAGTGTCGGGAATATCATCAGGACGGGGACGCCGAGTACGCTCGAACAACTGGCGTGGATGACCGGTGTGACGATCGTTATCGGGTTCAGTAACCGGCTCGGCCATACAGCGGCAGCAGCTCATATAGTTGCATTGACATTCATGAGATTGTTTACGGTCATATATCTCGCGTTCGGTATGGCAGCCCTTACGCTTATCGGGCGGCGTTATGGAGCCGGGGAATATATTCGAGCCAGGCAGACATCCCATTTGTTCGTCCGGATTGTAGGAGGTCTGGTCCTGCTGCTTGTGGCCGGTATCTTTTTCGGGGCGAGGTATTTTGTTTACCTGTTTACCAGCGATCCGGCTGTTATCGAGCTCTCTGCCGGAATTCTCAGGATCGTTGCTTTTGTGCAGATCCCGAAGGCGATGACATATGTTTTTACGTTCAGCCTCAGGGGAGTTGGAGAGAACCGCTATCCAATGTACCTGGCTTTTGCTGGAGTACTCCTGATAGAGATTATCCTTGGATTCAACCTTGCTTTTACATTCGGTTTGTCGCTCGCGGGGCTCTGGATCGCAGCGGGCACAGATGAGGTGCTTAAGGCCTCGTTTGGAGCGAGACGGTTTCGAAAGCGTATCAAGGCCCTTATTGCGTCGGGGGCCGGAGTGATGAAATGAATGAATTATTCATAACTTTCGAGGGAATAGAAGGTTCCGGAAAATCCACCGTCGCGGCACGCATCAAGGAAGCGCTCAAGAACAGGGGCGTCGATGTTCTCCTGACGCGCGAGCCAGGTGGAACCGTGACATCAGAGGATATAAGGAATATACTGCTGGATTCCGAGCGAGTGGAGATTTCGGCCAGAACTGAACTTCTTCTCTACCTGGCAAGCAGGGCGCAACTTGTCGATGAGGTGATCCGGCCAGCGCTGGATTCGGGACGTGTAGTGATATGTGACCGGTATATGGATGCATCCGTCGCGTATCAGGGATGGGCGAGGGGGCTTGGTGAGGACCTTGTGCGTGAGTTGAACTCCTTCGCTGTCGGTACGGCAGTACCCGACCTTACCTTTCTCTTTGATTTGAGCGTTGAGGATGGTTTCAAACGCGGGCCGGACAAAAGAGAATCGAGTGGTGTTCAGCACAAGGACAGGTTGGAGCGTGAGGACAGGATGTTCCACGAGAGGGTCAGGGAGGGGTACCTGAGGATCGCTGAAAAAGAAAAGGAAAGATTTTTTGTGGTAGATGCATCCAGGCCTCTTGATGTGGTAGTCGATACGGTTTTACGGAACATAATAGCCCGTCTGGACGTACAATCAAACAATGGATGAAACGGCTTCGGACGTATTATTACCCCTGTCCTGGCCGTTGGCAGCAAAAATGGTTGTCTGGTAAATAGCTGAATTGTATATTCCGCTTGAGTGTTTGTTTTTCCCGGGGACGATAAAGATTGAAAACGCTTTTTGTACAGGCCGGAATACCGGTGCTTCGGAGGTATGGATTTTGAAATTGAAAAAAAAGATAATTATTCTGGTGGTGTTCGTCACGGTGGTAGCGGCCGGAACGTTTTTCGTCGGGGCTGCCGACCGGCGTGAAAAAGACGATAACCTGGATTACGAACATCTGAACCGCTTCAGGGATGTTATGGTCAGGATCCTTGATAACTATGTCGAGAAAAAAGAATTCAGTGAATTGATCGATGCCGCTATCGCTGGAATGCTTGAAGAACTCGATCCGCACTCGGTCTATCTTGACAGAAGCCAGTATGAGAACCTCATGATCGATACGGAAGGCGAGTTTGGCGGGCTCGGGATTCAGATCTCCGTCAGGGACGATTATCCAACCGTGATATCCCCCATAGATGATACCCCCGCTTCGAGGCTCGGGATACAGGGTGGCGACAGGATTGTCGAGATCGAGGGGGAATCGACGAAGGGCTGGAGCTCTGACCAGGCGGTAAAAATACTCAGGGGAAAGCCCGGAACCCAGGTCAATATCAAGATCGGGCGCGAGGGGCTCGATGAGCCTATTTCGATCACGATCACGCGTGAGATTATCAAGGTACCGAGTATCACGTATTCGACAATATTGGAAGATGTGGGATACGTGAGAATCGCAAGATTTGCCAAGAAGACGGCCAGGGACCTGAGCGCGATCATTACTAATTTCGAGAGACATGGTATCAAGGGTGTCGTTATCGATCTCAGGAGCAATCCGGGTGGGCTGCTTTCTGCCGCTTTCGAAGTCTCTGATCTGTTTCTGGACAAGGACAAGCTGATCGTATATACAGAGGGCAGGCTTTTCAGCAACAACAAGAAGTTCTCTTCAAACGGTGTGAATGTACACGGAAACTATCCCGTGGTTATCCTGGTGAACGGAGCCAGCGCTTCGGCCTCTGAAATCGTTGCTGGCGCGCTCCAGGACTGGGACAGAGCGGTTATTGTCGGGCAGCCGACTTTCGGCAAGGGTTCGGTCCAGACCGTATTCAGGGTCGGGGACAACGAAGCATTGAAGCTTACGACGCAGAAGTATTTTACACCGAGTAAGAGGTGTATCCATAAGGATTATAATGAAAACGGGGAAGCAGTGGAGAGTGAAGATGCCGGGAAGGAATATTATACGG
>CBDUUV010000060.1:0-15412 GCA_965370495.1 uncultured bacterium
ATCGAGTAGCCTGATGGGGGCTGGTTGATAGTTCCGGGTCGTTCAACCAATGAGAGATTGGTCAACCTGATCGAGTAGCCTGATGGGGGCTGGTTGATAGTTCCGGGTCGTTCAACCAATGAGAGATTGGTCAACCTGATCGAGTAGCCTGATGGGGGCTGGTTGATAGTTCCGGGTCGTTCAACCAATGAGAAATCGGCCAACCTGATCGATGTCCGGTTCCCGATTAGCTTTTTTGTTCCGAAATTGTTATATAGAGCAAGAGCAACGATGTCTTCCGGCAATGTTGCTCTTGCTGATTGAAGTGGCCGATGTTGCCTGGCCGCTTGATTAGAGGCGCGAATTGAAGTTACAACCCGGTGTCCGCCGGTTCACAGGAGGTTTCGCAGTATGAAAAAGTTCGGCGTGGTCGTTGTCATGATCCTGGCTGTGTTTTTTCTCGGAAGTATGGATGCGAGGGCATGTACGAATTTCCTCATAACAAAGGGAGCCTCTGTTGACGGCTCGACGATGATATCGTACGCGGCCGATGCCCACGTACTGTATGGAGAACTTTACCACTTTCCCGCGCGGGATTATCTTCCGGGAACGATGCTCGACATATATGAATGGGATACAGGTAAATATCTCGGGCAGATACAACAAGTCGAACACACATATTCAGTCGTCGGGTTGATGAACGAACACCAGGTATCGATCGGTGAGACGACCTGGGGAGGCCGCAAGGAACTCCGCGACAGCACGGCGGTGGTCGACTACGGCAGCCTGATGTTTATTGCTCTTCAAAGAGCCAGAACGGCGCGCGAAGCGATTGAAGTCATGACCAGCCTTGTTGCCGAGTATGGTTACGCCAGTTCCGGTGAATCCTTCTCGATCTCAGACCCTGAGGAAGTCTGGTTCATGGATCTTATAGGAAAGGTTCCTGGAAACAGCGGCGCGGTCTGGGTCGCCCGCAAAATACCCGACGGATATATCTCGGCCCACGCTAACCAGGCCCGTATCAGGCAGTTTCCATTAAAAGACAAGAAGAATTGTCTGTACGCTCCCGATGTTATAGATTTTGCCAGAGAGATGGGTTTTTACGAAGGCAGTGACAGGGAATTCAGTTTTGCCGACGCATACGCGCCTCTCGATTATGGTGCTCTTCGTTTCTGTGAAGCACGGGTCTATGCCATGTTCAATCGTGCCGCCCCGTCTTTGAATATGTCGATGGATTATGTCAAGGGGGTTGAGGGAGCTGAGCCCATGCCGCTCTGGATCAAACCGGACAGTAAGATTTCTGTCCACGACATGATGGAGTTCATGCGCGACCATTTCGGGGGCACCGATTTTGATATGACAAAAGATATCGGTGCCGGGCCGTATGCGTGCCCGTACAGGTGGAGACCTTTGACCTGGAAGGTAGATGGTACGGAATATGTAAATGAGAGGGCAACTTCGACCCAGCAGACCGGATTTTCTTTCATCACGCAATCGCGTGCATGGCTGCCCGATCCGATCGGTGGAGTATTCTGGATGAGTGTGGACGACACGTACAGTACTGTATACAACCCGATGTATTGCGGCATCAGGAGGGTTCCTGAAGCTTATGCTGTCGGAACAGCTGATTTTCAAAACTTTTCCTGGGAGTCTGCCTTCTGGGTATTTAACTGGGTCTCGAATTATGCCTATTTACGTTACTCTGAGATGATCCCCGTCATTCAGGTCGTGCAGAGGGAACTGGAGGGCAGGTTCCTGTCCGATCAGCAGGGGATAGAAGAGGCTGCTCTTGCTCTGTACAACCAGTCACCCGGGCTTGCAATCGACTATCTAACGGATTATTCCTGTCGTGCGGGTAATGCCACGGTCAAAAGATGGCGGAAACTTGGTGAGGATCTTCTTGTGAAATTCATGGACGGCAACCTGAAGGATGAATTGGGCAATGTCAGCCACCCGGGGTACCCCGAGGCATGGTACAGGAAGATAGTCGAGGAGACCGGAGACCATTTCAGGTTACAGGAACTTGAAAAGAAGGAATAGTCAGCTTCAATTCATCATAGTTTCAATTGTATTAGCGCCGGCCGGGGTAACCCGGCCGGAGTCGTTTCTGCCAGGCAACCAACCGGCCACGGGAGCGACCCGGCAGAATGTATAATATTTCTTGACACGACACTTCTTTATAAAAGAAAATGCTCCCGTAGTAGTTTTCACTTGGAAATGTATGGCAGAGAGGGAGGGTTGGAATGCGTGATTTTCAGCGAATGTTTCGTTGTATCATCGTAATGGCGATCCTGTTAGTTCTTGTCCCGGCCGGTTCGGAATCCGGGAAAAAGGTGTCCTCGATAGGTTTGTACATATTCGAGAATATCGAGGGATATCATACCGTTTCGTCCACAGCAGGTACAGAGTTGACAAATGTTTTATTGAAACATTTCAAAAAAGTATCGGTGGTTGACAGGGTTCCGCTGGAGTCGAATGAAACCGTCAGGATCCTGGAGGAAATGACAAAGGAGAGAAAAGTTACGATAACATCCATCCACACGTGGCTTTCGGGGGGTGTTATTTCTTCTCCCACACTGACATTCGCTGATGATGCGATCAAATTCAAGGATCTGACATGGCACATCGACAGCGATAAGGTTGTCAGGGATGCATCGAAAAAGGGACTGAAAAAGATTCTGTACGGAAGCTTTACCGGCTACATTGGTGAGACAAATAATGTCAATGCGAGGCTCGGATCGGTTACTGTTGTTGCGAATCTCAGGTTGATGACTACTGATGGCGAATCGGTCGAATGGGCCAAGACTTACAGGGCGGTAACAGCGGGATTCGACCCACGCGTGGCTTTTGACGAAGCAGTAGTGAATATCTGTAAAACAGTCAGTGAGGATCTTGAATCACAATTCTGAAACAATGAATCAAATGGAGGTGGCTGATGAATAAAATCATCAAACTGATGTTTCCGGTTTTGTTACTGTTTGTTTTTTCACTGGTCGGTTGTGCCGGTTCTTCACGTTATGTCGGAACTGATCAGATAGATGACCTGACGCGCGGGGTCAGCGATACCGATGTAAAGCTCCTGGCGAATACTATTATAGAAAAACTGCTTGCTTCGCCTTTTATCGAGAGGTATGAGAAGCCAATCACCATATCCCTTCTCCCGATAGTCAACAGTACTTCGGAATATGTAAATACCGATGCCCTGTTCGGGGAAAAGATCGTGGAGGCAATAATCAACAGCGGTTCCGGAATATTTGAGTTCGTCGACAGGGCCCTTCTGGAAGAGACCATCAAGGAGGCGGAACTGGCCGCTGACGGGCTGGTTTCTCAGAGTGAGGCGACCAGGCTGGGCCGCGCGGCGGGAGTCAGGCTGTTGATGACAGGTGAATTGACATCGATCAGGACCAATACAAGAAGTATCGATCAGAGGTATTACAAACTTTCGCTCAGATTAGTCGATACAGAAAGAAACACCATTGTCTGGATCGCGAATGAGGAGGTAAGAAAAAGTTCAAAAAAAGGCTGGATGCAGTAATTCAGAGAGGAACATGGTGAAAAAACGGAACCTTATAGTTGTTGTGGTATTGTGCGGCTGCCTGGCCGGATGCATTCCCAATACCTATATGGGCGCGCGGCAACAGTATTATAACGGTGATCCCGTGGCAGCGGAGGAGCTTCTGAAGCCGGAGATGGATGCGCAAATAGAAAAAAACGGGGTGAATAAGAACCTTGTGATGTGGGATATGGGGATTTACCGGTTTTTCCGGGGTGATTATAATGGTGCGATAAAGAGTTTCATGGACGGCCTCGCCGATGCCGATGCGCTCCACACAGCAGGAGAAACCGTAGGCGCCGCGTTTTCAAGCGCGTCAAGCCAGATGTATGTAGGAGACCCTGTCGAAATCAGCCTGGCATACTTTTTTGTCGGGTTATCCTATTATATGATCGGGGAGTACCAGAATGCTCTCATAGGATTCAGGAGAAGCCTGGAAGAAGACATGAGCAGTGACAAGTCACGGCAGGGAGACCTGGGAATCACGAATTACATGATGGGTGAATCTTTTATTCGTACAGGAAGGTACGATAACGCGGCTGTTGCCTACAGAAGAGCGATAGAGTATAAGAAAAATCTGCTGCCGGCATATGTCGGCCTCTACCAGGCGTACATCAAAATGAACAAGGTTTCTGACAGCAGGTTGGCAGGGGAAGAAATAAAAAAAATAGGTGGCCCCCGTTATTTCGATGATGTTAAGGAAAACCCGGACAACGGTATCACTGTTATTATGATGTCAGGAAGAGCTTCGATGGTTACTGCTGATAAAACATCAGGTGCCTTCAGGCAGAGAAAAGAGATATTACCGGGAAGTGAAAACTGGAAGATCAGTGTAAACAAGTTCCCCGGAAAATATGATCTGTATTTATCCGATAAGATGCATGATCATTTTATGGACCAGGGAGGAGTAGTTGGCGAAGCAAAAAGACAAATCACGAGAGCGCTGGTTGGCGCCGCGATGAAGGAAATACCTGTCCTTAAGTTTTTCGCGCCAGATACCGATGCGGATACAAGATACTGGGCCACTATACCGTCTTGTTTTTATATCGGGCACTACCCGCTTTCGCCGGAGACATACTCGATCAGTGTAAGCGATGTTTGCATGGGGGGTGTGGGTGCCTCGACGGGAAACAGATGGGACGGGATCGTGGTTTCTGAAAACAAAAAGATACTTCTGGTGATGAATTCTTTTGGGTCGATGAGCGGGGCGAATGTCGGGAAAAATGACAAGGAAGAAACCGAAGGAGGAATTGATGAAGAAAAGGATGATTCATAGTCTGGTGCTTGTCGCCATATTTTCCGTGGCGATGTACGCGATGGTCATCTCCCTGGGCTGCGCGCCTGCAAGGCCAAGGGCGGAAGATCACAATGATGTGCTGGATTCCGAGACCGTCGTTATGCTGGATACCTGGGTGACCACCCAGTTGTCCAGGCAGAGGGAATGGGTTGAAGATAAAAACGGATTTCTGGAGCCGCACATTATTCTGAGGAACAGGGGTGGCAAGACACTGTCTCTGGAGATAAGGACATATTTCAAGGATAAATACGGTGGTACGATCGAGACTGCCGCGGATACCTGGACTCCGGTCACGGTCAACCCGCATGAAGATTTTCATTATCATCGCCTGTGCCTGAAAAAAGAGGGTGTGGCGTATCAGTTCCATATCAGGTTGGGGAAAGAAAAACGGTAGAAGTTGATAAGGGAGGGCTTGATCATGGCGGGCAGAATGCGAATTATCTGTTTTGTCGTATGCCTCATCGCGGGGTTGTTGGTGTTTGTGCCTCTACAGGCACAGATATATCTGGATTTGAGTGGCGGAGTCGTTGTTCCTATCGGTGAAATGAATGACTATTGGGGGATGGGCCCGGGTTTTTCCGGCAGCATTCTCTACCAGGTAACCCCGTTTGTCAGTGTTGGTGCAAATTTTGGATATTCCAAAATGGGGTTTGACGATGGATCGTACAGGGATGAAATGAGCGAACCGGATGCTTTCGACATCTCGGGCGGGGATCTCTCTGTATTCAACGCATGTGGAGAATTACGGATCCATGCCGGGGCGATGGAAAAAGCATTTGTCTTTGGAGGGGTAGGCCTTGGGTTGTTCAATATAGGCAGATCGGACCTTACATTGGGCACCAAGCCGGAATTCTCCGATGACGGTGTAAACAAGCTGGGAGGGTTCATCAATGCCGGAGTGGTAGTGCCGCTTATGCCTCTCGTTAAACTCGGTGTCAAAGGGCAGTATACTTTGTACAGTATAGATGACGACAAGGCATTCCCCGAGCTGGAGAATACAAGGAACTATTTCACCGTGATGGGTGTTCTTATTATCGGCCTGGACTAGGATCGCTGGCCGGGGCTGAAAACAGTTTCCCTGACACTGCGATCGCTGGCTTCCAGCGTATCGTGGTGGATTGTCATAGTAACAAAGGGGTATCCCCAGACCGCGGATACCCTTTTTTCTGATTTATATGTACTATGGTCGTCCCCCCCGTCCCTGGCGTTTACCTGTGCCTCTGGAAGGTTCCTTCAGCCTGCTAACACACGATAATGCAAGCTGGGATCCGGTTATCTAATATGGCCTAACAGCTTGTCATAATTGTTGTTATATGGTTTGTCAAATTCCATATTCAGATATATCGAAATAATTTGACAACTGTCGGGATGACGAGTATTGTATACAGGGTATGAAGAAAAAATTGTATCTCAAGCAGGATGACAGGTTTGTTGCCGGAACATTTTTGACTTAGGAGGTTTCCATTGAAAGGCCGTGTACTTGTAATAGATGATGAGGCCGAAATCAGAAGAAATCTCACTGTCGGTCTCACCCAGGAGGATTACAGCGTAGTTGCTTGTCCTGACGGTATTTCCGCTATTCATGAGCTCAACGACTCGAAGGAAAAAGGGATCGCATACGATTACCTGGTGACAGATATCTTTATGCCGGATGTCGATGGCCTAAAGATCCTCAAAGTCATCAAGATCCAGTATCCGGAACTTCCAGTCCTTGTAATTACAGGTTTTGGAGATGAGTCGCTCGAAGCCACCGCTCTGTCTGAAGAGAATACCGGTTATCTCAACAAACCGTTCGAGATCCCTGAACTTGTAAAAGCTCTCGAAGAACTCTCTCCCGGCTCGACGTCGGTTCAATCGGCCGCTTCTATGGAAGAAGAACCTGAAATGAGGGAGTCGACAAGCGCGTACCTGACGATCAGGATTACGGAACAGGAAAGAAGCATGAATATCTTCAATGAGCTCTACCAGATGAACGGGGTTCAGCGCTGTGAAGCGGTCAGGGGAGAGTTCGATATAATCGTACTTCTGCAGGCTTCTTCACAGGATGAGATCGATGCGCTATTCGAGAGGATCGGCAGGATAGAAGGGGTGGAAATAGCTTCGTTGGCCCAGGTCGAGAGGCCGAAACTCGATCGTGATATAGATGAATTCGTCAAAATTTACTCAGAAGCCGTAAAACAGCCAGCCCAGGTCACTTCCGGCAAACAGCCCGGGACCACGAGTTATATCATAGTCGATATAGACAAAAACGCGATCCAGCAGATATTTACGACAGTGTTTTTCATCGATGAAGTTGTATTCTGCGATGTGATTGAGGATGGATCGAAACTCGTCGGCATGATCACAGGTGGAGCGATAGGAAGGACACCAAAGGTGATCGAGAAACTCAGCGAGATCGATGGGGTGTTGAGGGTGCGTGAAGCCAGGATAATCAAGCTTGTCGAGTAATGGTAGTTACAGGCTAAAAAAAGAAGGAATGATGGTCACAGTTCCAGCGGAAGATACTTTCAGTTACCGGTTGTGGCGATATGACGGCGCTCCAGGCGAGCTTATTCCACTACTCCAGTCAGCCCAGGATCATTTCGGGTACATACCGCGCAGAGGCATTCGTTATATTTCGGGAGTGACGGCAATTCCCGAGTCCGAAATCTACGGGGTCATTACATTCTACAGCCAGTTCCGGCTTCAGCCGATGGGAAAATACGTCATCAAGGCATGCGCGGGAACCGCCTGCCATGTATCAAACTCAAAAATGATCATCGATACGATCGAAGACGAACTCGCCATCGAAGTTGGTGGGACCACAGAGGATGGTTTGTTTACGCTGAACACTGTTGCATGTATCGGGTGCTGTTCCCTGGCTCCGGTGATCATGATCAATGATGAAACGCATGGGCGGCTCACGCCCGCTTCGCTGAGGAAACTGCTTCGCAGTTACAAGCGCAGGGAAAAGGCTTCTGGAAGCGACAAGCCCTCGGCCTGACATCGTCAGCCGGTCGACAGTATCCAGGTGTTACAAGTGCAGGAATCAAAAGAGTCTGGAGTTAGTCAATGAAGAAAGTGATCGTCGGGATGGGCACATGCGGCCTGTCTGCCGGGGCTCGGCAAACATATGACAGGTTCAGCGAGATTCTCTCCTGTAATTCGGGTTCTTTCGAGCTTTCGGGAACAAGCTGTATCGGTATGTGCTACCGGGAGCCGCTTGTTGAGATCCGGGAAGGCAAAAGCCGTGTTTTTTACGGTGAAGTGACACCTGAACTGGCTGATAAAATCTTTGAAAAGCATTTGCTTGGCGGCAAACTGCTGGAAGACGCTCTCGCTCTTCACCTGACCGAAGGTGGAGATGTACACGGGCCCGAGACCGATTTTTTCTCGTTACAGAACAGGATCGTTCTAAGAAACTGCGGCACGATCGATCCCGAGTCCATAGATGAATATAAAGCAAAAGGCGGGTACAAGGCTATCCGTACGGCTCTGCTGGAGATGGCCCCGGAGAAGATTATCGAGGCGATCAAGGATTCAGGCCTGAGGGGCCGTGGCGGCGCGGGATTTCCTACCGGATTGAAGTGGTCTTTTGCGGCCGGGTATGAGTCGGATGTCAAGTACGTTGTCTGTAATGCTGATGAGGGAGACCCGGGGGCTTTCATGGACCGCTCGGTCCTCGAGGGTGATCCTCACTCGGTTCTCGAGGGAATGATCATATGTGGAAAAGCTATCGGCGCATCGTTCGGCTATATCTATTGCAGGGCGGAGTATCCGCTGGCTATTCACAGGTTGATGCTTGCGATCAACGATGCTCGTGAAAAATGCTACCTGGGTAAGGATATCCTGGGTTCCGGCTATGCTTTTGATATCGAAATCAAGCAGGGTGCCGGGGCCTTTGTATGTGGAGAGGAAACGGCGCTTTTCGCTTCCATTGAGGGCAAGAGGGGAATGCCCAGGATAAGGCCTCCATTCCCGGCGGAAAAAGGCCTGTGGGCGAAACCGACCAACAATAACAATGTTGAGACTTATGCGAATATACCATGGATCATAAATAATGGGGCGGATGCCTATGCCGCGTTCGGTACTGAGAAGAGCAGGGGTACCAAGGTCTTTGCGCTGGCCGGAAAGGTTGTTCACGGGGGGCTTGCCGAAGTACCGATGGGAACATCGATACATGACCTGGTTTTCAGAATCGGTGGAGGCATCAAAGAAGGCAGGAAGTTCAAGGCAGTGCAGATGGGCGGCCCTTCGGGAGGATGCATTCCAGCCCACCTTGACAATACACCGGTAGATTTTGAATCGATTCCCGCCACCGGCGCCATAATGGGTTCGGGCGGAATGGTCGTTCTCGATGACAAGACCTGTATGGTCGAGATAGCGAGATTTTTTCTTGAGTTCACGCAGGACGAATCATGCGGCAAGTGCACTTTCTGCCGTATCGGTACACTCAGGATGCTGGAAATCCTTACCAGGATCACAAAGGGAGAAGGTGAGACTGGAGATATCGAAAAGTTGCTGGTACTGGGAGAGCAGATCAAGGAGGCGAGCCTCTGCGGACTGGGGCAGACAGCTCCCAATCCGGTTCTTTCGACGATCAGGTACTACCGCGACGAATATGAAGCCCATATAAATGAAAAACGTTGTCCTGCCGGAAGCTGTTCAGCACTGGTCAATTTTATGATCGATGCTGAGAAATGTACCGGTTGTACAATCTGCGCAAAGAAGTGCCCGGTTGACGCAATCGCCGGAGAGGCGAAGCAGGTACATGTCATAGACAACTCGATTTGCGTCAAATGCGAAAAGTGTATAATGAGTTGTAACTTTGATGCCGTTTACAAGGAGTGAGGGAAGATTTCGTGGAAAAAATCACTATAACTGTCAATGGACAGGAAATCGAAGCTGCTCCAGGGAAGACGATCCTGGAAGTGGTCAGGGAAAATCAGCTTGATGATATTCCGACCCTCTGCCATTCACCCGAGCTTGAACCTTACGGTTCGTGTTTCTTATGCGTCGTTGAAGTAAAAGGCAGAGGTAATCTCGTTCCCGCGTGTGCTACACGGATCGCTTCCGGGATGGAGATCGAAACGCGGAATGATCGGGTTATTGCATCGAGAAAGACTGCTCTGGAGCTCCTTTTGTCCAATCACTACGCGGATTGTATTTCTCCATGTATGGAAGGATGCCCTGCAGGTGTCGATGTCCAGGGATACATAGCTCTATCGGCGATGGGGCAGTACAAAAAAGCCGTGGACCTTATTCGTGAGACCAACCCGCTCCCGGCTATCTGTGGAAGGGTTTGTGTTCGAAAGTGCGAGGTTGTATGCCGCAGGATCGATATCGACAAGGCTGTAGGAATCAATGCTATCAAGAGATTCGTTACGGATTCACCCGGAATATACGAAGGCGAGCCGGCCTGTGATCCCGAAACCGGAAAGACAGTGGGAATCGTAGGTGGCGGTCCCGCGGGCCTTACGGCGGCATGGTTTCTCGGCAGAAAGGGCCACAAACCGGTTATATACGAGGCCAGGGCGCGGTCCGGAGGTATGCTGCGGTACGGTATACCGATATACAGGCTGCCGGATGATGTAATCGATGCGGAAGTAGATTATATCCTGAAGGCAGGTGGCGAGATTAACTACAATATCACCGTCGGCAAGGATGTCACTCTCGATGAACTCATGAAACGGCATGACGCTGTTTTTCTCGGGTCTGGCGCGTGGGCAGGTAAACCGATGAGAGTCGAAGGCGAATTTGAGACCGAAGGCATTGTGACTGGCGCTGATTTTCTTCCGCAGATGAATGAAAATCCCCAGCCTCTTACGGGAACGGTTGTAGTTATCGGTGGAGGGAATACCGCGATGGATGTCGCAAGGATATCATGGCGGCTGGGCGCTGACAAGGTGATCATCTTGTACCGAAGGACCAGGGATGAGATGCCTGCTGACAAGATGGAGATCGAGGAATGCCTTGAAGAAAATATTGAGATCATGGAGCTTGCCGCGCCGATCGGGATCATCGCTGAAAATGGAAAGATCAAGGCGCTTCGCTGCCTTCGGATGAAGCTTGGAGAACCCGACGAATCCGGCAGGCGCCGCCCTATTCCGATGGAAGGGTCCGAATTCGACCTTCCGTGCCAGATGGCAATTCCCGCGATAGGCCAGGCGCCTGTGCTGGATGGCCTCACGGAGGTGGCGGGCATTGAACTGGAACTCACAAAGTGGAACACGGTCGTTGTCGACAGCGAGACCATGAAGACGAATATCGATGGTTTGTTCTCGGGCGGCGACAATACCGATGACGGGCCCACTGTTGTAATAGATGCGATAAGGGACGGCCAACTTGCTGCCAGGGCGATCGATGCGTATTTACAGGGGCGGAAAATTCCTGGAAAGCCGTTTATCGTGAAAAAAGAATTCTGGAGCAAGCCCGGAAATCTTGAACTGGGAGATATACAGGAAAGCCCGCGTCATGAAATCCATATGACCGATATCGAATCGAGATGGGGTAATTTTGACGAGGTGGCTACCGGTTTCGAATTCGAGGATAATGTGCATGAATGTGGCCGGTGTCTTTCATGCGGCTGTATCAGATATGACGATTGCGAACTGAGGCTGTATGGTGAAAAGTACGGTGTCGATATGGATCGCTTTAAGGGACAGGTACGAAAACACAAGGTTGACGAACGGCATCCATATATCACTTATGATCCCAATAAATGTGTTCTCTGCGCGCGTTGTATCAGGACTTGTTCCCGCGTTCTTCCGATAGCGGCCATCGGCCTGGTGGGAAGAGGATTCAAGACAGAAGTCAGGCCGGCGATGAACGATCCTCTCGTTGAGACAAGCTGCGTCAGTTGCGGAAACTGCGTCGATTCATGTCCTACCGGTGCCATGGCGATCAAGTATCCTTTCCCGGGATGGGCAGCGCTGCATACCGGGGAGATAGATACGCATTGCGGTTTCTGTTCCCTGGCTTGTTCCCTGAAGGTTCGGAAGATCAGTGATGACAGGTACTTTATCGAGCCGTCCGGTGTTCCGGGTGAATATCTCTGCCGGTATGGCAGGTTCGGGTATGAATTGTTCATAAAGCGGGGGAGGATCATTTCCTCTCAGATCCGGAAAGGAAAAACAAAAGAAGAAGTGAAAATAGATGAGGCACAACAGCTCGTAGTATCCGGGATGAAGCGGATAGCCGAAAAATACGGTGCCGACAAGGTCGGCGTTTTTGTTTCTCCAGAGCTGACAAACGAGGAGCTCTACATTGCGGGAAGGATCGCCAGAGACGGCCTCGGAACGAATAATATCGCTTCCCTTTCCGTGCTTGGAAGCAACAGGGCCGACGGGGTGCTGGATGATTCATTCGGGTTTACGGCATCTACTTCCGACGGTTCGTGCGTAAAAGGTGCAGATCTTATCATCTGCAATAACACTTCTCTCGAGTCCGACCACCTGATCCTTGCGGTGGAGGTCATACAGGCAGTCAGGGCGGGAGCAAAATTGATAGTTTCCAATTCCGCGCTGGATACTACGGACCAGATACTGGCGACGCTTTCGATGGATCCCATGCGAGGAAGGGCTTCGATCCTCTTTAATGGTATTATTAAGCATATGCTCGATGAGGGATTTCTGGACAGAAAAGCAGTAAAGGGAATTCCGGGGGCGAAAGAGTTTTTGTCCTCGATGAAGTTTGATGCGGCAGGCGTTTCCGGCTTGACCGGCGTGGATTCCGATAAGATTCGAGAGGCGGCGGAGATCATTCGTGATGCCGGCCGTGTGGTTATTATCCATAGCCCGGACAGACAGCAGGACCAGGCCGCCGGCGACATGGAGACTCTCGCGAACCTGGTCGTTCTATTAAGAGGGGTAGGGAAAGATGCCGATCTCCTGTTGCCAAGGACTATCTCCAACAGTGCCGCCCTGGAAGTCATGGGAGCAGATCCGGCGTTCAGGCCGGGAAGAGTCAGGGATGATGCGGTATCCGGCACACACAGGAGAAGGGATCTTCTCAGGCTTCTCGAGAGCGGGGAGATCAGGGCAGTACTGATCATCGGGGAGGATCCGCTGGCGTGGAACCAGACGGCATCATGGTTCCAGAATATAGAATTTCTTGCCGCTATGGACTGGACGAATACGGAGACGACTCAATATGCCGATGTGGTCCTGCCTGGATCGACATACCTCGAAACAGCAGGGCACAGGTGTAATTACGAAGGAAGCCTGATCGAATTTTCACGTGCCGTTGAGCCACCCGCCGGGTTGTCCGGCAGGGAAGTACTGCAGGGTCTTGCCAGCATGTTCGAAATCGATTTGCAAAAAGATGTAAGTGCCGAGATCGACCGCATGGCAAAAAAGACACTTGCAGGTATGGAGTGTTTCTACTGGAATACCGGCCAGGAAAGGGTATACAAGGGGAAAATGAACCTGGTCGCCGTCGATCACGATATCCAGAAAGTAACGATGCTGCCGCCGCTTACTCATGGCGCCCGCTATAAGAAGGAAGTAAGGGAAGTAGGCACCGGGAGATACCGGGTCAACGCCTAACATTGTAAATGGCGATGGTGGCGGGTTATTTTCTTTTTAACCTGGAGATACAATAACTATGCTTCGTCGCGAAGACCTGTTTGTCTTCATAGAAGGCAATTTCGACTATCTCATAGTGGTGGATGGTGAAGACAGGGTAGTTCACATAAGCGAGATCCTTCTGGCCGAATGTTTCCCTGAATTCCTGTCGCTGAAAAGCAAAAGGCTGCCGGAGATCCTGACCGGATCTTCTTTCAAGACATTCGGAGCTGCTATCAGGCAGGTCCGTTCCAGTGGCCGGGGCATTGCGATTTTTTCTCCAAAGACGGACAATCCCGTGTCTATCCCCTTGAAAGTCGGTTACTTAAAAACAGAGGACGGGGAGATATACCTGTTTTTTGGGAACAGGTTGCTGGGGTCGAAAAAACAGGACGAGTGGGAGAAAGACGAAAGGATAAAGGAACTGGCCTGTATCTATAATATATCCGAATTGATAGAAGTCACTTCTTCGATCAAGGAATTTTTTAACAGGTTTCCCAGGGTGTTGAGTCCCGGAATGCTCAATCCTGAAGAGGTTATCATTTATTCAGAATATCAGGGTGTCGAGTATGGCCAGAAGCCGAGTTCGAATAACTGTATATCGGTCAAGCTGGGGACAGGAGAGAACTATATCGGGGAGATCCGTGTTGGTTATTATGATGACACGCACAAAATTCTTCCCGAAGAGCAGAAGATGCTCAATGAGATCGGAAGAATACTCAATGTCGCTCTCGAAAGGAAGGAACTGAAGTACAAGCTTACACTTAAGCAGGAGGAGGAAGCGGATTACAATGTCCGGCTCGAGAATCTCAAGAAAGATATCGAGGACAGGACGAAGGAGATCGAGGAACAGAACAGTAATCTGAAGATAGTGAATTCCTACCTGGACAGGGTGAGAGGGGGTTGGGAAGAGGCGAAGGGGAGGCTCGAGACGATGTTCCAGGCTATCCCGGATGAAGTTGTCCTTATTGATAAAATGCACAAAATAGTGATGACCAACAGGGGTAATGTTAACCCCGGTGAATATTGTTACAAGGAATTCTTCGGCAGGGATAAGCCATGCGAAGACTGTAGACTTGCCAGGATCCTTCGCGAAAAGAGACCGCTGACGCTGACGATGAAACAGGATGAGAAGTATATCCAGGTGCATGCCATGCCTGTTTACGATCAGGAGCACGAGGTAGATGGCATCATTGAATTCTACAGGGATATTACTCTGGAAAAGACATACGACCAGCAGCTTCAGCAGGCTGACAAGCTTGCTTCCCTGGGGGAGCTTGTCAGTGGAATAGGACATGAGATCAATAATCCAAACCAGTTTATCCGGGGAAATGTCAAGATCATCAAACAGGCTCTTGAAGATATGCTCCCAATTGTGGATGAGTACCAGAAAACACATACAGACCTGAAGATTGCAAGGCTCAAATATGATTTCTTCCGTGAACATATCATGACCCTCGTGGATGATATGGCTCATGGTTCGGAGAGGATCAAGAGTATCGTCGAAGGGCTTCGCAACTTTGTTCGCAAGGATGAAGGGCTCCTGGTCGACACAGTCGATATCAATACGCTGATCCAGGCCAGTGCGAGGCTCGTTCATAACCAGGTTCACAAGAGGGCCGACATAATACTGGATCTTGCCGAGGATATTCCGTCGTTTACCGGGAACTCACAGAAGATCGAACAGGTACTTGTCAATCTGCTTGTCAATGCCGGTGATGCCATGCAGGATGATGTCAAGGGAGAAGTGATTGTCCGGACAAGAATGGATAAAGGGTATATCCTCATGGATGTCGAGGATAATGGTATGGGGATGAACGAGAAAACCCTCAAACAGATATTCGATCCTTTTTTCACCACGAAAAGAGCCAGGGGTGGAACAGGGTTAGGTCTTCCTATCGCGTTCAGGATTATCGAGGAGCACGGAGGGATAATTTCTGTGAGCAGCAAGTCCGGCGAGGGAACGATCTTTTCGATCAAGATACCCGTCAGGGAAATTGAAGAAGCCCCGGAGGAAACGAATTGAAGAAAATCCTGATT
>CBDUUV010000061.1:0-15356 GCA_965370495.1 uncultured bacterium
CTGGCCCGAGAATTCTATACCCTGTATGCTGAATCCCTTGATCCGGGTCATATGGAAATCGGCCATGCCGCCGGCCCCGGCTCCGGCTATCTTTCCTCCAGATTCAAGGCCTATGGAGGCAGCCAGTGTGGAGTCGATGACCGTCATGCTGGCTCCCGAATCGAGAAGGAAGATGAGCTCTTTATCCGAGTCTTCGAGCTTCAGCGGGATATAGATATGCTGGCTCCGGTATGTAAATGGAATATTCTCTGAAGAAGAACCCGTCGTAAATCTGTAATCCGAAACATCGGTTCCTGGAGGAAGAAATATCGCCGGGTCGATACTGCTGTTCACGCTGATAGATTTGACCCTGACCTCGATTACCTGCCCCATAGCGACCATGTGGGTTACGGTTCTGAAAGGAAACATTATGCCATCGACATCCCTGTAGTCATGGAACGTCTGTTCTATGGTTCCGCTTCTGTCGTGTAAGGTGATTTTCCTGATCAGGAATGTGACAGGGTCGATATAGAGACTCGATTCAATACCGTTTTGCGGAAAAAGCAGCACGACTTCGCACAGGGTCCCAAGGGCTGTATCGGGTTTGGCTATACTGATATCCAGCAGCTCAGGCTGAAGGGTATATGTAAAGTCGTTGATGATACATGTCGTCGCCTGTCTCCTTACGGAATTCTCGTCCTGCTGGAACTGCAGCTTGCCGTTCGGGCCGATGCTCCAGCTTCGGCTGCCGTCGAAACCCTGCCTCACATTGAAAAACCCCAGAGTGTATTCCAGGTATGACAGGCATGGTTTCAATGACCACGAGGTCATACTTCCTTTCATCCCGGCGCCTTTTATCTCCATGTCCGATTCAGTCACGACCGATCTTATAGACAGTACCCTTTCCCTGCCGCCGAGTGCCTCGAGGTGTTTTGCGAGCAGGGTATCCAGGTCAACGGGCCTATTCGCAGAAAGCAATACGGGAAGGGCCGAAACAACAAGAAGTACAAGGTGGAAAACCGGGATAATTCGTTTGGCAGGACTTGAAATCGGATTTTTTTTCATTTTTTCCTTCCACGAGGGTGAGTGGTGGCTGCGCCCTTGAAATACTTTATGATACCGCGTCTTTCCCTGTCCGGTAGGGATACTACCATAGAGAAGTTTCGTTCTGAAGGGGCATTTTCTGTTCCGCGCGCGGGCATGGGCCAGCGCCTGTTTTGTGGAATACCGATTGCTCGAAAGGTGGGAGGCAGAAACTTGTAAAAGAAAAAAAGCGGGGGATCGCATCATGAGGGAAAAATGGATCATGGTAAGAGGGAAAACTATAAATCCGGGAATGGTACTCCTTGTATCCGCGTTTCTCCTTTCGATGCCATTCAGCCATTCCCGGGCGGGCTGGACGGAGAATGGAAAGCCGGTGTGTGAATCGCCGGGAAACCAGTGGTATCCAACGGTAATAAGTGACGGAGCAAACGGTGGGCTGATCGTATGGCAGGATTACCGGGGAAGTAACGGGACCGTGTTTGTCCAGAAGATCGGTGAGGATGGCGAGCCTCAGTGGGCCTCAGGCGGGATTACGGCATCCTCCGACCTGTCAGAGAGAGAGTTTTTCAGGCAGGCAGTTCCGGATGGTGACGGAGGTCTTATTGTTTCGTGGATGGACCACCGGGCTGGAAACATCGATATCTTTGTCCAGAAGATCGACCGGGATGGTATCGTCGCGTGGTTATCGTCCGGAGTGCCGGTTGCCACGTCAGGCGATGATGAGTATTACCCGGCGATTGTTGCTTTTTCCGGTGGGGGAGCATTCGTCGCCTGGCAGGCGGGTGAGGATGGCAGCAGCAGTGTTATCGTGCAGAGGGTTGATGATAGCGGGAATGTCCAGTGGGGTAGTGCGGGCGTGTGCGTGTCGGATGTGGAAGGGCAGCGTCTTCCCTCAATGATCAGCGATGGCGCTGACGGGGTGATCGTCATCTGGATCTCCGGTGATGCCGAAAACAGTGTAATCCGTGCCCAGAGGATCGATTCGGCGGGGAACCTGCTCTGGACTTCTTCCGGCCTGGAAGTCTGTAGCGCGTGTGATGTTCACAGTTTTGTGTGCGCGTGCGCAGATGGTTCAGGTGGCGCGATACTTACCTGGCAGGATATTCGAAATGGTAACCATGATATTTATATGCAGCGCATCGATGCGTCGGGAAATATCGTCTGGAATACCGATGGACTTGCCATAGGCAGCGGAACAGGCGATCAATGGCTGCCGCAGGCAGACTCTGACCGCAGCGGCGGAGTATTCGTGACCTGGATGAATGACAGCAGCGGTGAGAATGATATTTACGCGCAAAGGATAGACGATTCGGGTAACAGCCTGTGGGGCGAAGAGGGCGTGGCTGTCTGTACGGCCATGTCGCAGCAGCTCAATCCGCAGATCATATGGGCGGGTGATTCGGAAGCGATCATAGTATGGCAGGACGGACGCGGAGAGGATTATGATATCTATGCCCAGAAGATCGGTGGTTCCGGGGAATCCCGGTGGCTCGCCGGCGGGGTGCCGATAGCAGCGCTTTCCGGGAATCAACGTCTTCCGGAACTGGCCGGTGACGGTAATGGGGGCGCGATGATCGCGTGGGAAGACTGGAACGAAGAATCGGACATCCATTGTCAGAGGATCAACGCCTCTGGAGAGTATGTGGCCACCAGCCTCGCATCGTTTTCTTCCTCTGTGCTCAGTGATCGAATAGAGCTTTTCTGGAGTATGAATGAGATTGAGCCCGGCAGCCGGTTCATGATCTCGAGGGAGAGATCCGGAGAAGGGTATTTCTGTGCAATAAATGAGCCCTGTATCACATGTGAGCATTCAGGTTACCGGTTTGTCGACAGGGATGTAGAACCCTCAGTGAAGTATGTTTACAGGGTAGAGGCCAGCGATCCCGGCGGGCTCACGTTCCTGTTCGAAACGGAGGCGCTCAGCGTTCCTCACGCGGTGACCATGATGTACCAGAACTATCCGAATCCGTTCAACCCTGTTACCACGATCGAATATTTTCTGCAGCAACAGTGTGTTGTGCACCTCTGCGTGTATGACGTGTCGGGCCGGCGCATTTCAGAGCTTGTCGATGCCGTGGAGGAAAACGGGCGGCACAGGGTGTTGTGGAACGGGTGTGATGACGGTGGGAAACGCGTTTCGTCAGGTGTGTACTTTTACGTGCTGAGGGCCGGCAAGGATGTGATGACGAGGAAAATGATCCTTTTGCGCTGATACTGCGCGCCCGCCCTCCGGCCGGAATTATTTCCCGCTGATCGTCATCCTGTCGATCTTGAAGGCCGGCGCGGTGATGGAGGTCATCCACTCCAGGCTGTCGGCTGTCATAACGATACCGGAGAGCATCTGGAGGAAGGCACCGGTTATGGTGAATTCATTGACCGGGTAGGCGAGTTTGCCGCCATGTATCCATATTCCCTGCCCGCCCTGTGAAAAATCGCCATTCGATATATTTGCGCCGGGGCCCAACATGGATGTCAGCAGCAGGCCGTTATCAACGCTTGAAATGATTTCTTCGAGTGTCGATGACCCGGGTTTCATGTACAGGTTGGAGACGCCGCCGGCGTTTCCGGTTGTCTTCATGGAGAGTTTTCTCGCCTGGTAGCTGCTGAGAAGGTAAGTGAGGAGCACGCCGTTTTCTATCAGGATGTTTTTCCTGGACCTGACCCCTTCGCCGTCGTAGGGCCTGCTGCCCAGCCTGTTTTTCATCAGAGGGTCATCGATGATCGTAACGAGAGGTGATGATATCCGCTCTCCGATCATCTCTGTGAGGAAAGAGGATTTTCTGTAAATATTTCCCCCGTTGGCTGCTGCCGCTATGAACCCGAGAAAGCCTCGTGCCGTGACGGGGTCGAAGATGACGGGGACCTCGCATGTTTCCGGTTTGACAGCTCCGAGTTTCCTGATAGTCCTTTCGACCGCGATGGATGCGACCTTTTCGACAGGCAGAAGGCCCGAGAACGAACTGGATGCCGAGAACCAGTAGGAAGACTGTTTTTTGCCTTTGTTCTCTCCTTTGTCCTGATAATCCTTTGCAGCGCATGATATGTCGATTGAGTTATAAGTCTGTTTGTAGCCTTCGCAGAAGCCGAGCGAGTTTGCATATGCCGAGGAATAAATACCGTCAGAGAATGACGCGCCGTCCGATATGATCCTGCTGTCCATGGAACAGGCCTTTTTCTCCAGGTCGAAGGCGATTGCAATCTTTCTGTCGGCAGGTATTTCAGCCGTTTTGGCATCGAACAGGCAGAGATCAAAATCAACTGTTCCGAGTTCATCCCTGTCAGGCAACCCGAAAAACTCATCATGGTCCATGAAAGAGGCCAGTTCGATAGATTCACGTACCAGTTGTCTTATACTGTCCTCTGAAAGATCGCTCGAAGTGGCAGAAGACTTTCGATTATTGCTGGAGACAGTTATCGCGATCCTGCTCGATCCTGATTCTGTCAGGTTTTCGATTTTTCCGTTCCTTACCGTTACGCCGAACCTGATGTTGGCGGCGACACTTGCCTCGGCCGTTTCCGTTCCCTCGTCAAGGGCCATCTTCACCGTCGTTTCAACAAGTTTTTTCATCTCGTCTATAGTCACAGGTATTCTCCCGTATGATTACCCGAGTTCGCTTCCTCCGACCGTGATCTCCGAAATCTTAACAGTCGGAAGCCCGACTCCCACAGGAACAAGTTGTCCCTTGCCGCAGGTCCACCTGCCATCGCTGAAGGCGAAATCGTTTCCCACCATCGTCACCCTGGACAGGACATCCGGGCCGTTTCCTGTCAGGGTCAGGTTCTTGACAGGGGCGGTTATCCTGCCGTTTTCCACGAGATATGCTTCTATCGGAACAAAGACGAAATCACCATTCGAGATATCTACTTGTCCGCCACTGAAGGATTTGCAGTATATACCCTTTTTTGTCGAGCTGAGGATTTCCCCGGGGTCTGTATCGCCGTTTGCGAGATAGGTAACGGTCATGCGGGGAATAGGTGGATATTTATACGACTCTCTTCGGCCGTTCCCGGTCAGGGGGAGGTCGAAGAAACAAGCGCTGATCCTGTCATGCATGTAACCCCTCAGGATACCATTCTCTATAAGGACAGTAGAGGCGGGAAGAGTGCCCTCGCCATCGAAATTGATCGAACCCCGGTCATGGTCGATTGTTCCATCATCTATGACTGTGACAAGTTCGCTGGCCACTTTGTCTCCTATACGGCCCGCGTACGCTGATGTTTTTTTTCTGATAAAATCCGCTTCAAGTGGATGGCCGACCGATTCATGCAGGAGGATACCCGAATCAGCGGGAGCGAGAATCAATTCCATCGGCCCGGCGGGCGCGTCTATCGCTTCGAGAAGAAGAACCGCCTGGCGAGCCGCTTCGCGTCCGTGGCTGGCCGGATTCCTGTTTCCCTGAAAATACCCGGGGCCCAGCCTGCCTCCTCCGCTCGAAATCCCGATCTGACGGTTTCCGTTTTTCTCGGCAACCACCGAGACGGAGAGCCTCGTCATCGGCCTGGTGTCCCTCAGGAGCCTTCCATCCGAAGTAGCGATCTGAATGCTGCTTATCCGGTCGGCTATTGTCACGGAGACTTTTACTACATGTGGATCATATTCCCTCGCAGCCTTTTCGGCCTCCTCTATCCATTGGATCTTTTTTGTAAGCGTCGTGCCGGTAGTTGTCTCGCTGAGGTGATAATGGTTTGTATACGGGATCTCCGAGAGAGGGATAACCCTGGTGCCAGGGCCTGAATCAGCGATCGCCGCGGCGGTAAGGGCCGCCTGCTTCATCTTGTCAAAGGAGAGATCCTCGGTATAGGTATACCCGGTCCCTTCCCCCTTTATGGTGCGAATGCCGGTGCCAAGAGATATAGATTTGACACCTTCTCTGACGATCCCTTCCTCCATAGTGATCTGGTTTGCGATCGAGTGCTGAAAAAAAATATCGCTGTAGGAGCCGCCCCTGGAAAGAGCTGCCGAGAGAAGCCTGGTTATATCTTCTTTACTGGTGTTGAAATTGAAATGTTGCTCGGACAACTGTAATTCCTTCCGGATGCATCCCTGTTGCTTCCTCTGCAGAGCGGGGTGGGTGGCTGCAAGGATATTCAGATAAACGATATGCACAGGTTGCGTACTGTAAATCCAGCTGGTATAATAATTCTGTAAACATTTTTTTGAAAGGATTTATTTTGGATTGTGCCAGGACAGGCTTCAAGGGACTCCTTGCGGTCTCAGTTTTAATGATCTTTTTGCATGTCGGCGCATCGGGCCGTCTTGCCGCACAGTCTTGTTCGGTATGCAATCTTGTGGAAAGTATTTCCCCTGATTCGATAGAAGCCACCGTGAGGGCGCTGAGTGGTGAGGATTGGGTTCTGGTCGATGACGTGATGACCCGGATAGTTACGAGATATACCTTTTCTGACCAGAAGTATACGGCCATGAAATATCTGCTCGGTGTTGCCGAAAATTATGGGTATTCCCCTTACCTGCAGACATTTATCCTTAGGATCGTGAGGCCTGACCTGTCCGGCATCGCTGTTTCACAGAATATGGATACGGCCTGGGCCGGTTCGGTTGAGGGAAAGATCTATATTTCGACAGCCAGTGACGACTGGAATCGATTCGAACTGTTGACGACAATCGACGGAAGAGTCAACGAGCTGATCATCGGCCCCGGGAACAGATTGTGGGCCGCTTGCAAAGCTGTGGGGACCGGGTTTGGAAAACTGATTTTTTCGGACAACGGCGGGGTGGACTGGGAAACGCAATATGACGGTAGTATGAGCAGCATATTTTCACTCAATACGATCACCTTCTGGGATAACGGGTTCGGTTTTTCGGCTGGTAACCATGGATCTTTTCTCAATACAGCGGATGGGGGCGACAGCTGGTGGAAAGCCGCGGACGCTTCCGAATTCCTTTATCGCAACATCAACGGATCATCGGCAACAGGGATGACTCATTTCTGGGTTGTTACCGACGGCGGGTACCTGTACGAGAGTGTTGATTTTGGCAACACATGGACCCCCTCACAACTTACCACCGCGAGGCTTACCGATATCGATTTCCATGACCAGATGAGGGGAGTTATAGTCGGCGAAAAAGTCGTGTTTTATACAACTGATGGCGGAGCAGGCTGGACCGCCGGATCGATCGATATCAACCTGAGATGCGTCGATATGGTCGATTCGATGAGAGTCGTCGCTGCCGGTGGCGGTGGGGACATATGGGTCAGTGAGGATGGAGGAGCGACCTGGGTGGGGACAGGCACGGAATGTACGGGGGAGACCGCTGTATGGCACATTGCAGTTACAGGGTCGGGCCGCGTCTGGGCGGTGGGCAGTAATGAAGTGTTAAGGGTTGACTTTGATGAGTTGGTGCCGCCCGACTGTAGAATCTATGTATTAGCAGATACTCTTTTCGGGAAGAACATCATATTCAGAAATGAAGGGTCTTCCGACCCCGATCACAGGATAATTCTCTGTGGCCATTACGATTCGATCAACCAGAGCACAGATCCGTTCTTCTGCGCTCCGGGCGCGGATGATAACGCGACAGGCGTAGCCTGTGTCCTTGAATGCGCCAGGCTTCTCGCCGGAGTGTGGACGGAGAAGACGATTGAATTCGTCCTTTTCGACGGAGAGGAACTCGGATTGATCGGTAGCTCATGGTTTGTCGGTAATCTCGATCCGGACGTGGTATACGATGGTGTTATCAATATCGATATGGTAGGCAATGATTACGGGGGGGGATCGACGATAGATATAGCCGGTTACGAAGAGTCGGTTGATACGGTGCTGGTCCATGCCCTGCTCGGTTCTTCGGAAGATTTCAGCCTGTTGTATCCACTGGAATGGTCGTTCAGGAATGCTGTGAATCAACCGATAAGTGACAATCTTTCTTTTAAAGGTATTGATGATATACCGTCGGTACTGCTTATCGAGAGCGGGTACAGGGACAACCCCCATTACCATAACTGTACCGATCTGGTAGAATTTGTGGATTTCGCCTATGTTTCCGATGTTGCCAGAACGGTACTCGGCGCTGTTGCCGGACTGGCCGGTTTCAGGGGAATCGAGGCGCCGGAGCGTGTGGTACTGCACCAGAATTTCCCCAACCCGTTTTTCTCCTCTACAAGGATCGAGTTCGAGCTGCATGAGATGAGCCGCGTCGAATTATCCGTTTATGATGTTTCGGGAAAGCGTGTCGCAAGGCTTATCGATGATAATATCCGGCCTGACAAGTATGTATATCTGTGGGACGGAAGAAATAACGCCGGGCACGCTCTTGCGAGTGGCCTCTATTTTGTAAGGTTAAAAGCTGCAGGCAGCATACTGGTTCGAAAAACGGTAATCATCCGGTAACCACGGATCACCGTGTCAGCTGGACATCCCCGAAAATCATGGAAGTCTTGATTGTGATCCTGTTCGTCGCTGTGTCGAATCCCGGACTCTGGTAGTTGCTCCCCCTGATCCTGTTTCCGTCCGGGGATATCGTAGCTCCGAAAAGGTTGTTTCCTGTCACTTCGAAAGCGATATTCTCCGGAATGCGTATCGCGATATCTCCGAAAACAGAGTGCAGGTCCAGGCGTCCGTAACCTTCGATCTTCGCAACCGAAGTCAGGTCGAGAGAGATTCTGCCAAAAACATTGCTGACAATTCCGCCCGAGAACTCTTCACATTCGACCTTTACCTGTATATCCCCGAAGGCGCTTGAGTTCCTGATGAAAGGGGATGAAGTAGTTTTTTTCGTGTCGCTGAATACCTGGAAATCGGTGTCGCCGTGAGAGGATTTTCCCCTTTTTCTCAGTATATGGAAGCCCCACCAGACCAGCATAAGTGGTAACAGCTTCCAGAGAGAAGCGCCGAAGTCGAAGACGCCGAAATTATTGATGATAAACAGAAAACCGATCACTATCAGGATAATGCCGATCTTTCTGTCTTTTGCGCTTAAACTCATTGTATGCCTCCAGAATTCCGATTACCTATACATCAAAATCGTCACTTTTCCGACCGCCTTTTCCAAGCAGCAGAAGTATGCCGATCACAACTATTGCCGGCGGCCAGAGAAATTTGATAATAGTGTAGCTCTGCAGGAGGAAGATTCCCCCGATGACAGTAAGTATTACCGCCGGCACGAGCAGGCCGCGGTCACGCTTGCCGAATGTGTACATGGCGTAGAACCCGAAAGCAGGGCCGAGGATGAAGAAAGGCCACAGGTCCGTCATATCGGCCCACTCGAATTTGTTTGCAAGATTGAAGATAATACCGTATGTGATGAGGATGGTTCCAGGCATTATAAAGCCGTCCCTGCTCCGGTCGAATATGAAACCGAGCCAGAAAACTATTCCGAGGACAAGGATGAAATATATCCAGGTCACGTCCCAGTAGAGATCGAGTAGGTCGAAGTTGTTCAGCACCGCCATAATTCCGATGCAGATCAGGATCAGGCCCGGAATTATAGAGCGTTTACTATGTTTTTTACTCATGAAATTACCTCCAGTATCTCAAAAAACCTGTTTATTTCCTGCTCGCTGTTGAAAAAGTGCGGACTGAGCCTGATCGTTCCCTCGCGAAGGCTGCACACGACATTTTTTTCTGTCAGTATCCTGTAAACGTGTTCTGTGTCTTTTTCGGGATGGATAAAACATATGATTCCCGAGCGTTCCTTGTCTTCGAAAGGACTTGTGACCGTATATCCATCCCTTGTGAGCCCCGCTTCAAGAAGGGATGTCAGGTGCATTATGCGTGTTTCGATATTGTCCGGGCCTGTTTCGAGGAAACGGTCGATAGAAACTCCCATCGCGTATATTCCCTGGAGATTCGGTGAACCTTCCTCGAATCTTGCGGCATCCTCGCGGTATTCGAATTGATAGTCCAGGAAATCGCGGCTTTCGATTACGCCTGTCCAGCCGGGGTTTGAAATATCCAGCTCACTGATAAGCTCCCTGCGGCAGTAGAAAATACCGATCCCCGGAGTCGCGAGCATCCATTTGTGCCCACCACAGGAAAGGAAATCGATCTTTTCGCTTCTTACATCTATCTTCAAGGCTCCGAGCGCCTGGATGGCATCTACATGCAGGTAGATGCCCCTGTCTCTGCAGAAGGTTCCGAGCTCCATGCAATCGATCCTGTGGCCGGTCGAGAACTGAACATAACTTACTGTCACGACCTTCGTCTTACTGTCGCATACATCCGAGAGCATCTCGGCTGTGACTTTTCCATCTTCAGGCTCGACCATTCTCAGTTCCACGCCTTTCCGGGTCAATCCCATCCATGGGTATACGTTGGCGGGGAATTCGATAGCCGGCATTACAATATTGTCACCGTCACCGATCCTGATCCCGTTCGCCGCAAGGAGTACCGCCTGGGTGGTGTTTCTTGAAAAGGCTATTTCTTCAGGTGTGGCGCCGATAAGGGTTGCCGCCGCGGAACGCACCTGGTCCATCCGCTCGAACACTTCTTTCTCGCAGAGTATCCCCTTATGGACGAAAGCATCGCTGACCTCGTATATAGCTTTTCTTACACGGGTAGACATCGGGCTTACAGCGGCGTTGTTGAAGTAGATATAATCTTCAGTAGCTGGAAACTCCGCCCTGCAGGATTCCCAGTCGATCTTTCCTGACAATTATTCCTCCTGTCGTTCTCTTGCGATTCTCGCAGAAGCGCGGAGCAGATACAAGTATAAAGCAGCACCGGGCAAGTGGCAGCCTTCGCCGGGGCAACCCCGCGTCCGTTGTGTTCCGGAAGATCCGGTTATCATCTGACAATACGGAATTTCTGCGGGGCAGGTTTCAACGGGGTTTGTCAAATCTTTTCCAGAAACCTTCGACGAGGCGCAGGTTTCTGTTTTCCCACTCCAGGACTTTTTTCGATTTCAGGCGCCCAAGGAGTCTCGAAAGTGTCTCCGGGACTGTTCCAACCGCACCGGCGACCTCTTTTTTGGACATGTCGATCGTATATGTCTCATGTTTCCCGTAACTGTCTGAAAGGAATCTGAAGAATCTTTCCTCGACATCAAAGGATGTCAGGTAGAGGATGCGGTCGGTGAGATAAAGCAACTTCCTCATCAGCAGGGAGATGAATTGATCCCGGAAATCAGGCTTATCCAGAAACCGGAGAAATGCCCGTTTGGAAATGGTAAAAAGGTGTGAATCCTCAATTGCTGTCGCAGTAACAGGGTAGACCGCGTCTTCGAACAGAACTGTTACCGCAAACGCCTCGAGGGGCAAAATAATCTTAACCATGCTCTTGTGCCCGTCATCGGTAGATTTGCTGAGCCTGATCTTTCCATCGAGGAGTACAAAGAAATCCTTGCCGGGATCCCCCTCCAGAAACACGATAGCCCCCTTGATCACAGACCTCAGGTTACCTCTCGATATGATCTCAGTCATCGAGCTGCCGGGCCACCCTGTGAACCGTTCTGATTGTGCAAGAATTTCTTTCATCACGATCAGGATTATATCCGGACACGCATGCGTTAGCCAGCGAAAGTAAGAAAAAGTGTTTCATGTCCGTAAAATATTTTGTATACATATTGATGAAAGCTGGACTATGAAAATATTCGAATTCCAAAAAAAATAGAGAAAAATAATGAAATATTGACCCAGGTCAAGGCAACTGCGAAAAATTAATATATCCTTCATGGAGATGTTAAGTGAAATTTGTTCGGGTTACTAAAAAAACAGCTGAAAGGAGCGGGTTATGAGTATGTTCTGTTTTCAGTGCCAGGAGACCGTCAAGAACACCGGGTGTACGGTCAAAGGAGTTTGCGGCAAGAGCGATGTTACGGCGCAGTTGCATGATCTCCTCATTTATGTCCTTAGGGGCATTTCGATATACGGCGAAAAGGCCGTAGAGAAAGGCGACTCGGTTATCAAGGAGGGAAGGTTCATTTCCAGAGCCCTCTTTTCAACGATAACAAACGCGAACTTCGATAACGATGTTTTCGAGGCTCAGATAAAAGAGGGTCTTGTGATAAGAGACAGTCTCGCGGCCCGGTACGGTGGGGATATGGGCGAGCATCTTCACGACGCCGCAGTATGGAACCCTGAAGCGGATGGCGATTTCCTGAAAAAGGCAGCCGAGGTCGGCGTGCTTGCTACCAGCAACGAAGATGTGCGCTCCCTCAGGGAACTTTTGATCTATGTGTTGAAAGGCATGGCTGCCTACGCGGATCACGCGGAAATTCTCGGTCATGAAGACGAGAAGATATATGCGTTTTTCATGGAGGCACTCGTTTCGACGACAAAAGACCTGTCGGTGGACGAGATGGTGGCGATGGTTATGAAATCGGGAAGCAACGCCGTAGATACGATGGCTCTTCTCGATAAGGCCAACACGACGACTTACGGTGATCCGGAAATCACAAAGGTCGATATCGGTGTGCGCGGCAATCCCGGGATCCTCATTTCGGGCCATGACCTCAAGGACCTCGATGAGCTTCTCAAACAGACCGAGGGGACAGGCATCGACATATACACTCACGGCGAGATGCTGCCGGCGCATTACTATCCCGCATTTAAAAAATATGATCACCTTGTCGGCAACTACGGCAATGCCTGGTGGAAGCAAAATACCGAGTTCGAGTCTTTCAACGGTCCGATTCTGATGACCACGAACTGCATCATACCTGTCAGGGATTCGTATCGTGACAGGATCTTTACGACAGGGATGACTGGTTATCCAGGTGTAGAGCATATTCCCGACAGGAAAGCTGGAAAGGCCAAGGATTTTTCCGTGATCATCGAGATGGCCAGGAAGTTGGAACCGCCGACACAGATAGAGACAGGCGAGATCGTTGGTGGATTTGCCCATAGCCAGGTGTTTGCCCTTGCAGACAAGATCGTTGATGCCGTCAAGTCCGGTTCAATAAAGAGGTTTATTGTTATGGCTGGTTGCGACGGACGCAACAGGAGCAGGGAGTATTTCACGGATGTTGCAAAGAATCTTCCGAAAGACACGGTAATACTCACCGCAGGGTGCGCAAAATACCGGTACAACAAGCTGGAGCTTGGTGATATCGGTGGTATTCCAAGAGTTCTCGATGCAGGTCAGTGCAATGACAGCTATTCTCTCGCTCTGATCGCGCTGAAACTCAAGGAAATCTTCGAACTCGAAGATATCAACGATCTGCCGATTTCCTTCGATATTGCGTGGTACGAACAGAAAGCCGTAGCGGTGCTGCTGGCGCTTCTTTCACTCGGTGTCAAGGGGATACGCCTCGGGCCGACTCTGCCTGCGTTCCTCTCGCCGAATGTCATAAAGGTACTCGTCGAGAATTTCAACATCAAACCGACCAACGGTGTTGAAGAGGATGTAGCGGCGATGATGGAGGGCAAATAAAGGTGGAGCGGGTGGTGTTTTCGGCCTGAAGGAACATACTGGATTCTTCGGCCGGTGTAAATTGCACACGTAAGTAAGATTCAAGTGATCAGGTGGCCCGTATGATGGATCAGGGAATCCGTCACGGGCCACTTTTTTAGCTCTGAAACCCGTTGAGGGCATATATGGCATTTACATGACAACCTGAAACAGCTAAATTGCATGGTGGTATTCTTCTGGTTGAAACAAGACAGGCAGGACTCGGCGGGTATTGTGAAACAGATACGTAATTTCAGTATAACGGCTCATATAGACCATGGGAAATCCACACTGGCTGACAGGATGATCCAGTACTCCGGCCTGGTGAGCGATCGCGAGTTCCGGGACCAGATACTCGATACCATGGATATCGAGAGGGAACGCGGTATCACCATCAAGAGCCAGACGGTATGCATCCCGTATACGAGCAGGGCCGGTGAGGAATTTATCCTCAACCTGATCGACACTCCGGGGCATGTGGATTTTTCGTACGAGGTTTCCAGGGCCCTGGCATCCTGCGAAGGTGTTCTTCTGCTGGTCGATGCCAGTCAGGGCGTTGAAGCGCAGACGCAGGCGAACCTGTATCTTGCCCTCGAACACGATCTGGAGATCATTCCCGTGATCAACAAGATAGACCTTCCTTCGGCCGATATCGACAGGACCAGGGAGATGATCGAAGCCGAACTTGGGCTCGATGCCGAAGAAGCTATTCTGTGCAGCGCCAGGGAAGGGATCGGTATCGAAGATATTTTCGAAGCGATAATCAGGCTTATCCCGCCACCCGGAGGTGATATTGATAAACCGCTGCGAGCCCTGATATTCGATGCACAGTATGATCCTTTCCGGGGCGCGATAATAAGTTGCAGGATAGTGGATGGAAGCATAGGGACCGGTGACATGATCCGCCTGATGTCGCTGGGAACTATATACAAGGTCGAGGAAGTCGGTGTCTTCAAGATCCACAAAGAAAAACGAAACCGGCTGAATGCCGGGGAAGTCGGATATTTGATCGCAGGCATCAGGACAGTCAGCGATACGCGTATAGGTGATACTATCATTCTCGACCAGGATCCGATACCCGCACCCCTTGATGGATTCAAAGAAATAAGACCTGTTGTTTTTTCTTCGATCTATCCAATCGATTCAGATGATAACGCCGCTCTCGCCGACGCGCTGGAAAAGTACAAACTTAACGACGCGTCTCTTACATATCAGAAGGATTCGTCAGCCGCACTGGGGCAGGGGTTCAGATGCGGATTTCTCGGGCTCCTTCACCTGGAGGTCTTCCAGGAGAGACTCGCGCGTGAGTTCAATCAATCGATAATAATGACATCACCGAGCGTGGAGTACAGGTTTATCCTTGGAAATGGTGAAGAGCTTACCGTCGACAACCCCGAGTATTATCCTGACCCGGGTGCGATAGAGGCAGCGTTGGAACCGTACATCAGGGCGACGATAATGATTCCCGAGAAATATATGGGAGTTGTTATGAAGCTCTGCCTGGCCCGGCGTGGTGTCAATTCGCATTTCCACTACGCGATGCCGGGGCGGATCGAGATATTTTTCGATATACCGCTTGCCGAGGTCATATATGACTTCTATGACAAACTGAAGACGATCACCCAGGGGTATGGATCTTTCGATTATGATATGCTTGATTACCGCAAGGGCGACCTGGTCAAGGTAGATATCCTTGTTAATGGTGAAAGGGTAGATGCGCTTTCGTCCATCATTCACAGAGAGAGAGCCCGGACGAGGGCAAAACAGATATGCGACCGTTTGCGCGAAGAGATCCCGCGGCATATGTTCAAGATCGCCGTGCAGGGCGCGATCGGCGGCAAGATCATCGCGCGTTCCACTATTTCCGGAATGAGAAAAGATGTAACAGCAAAGTGTTATGGCGGTGATATCAGCAGGAAGAGAAAACTTCTCGAAAAACAGGCGAAAGGCAAAAAGAGGATGAAAGCGATTGGCAAGGTTATGATTCC
>CBDUUV010000062.1:0-15277 GCA_965370495.1 uncultured bacterium
GGCTTCAGAATAGATTAAGTCTATAGCCAAGTCAATTTTAAAAAAATGGCGGGAAACAAAAAAAGGAGGGGGGAAAAAGCGCCTCTTTCTCCCCCTTTTCTCCAGAATCGCATTTCTTCTTTTTGGAAACCGGTTTACGGATCAGTGTTTACCGATACGGCTTTTTACAACTTCCGGCTCTTTCATCGAACCCGGGCTGTAAATATACCCGACGTTCGTGAACCGCTTCATGTCTATATCCCAGTCTGTTAGTTGATTTTCTTCATCGAAAATAAGAGTGTAGATAAAAACAGCTCTCGTGTCATTGTTCTGGATATAGTATACCCAGTATTCTTCAGGATTTTTCTCCGAAACGAGATAAACATTGGGAAGCCCCCATGATGCCGTCACTTCACTGCTTTCCATGCCCCTGATTATTTCACCATTTATGATATTGTCGCAGAATCTGCTTTCCGGATGATTTGAAACGTACTCCTCCCTGTCACAGATATCCACAAAATCCTCTTTTTCTACAAGAGAAATACAGGAACATCCGAGACTAAACATGACAATCAAAACCGTGATTACGGCTACTACTTTCCTCATGCCTACCCTCCAGTCTTTCCGGATTCTCAAATCCACACCTGCACTGAAAAGTATATTCAGATTTTCCAGATTGTCAACCGGGATTACCGTAGATTAAGGCATATATCTTATTGCATTACGGCGACATACATGCATGCAAGCTAATAGGAGACGCCGCTTACCTTCATTTATATCCTGGCTCCAGGCTTACTGTTGCAGAGAAACAGACGTATGCCTGGAAACTCCCACGATTCAATGTCTACATCCTGAGTGGAAAGAATATTGAAGATCACTTCATCCATATCGATACCCCATTGCCTGCATTGCAGATACCAGACCCTCTCATATTTATTCAAATAACCGGAGAGTATTTCTGAAGTGTATTCGACTCCATCAACCTCAGGTGTATAATCCACTACTTCATTGATTCCGTTATAATAATGCCTGAATGCAGGTTGGTGGCCATATACCAGTATAAGATCTCCCTCTCTCTCATGGGAGTTGACGATATCTGCTCCCGAACGGAAATCATCGCGCGCGTATACGGGATTCACATGATAATTCCAGGCCGATATAATCATAATAAGAGACAACGCTGAAAGTACCACAGTTTTCAAGGCCTTCCTCCGTGGGATTCCAAACGCAAGGAGCGCGATAAATACAGGAAATGCACTCATCAGGTATCTTATATTGAATACCTTGATATTAAACATCGCCGCGGCGGTTACACCACCCAACGTGACCAGCGCAACTGACATGAAAAGAGAAAGAACCTTTTTCCGCGCGCTTCTGATAATTCCCGTCAAGGCAACCGATCCAAAAAGCAACAAAACCGTCACTATCGAAACCCCATAGTTCCGAAGCAGCCATTTTCCCGACGATGTCATATGTAGTGTCCTGAGGTCAGGGCCAAAGGAATATCCTACTGAAAATACGTATACAGAATAAGGGTATGCCCAGCGGTTCAGAGTTAACTCTCCCCTGAGCCTTGATTCATCAGGCAATGTGGAGATATCTACTATTTGGATCTGTCCCAGGAAATAGATCTCCCTGTATATCCATGGAGATACAACCGCGAGTGTAATGGCAGCCGCTATCAGTCCATACCTTAAATGGTCGCCTTTCAGTTTCCGTGTCAAGGCCATGTACACAAAAAACCCCGTGCACAGAAAAAGGGCCATAAAGTGAGAAAGACATGCAAGACCGAGAGTAAGACCAAGTATTACCCCGGTTTTCTTTCCCGGTTCCCCGGTGAACCGTTTGAAAGCGATCATTGACAGAATAATAAAAAGTGTCAACAGGGAATAGAATCTCAACTCCTGGGAATAGTAGAGATTCATGGGATTCAATGCCAGGATAAGAGCACCTGTAAGTGCCGTTTCATCTGACGCAATCATCTTCAGCCATTTGTGCATGAAAAAAACGGAAAGGACACCGCTTATAGCTCCCGGGATCCTCAGCCAGTATTCAGAAGCATTTACCATACTCCAGAAATGCATGATCAGGGAATAAAGAGGGCCGTGAATGTCCCAGAGCAATTTCTTCCAGTACGATACTCCATCAGGTGGAGAAGAATACGATCCGATAGTCATCAACTCATCTACCCAGAATGACTGGTGCCCAAGCCTGAAGAATCTGAGGGAGACCGCGATCATGAGTATCCCCGCAAGGATTACCCATTCACGTTTTTCATTCCACAAACATTTCATGTCTACCTTATACTCTATCCCCCTTTCATTTTCCAGTTGAAAAATCAAACGGGTACAGTCATGGGAAAAACAAAAGAACGGAGCGGAAAACTTTATATAGGCCCTGCAGGCTGGCCCTGCAGTGACTGGGTTATCCAGAGGGAAAGGCTATCGATCGGTTATCGTGCATTGCCGGGCACTTCAACTGCATTGATACCTGTCCCCAACTGACGCTTATATCAGAAACGGTCCCGAGACCTTTGATTTCAGTGAATGACTGCGCCTGGAACTGCTTTGATCCCCTACTTGATCACGATCGATATCACTATGGACGCAAAAACGAAAAGCAGATATAAAAGAAGCCTTGCCGGAGGTATAGACGGTTTTTTTCCCTTCACCACCCTGTGATGAGGTTTTTCAGATATGCCGGTAACAGGTGTCAGGCAGAACTCGCAGAAACTCTCGCCTTTCTTCATCGGAAAGCCACATTTACTACATGTCGTCCCGGGCTCCTTATCGGAAGCTACACTGGTTTTGCTATTTTTTCTTCCGGCCTCTGGTGCATTCTCGCTGATTCTTCCCCTTCCTCCCGCCTCCACTATCAACGACAACAATCCTTTGGCCTTCGTCATAGAAGAACCTGACCAGACGGTATATGGAGCCTTGTCGATAATATACCTGATCTTTGTTACCGAGGTGCTGGAAATGAGGCCGAACTTGATGGCAAACGACTCGGGAGTCTCCATCTCGCTTTTGACACCTTCCAGTATGACAGAATACACTACCGGGTTCTTTTCAGGTGCGACTCTGGAATAGAACTCGGATGCTTCGTCCATCTTTAGTTTTTGCCGCGTTTCAGGCATAATACTCCTCCATCCTCGGGAGAAGCATCTTTTATGCCATGATCACCATATTGGAAATAAGGGTGGATACTTATGGGCCCTGGCGGGAAAAAGCACTTGTCATCTCACAGATGATCTTCGTCCTCCAGCCTTCGTTCCCATCAAGATTCACAGCGGAGACCTTGTAGCAGTATTCCATATCCCCGATCAACCTGTCATGGACATGTGATCTGTTTTTCGTTTTTCCTATCAGTTCCCAAATTCCGTACATATTGTAATAGTATATTCTGAACTCGCTTACCTCATTCATGAGGATATCGGGGTAACTCCAGTCCAGGGTCATCTCGTTCTCCCCAGGAGTAACTTCCAGTTCCGTCGGGGGGTCTGGAGCTTCGAACAAAAAAGCGGCAGGTGAATCTCCATGTTCATTGCTGCACGCTCCCGAAATAATCACCAGAAAAAACAGAATTGCCGTTGCAACACGCCACATATTCATTTCACCTTCCTAGAACGAAAAAGTTTTCGACACTAAAAACCCGTCATTCTGCACTTCCAGTGACAACAGGGGCTCTGCGGCTTCCTTTCCCCATACAATGTCTATGACATTAATCACCCATACTCCCGCTGCCACGCCAAGAAAAGTATTTCTGTACCGTTGATAATCCTCTGCCTTATCCCATTGCTCTACCATATCGTTATAATATGAACGGGCATCACCGATATAATCCGCGTTCCCATACAGGAATTTTGCCTTTTCGTAAGCTTCGATACTCCTGTCATACTGGATATCGGATATTCCAAGCCCGATCAGGGCAATCAATTCAGTACCCATAAAAACAGTCGCCCGTGAATATCGCCCGGTACGGAACTGCCCCAGACCGGGAAAAAGAATAGAATACATGATATCCTCAGCATCAGCCGCAAAAACCGGTAATGCAGAAAAAATCAATAACACAGCAAGGACAGGTATGATCGACCTTCGCATATCAGATCCTTTCTTTCGATATATCAAGTAACGGCTTATGCATCTACCTACGAACCCTGCCTGAAATTTGTTCCAGGCCAGATTATTAATTATACTGGGAATGGAGAATAGCAGATTGACACCCTGCTGAAAAGTACTTAGTTTAAACAGTTAAGTGGTTTCCAACGCCGTTTTTCGGCCCGTTATCTTTCGCAGGTCCCGGAGGTCGGTCTTGATCAAGGTAAACAACCTGTCCAAATATTACGGGTTCACCAGAGCTGTAAGAGACCTCTCCTTCGAAGTTCAGAAAGGCGAGGTTCTCGGGCTCCTTGGCCCCAATGGGGCCGGCAAGAGTACGGTCATTAAAATACTGGCCGGCTATCTCCCGCCTTCTTCAGGAAGCGCTACTGTTTTCGGATTCGATATCCTGAAGGATTCCATGGAGGTACGGAAACGAATTGGGTATCTCCCCGAAAAAACACCACTGTACCATGATATGCGGGTCAATGAGTACCTTGGTTTCGTCGCCGGGCTGAAAGATGTCCGGACGGGAAGGATCAGGGCTTCGGTTGACGGGGCTCTTACTAGGTGCGGCCTGGAAAACGTCTGCAGGAAAACTATAGGCACACTGTCCAAGGGGTACCAGCAAAGAGTCGGAATCGCTCAGGCCATAATCAATGAACCTGATTTGCTGATCCTTGATGAACCGACCCTCGGGCTCGACCCCAGGCAAATAATCGAAATACGGCAGCTGATAAACAGCCTTGGCGCAGAAAGAACCGTAATACTGAGCAGTCACATACTTCCCGAAGTAAACCAGGTATGCAATAGAATTGTTATTATCGACAAAGGCAGACTCGTCGCGGTTGACTCTCCTGAAAATCTGCGAGAAAGGCTCAGAAAATCATCGATGACTCGTGTGACGGTCAGGTCTTCAACAAATCACTCCAGGGTAAAGGATATCATCTCCCGAATAGACGGAGTACTTATGGTAAACAACTATATATCGGACGATGATGTCACGTCGCTTGTGGTCGAATCGGCCCCACACCTTGATGTACGGGAAAAGATCACGTTGAGGCTGGCCGAAAACGGGATAGGTCTTCTCGAGATATTCAACGAGGAACTTTCTCTTGAAGATATATTTATCAAACTTGTTACTGAAGAGACGAATTGATGAAAAAATTCACCATAATATACATTCGTGAGCTGAAGTACTATTTTCATTCTATAACGGCATATGTCACATTCTCTATATTCCTCATCATATCAGGATATTTTTTCTTCAGTATATTCAGGTACTACAACCTCCTTTCCCTCAAGGTAATCCAGAGCAATGATTTTTCCGGAAACCTCAACCTGATAGACGGAGTAATGAGGCCGGTGCTCGGCAATATCAGCATAATAATCCTGTTGCTTCTTCCGATGCTTACGATGCGGTTGATCGCCGAGGAAAAGAAACAGGGGACCTTCGAATTGCTTCTGACTTTTCCTGTTTCGAACCTGGCAGTTGTCGCCGGCAAGTATATGGCCGCACTTACTATCCTGGCAATAATGCTCGTGTCGACGTTTTTCTACCCGGCTTTGCTGATGCTCTACTCAGATCCTGAGATCCCTCCAATACTCTCGGGATACCTTGGCCTCTTTCTTATGGGATCTTCGTTTCTTGCGATCGGGATTTTTTTCTCTTCTCTTACATCCAATCAACTTGTTGCGGGAGTTTCTACTTTTGGAGTATCTCTCTCTTTTCTCATCATCGGATGGGCAGTACCGTTTGCCGGTTCCACAATGTCGGCAATCCTCACCCAGAGTTCTATCCTCTTCCATTTTGAACCATTCTCCAAAGGTATCATCGATACAGGAGATATCTCCTACTATCTGCTGCTAACCCTGTTCTTCATCTTCCTGACCCTTAAATCTCTCGAATCTTCAAGGTGGAGGACTTGATATGGTAAGATTCCATCTTGTCATGGGAATAGTTGGCCTGATCCTGATCATCGCCGGAGCAATCATATACGGAGTGTTTTATACCAGCGGATTGGTAGCTTTCCTTCCCCTGCTTGCCGGTCTCGTCCTTTCGATAGTAACCCTTGTCTCGGGATACCGGAGTTCCAGCAGCGAGGGAAACAGGCGTTCAGCCCGTTACGGAATCAATGCGGGAATCTCCATTATGGTAACGGTTGCCATCATGATCTTTATCCAGACTCTCGCGACAAGGCACAGTGTCAGGTTAGACACAACTGTCAACAGAAGATTCTCCCTGTCACAGCAAACGATAAAGGTCATCCGAAACCTTGATACCGATATTCTCATCACATGCTTCTTCAGGGAAACATCAGCCGGGAAAATCGAACTGAACGATCTGCTTTCGGAATACACGAATCAGACACCGCGTATAAAAGTCAGATTCATAGATCCGGACAGGGATCCAGTAGCAGCAAGGCGTTACAACCTGAAAGATTATGAAAAGATCTTCATGGAAGCAGCCGGAAAAAAGGAAGAAATCCAGGATATCTCAGAGGAAAAATTCACGAATGCCATTTACAGGATCGTATCATCAGATATCAAAACGATATATTTTACTACCGGCCATGGAGAAAAATCGATAGAAAGCGTTGAGCCGAGCGGTTTGAGTTCATTCCACGACGCCTTGAAACTTGAAAATTACGAAGTCAGGGAATTTCTTCCGCTTGGCAGTGAAAAGATTCCCGTAGATTGCAGCCTGATCGTGATCGCCGGCCCCAGGACAGATTTTCTCAAAGCCGAACAGAACATTATCCTTGATTACCTGACAAAGGGTGGAAACGCCCTGATACTCCTCGAACCAGTAACTGATATTCCCGTGTTATCCGGAATAACCGGTGCTTTCGGGATAAAACCGCGTAATGATATCATAATAGACCCCAACGGCATGATGCTCACAGGAAACTACCTTACTCCGGTGGTCAACCAGTACGGGAAACATCCAATCACTGATGGATTCAGGCTCTTTTCGTTTTTTCCGCAGGCCAGATCCTTATCCATATATAACAGACTGCCCGATGCCATGACCGTAACAGTGATAGGAAAAACCGACAAAGACGCTTATGCCGAGTCCAACGTCGATACGCTGCTGGCGATCGGGAAAACCCAGTACGAAAGCGAAAAAGATCTTGCCGGTCCCATCATTGTGGCAATTGCCGCTGAAATGGAACTTGTGCTGGGACGTCCCGATTCAAGTGTGGCGGCAATGCCCGAAGTATCCCGTCTCGTCGTCTTCGGAGACAGTGATTTTGCGGGAAACTCCAGATTCAGGATGTCTGGAAACAGGGATCTTGTTCTCAACGCGATCAACTGGCTTGCTGAAGAGGAAGATCTTGTCTCCATACGCCCTTCTGATGCCCTGAACCAGCCCGTACTTCTTTCCAGCCGTCAGGGCAGAATAGTCTTCTGGATTCCCGTAGTAGGCATTCCATCGCTAGTCAGCATTTTAGGGCTCCTCGTTTTCCTGAGAAAACGACAGTTTGAATAAAGGTATTTTATCGATGAAATTCAAAACGACTTTTATTCTGATTGTCGTACTTGCCATGATCGCCGCGTATTACTTCCTTGTCGATCAGCAGAAACTCAAGAAAGCGCAGGAGGACAAACTTGCATCCGGCAAGTTCCTTCCCTATGGGGCCGATGAAATAGACAGCGCTGAATTCCATAACCCTTTCGGAGAAGTCATCAAGTGGGAAAGAAGCATTGAGGGCTGGTTAATTACTTCACCTGTAACAACCAGGGGCTCTTCTACTACCATCGACTATATACTATCCCAGATTGTACCCGGGCAAAAGAAAAACGAATTCGACCCCGGGGGAATTTTTGCCGATTACGGACTGGAAAACCCGTACGCCGCTATAATCCTTTTTAACCGGAATCAAAGCAGAACGGATACGATTTATTTCGGCGACAAGACCCCTGTTACTCATCAGTGCTACGTGCGGCACGGAAGTTCCCCTGATATCACCGTCACTATCGACCTGACTCGGGACCTGGTGCGCAAGACACTCTTTCAGCTCCGTGACAAACTCTTCCTTAATCTCGACTCAGATTCCATAACAGCAATCTCTATCCACGGAGACGGCATCAACCTTATAGTCGAAAATAGATCAGGTACATGGTTGATCGCGAATACCCGCATCGGAGTTGACAAATCACTTATCGTACCTTACCTGACAAGCATTACCGAAGCTATAATCCATGAGTTCGCAGCAGAAGATACTCTCAGTCAAAAAGACTTCGGCATAGGAACTCCGGACAGGCATATAGTAATCTTCACCCCTGTTGATTCGATTCGTATCGATTTTGGAAACGATGCTAATAAACTAGTCAACGTCAAGCGTTCCGGCCTGAATAAAATCGTGATGCTTGAATCAAAATATCTTCGGATATTCGACTGGACACAGAAAGACGTAATGATAATGAACCTCGCTTTTTTCATACCCGGAGAGGTTGCCGAATTCCATTATGACACACCCGATACATCCGTCGTCCTGAAACTCGAAGGGGAAAACTGGATCGTAAGCAAAGATCCAGGCTTAAAGATAAATCGCAGGGAACTCCAGTATCTACTGATGATCCTTCGCGGGCTGTCATTTGAGCAAATATTGAAAGATACCGTCAGCCTGCACGAATATTCGTCAAGGATGATCCTGAAAGACGCATCAGGCGATACTCTTGATGTTATTACGGTTTTTGGCGCCGCCCCGGGTGACCATATCGTAAAATCCATGAGTTCCGGAGCCACCGGCATCATCGGGAAAAACACATACGATTTGCTGCACAGGATATTCATGCGCCTGGGTAAATAACTTCCTTGCCGGTATTATCAGATTCCTTTATCATTCCGTCAGAGGGGTGAGTGGTATTGATGCACACAAGGGGCCGAAATAAACAGCATTCTTCCATTGATCCTGCCTCGATGAGCAGACGGGCATTCATAACCGGAACCGCTGCTTTACTTGCAACCGCTGCTTCTCCCGTTCCGGTTCCGGCATCGGACAATGATCCCCATGAGGCGGATTTTTATCAACAGCTCGGCGACGGCATAGTCGCCTGCAACCTTTGCCCCCATGGATGTACAATACGACCCGGACGTAAAGGGCTGTGTAATGTAAGGGAAAATATCGGCGGCAAACTGTTTTCCAGTGTATATGGCCGGCCCTGTTCCCTCCATCTTGACCCTATAGAGAAGAAACCCTTTTTCCATGTTCTTCCCGGCTCTTCCACACTTTCGCTATCTACAGTTGGGTGCAATATGACCTGCAAATTCTGTCAGAACTGGCAGATATCACAATCCAGGCCTGAAGATGTACCTGTCCGATTCGTAAACCCCGGCTCTGTGGTCTCGAAAGCAGTCGATCTTGGAGTATCTTCCATTGCGTATACGTATGGAGAACCAGTCGTTTTCTTTGAGTATATGCGCGATATTGCAGTTATTGCGCGCGAGCGCTCTATAATGAGTGTCGTCGTTACGAATGGTTATTATACCAAAAACGCACTCACCTCTCTGTGCCATACCGTCGATGCTATCAAGATAGATCTTAAAGCGTTTGACGACAAGTACTACCGTGACATCTGCGGCGCCAGGTTGAAACCGGTTCTCGATTCACTGATAACTATCAAAAGAGAAGGTGTCTGGCTGGAGATAGTATACCTTATGATACCCGGGCTGAATGACGATCCCGGAATCATTCGTAACATGTCCCGCTGGATAGCCAGTAACCTGGGAACCGAAGTCCCTGTTCACTTTTCCAGGTTCTACCCGGGGTACCTGCTTTCCAACCTTCCTCCGACACCGGTAAGCTCTCTGGAACGTGCATGGGAGGTCAGCCGCGAAGCGGGGCTGAATTACGTATATATCGGAAACGTCGCGAACCACCGCGCCGAGAGTACCTATTGTCATCACTGCGGCAGCAAGATAATATCAAGAACTGGATACAGAATATCCAGTATCGATCTACTGGACGGTAAATGCCGTTTCTGCAACAGAGAGATTCCAGGTTTATGGCAGGAGGCCGCATCTTGAAAAAAAGAGTTGCCCTGTTTATTTTCACTGTGATCCTGTTTCCATTCACAGTATCGGCGTCAGGCACCGGGAAAGGAAATAAGATGGAGAAAGAAATACGAATGCCGTCAGTTGCCGGGCAGTTTTATTCCGGAGACGCCATCAAGCTGCGTTCCGAGATCGAACAGATGCTGTCGAACGCCTCTGGAACCAGAGTGACCGGAAAAATCACGGCTCTCGTCTCTCCCCACGCGGGGTACATGTACTCCGGTCAAGTCGCGGCTTTCGGATATAGCCTGCTCGAACCAGGCCAGTTTTCGACCGTGATCGTAGTCTCTCCATGCCATATCGATCATTTTCCGTTCTCTTCCGTTTATACCGGAACCGGCTACGAGACACCACTGGGCATAATTCCGATCGATAGAGAACTTGCCGAATTGCTTATACAGGAACACGAATTGATAAGAGATGATACGCGTGGTCACGTCTATCCCTCCGGCGGCCGTGGAGAACATTCACTGGAGGTTCAGCTCCCCTTCCTCCAGGTCGCGCTTGAAAACTTCAAGCTGGTCCCTGTCGTCATGGGAGACCAGTCAGGGCATGTCATCAAAGCGCTCGGTGAAGCAATCGGAAGAATAATACAGGGAAGAAATGTTTTGATCGTCGCCAGCACCGATCTCTCGCACTTTCATCCAGATGTGGAAGCAAAACGTCTCGACAACATTTTTATCGACGCCCTGGTAAAATTTGATCCTTCAAAACTTCTGGCACTTCTCTCCTCCGGTGATACCGAAGCCTGCGGTGGCGGACCTGTTGCCGCAGCAATGATAGCCGCGAAGGAATCAGGAACCGGACACTGCAAAATACTCGAATACGCAAATTCCGGTTCCATCACCGGTGACCGAGGAAGTGTAGTTGGTTATGTATCAGCTGTTTTTCTGAGTGATTCTGGCGAGGACGCGGAAAAAGACCCTGAAACAGATCAATCGGCATCTCCGGAAGGTGATTTATCACTCGAAGACCGGATCTTTCTTCTTGGTTTTGCCAGGAAGGTCATCGAAACGAAATTCACCGATTATGATTATGATATCGATACACCATCTTCACCGGTCCTCAAAGAAAAGCGCGGAGGTTTTGTCACTCTTAAAAAGAACGGGCAACTCCGTGGATGTATAGGGTATATAGAAGCGATAAAACCATTGATCGATACGATCGCGGAGATGGCTGAATCAGCCGCTTTCAACGATTACAGGTTCGCTTCCCTCGAGGCTGGGGAACTGGATGACATTACGATCGAGATCTCAGTCTTAAGCCCAATTCGGCAGATCACCGACCCTTCGGAAATCATCGTTGGAAAACATGGTATAATCATCACACGCGGCAGTCACAGGGGATTGTTGCTCCCACAGGTGGCAACCGAGTGGAAGTGGGACAGGGATACTTTTCTTTCACAAACATGCGTCAAGGCCGGACTCGACCCTGGAGCATGGAAAAAAGAAGGAACCCGGATAGAGATTTTTTCTGCCGAAATATTCTCTGAAGAGAAACTGGGGCTTCGATAAATTATATCTTTCCCGGAATCATCACTGCCGCAGTTCCATGTATGATGACCAATAATAAGAGTGTCGATGATATGCCGGAGAGAGGCAGAAGCAGGAACCCCCCAATCAGACCACCAAGACATGCCCCGAACAGGTCCCAGGAATAATATACTGCCGGTACCGGCCCTCCGACCTCCTGAAAAGAAGAATGAACTATCACACGATAGTATGAACCTGTGATCACCCCGCTGATAAATGAAGCCAGATAGAACAGATGTGACCTTCCAGCCGTGGGAAAAACCCCTTTCGCCGATAAAAAGATATAAACCAACAAAGATAACGCAAGGATCATGAAACTGATATGCAGTATCCTGATCCACCGTCCTGCCTTCCATCCTGCCATGTTCCATCCGGACGAAGCACCCAGCGATGCTCCGGCCATGAAGAACGCTGATAGCAGTATAATCCCATGATACAGAAGCCCGGAAAAGACCTGGTACACGATCATGATAACTATCTGGAAAAGAAAACTGCAGAACCCTGTAAAGAAAACAGCCGCTTCAGCCGGTGCTTTCCTTCTCGATAGAAAAAGGAGTATTACAAAAAATGCTGCTATGGCGGATGGAAATACCATTCCGGGCACCGAGGCGGCCCGCTCCAGGATCCAGGTTCCGGTGATCCTGTGTTTTCGTGCATCGAGGATGAATTCATGATATGGCAGAATCGGGTACAAATCCGTATTGACAGGGCATATCCCGGCTTGCTCGATTCTGGAATCCAGGAATGAAGTTCTTTCGGCCGACATCCTGTCGGGCAGGAATGCATCATTTATATAAAGGGTCTTCAACCCTCTTTCTGCCTGGTTGCCAAGAATCTTACCCAGGTCCGTATCATCTTCACCAGCGATAAAGTGAACCACAGGTCCCGGAAGCAACGTAACATTTCCAAAAACATCACCCAAAGTCGTTGATATGATTTTCAGGACTTTCACCTGTTGCCTGGAAATATAATTCTCGGACGAGATATGGGATAACGCCAGAATACCTCCAGCATTCAATGCTTTTTTAGCGATTCGGAAGAATTCCCTTGTATAGTACCTGTTCCATCTGATATTAACCGGCGGCGGTGTTGAAACAATTATCACATCATATTTTTTGTCCGTATCGAGTAGAAGTGACCTTCCGTCGCCAAAGAGAAAATTTACTTTGACGTCTGGTATACTTTCCGCTCCTGTGAAACCTGCAACGCTGTAACCGTCAATCTCCTTATTTCCTGTAACATCTCCGATAAAACGATCAAGCCTTTCATCGAGTTCCATACAATCCACCGAGTTCACTGCAGGATGCTTTACCGCTTCCTCCCACCCCCCGCCCTGAGCCGCCCCGATCAGGAGTATCGTGGAAGGGAAGTCATGCGACAGGATTGGTATATGTATTGTCTCCTCGACTTTCTCAGGTTCCGGGATCGAAAAGAGCCTTCCCCCCCCGGAATAAAGTGACAGCATCCCATTGCGGTAGACCGCCACCAGTTCTGAATATTTTGAAGAAACGAATCCCTTAACCGAATATCCCTGAAAGATCCTCGAAATGCTTGCTTCGTCTATTCTGGAGACAAAAGGCAGGATCAAGGTATAGATCACTACAGGAATAATCAATAAGGCCCTGACAATCCGATTTTCACTGAAACTGTTCAGAGAGACGAACATGAGGATCAGGGAGACTGCAACCGATGTTTCGAATTGCGTAAATACCGACAGGAGAATAAAGGATAATACAAGCGCCCCGGCAATAGAACCGGCCGCCTCCAGAACATACACTTTTGTAATACCTGTTTTGAGAACACCGGTTTTTTCCCTGAACACTTCACTGGCAACATTGTAGATCGTGCCGTACACAAAAGTGAAAGGAGCGATAACAAGGAATGAAAATAACAACGCGCTGAAATAGTCAGGAAGCTCACCAGGGGAATGTGCCAACCATCCTCTTCCAAATCGTATTGCCAGTACGCTTACAGGAAGCATGCTTCCCGCCACCATACTGAGAATCCCAAGGATCGACCTTTTTCCCTTAATCGGCCTTATCAGCCTGCCACCGAGCACCCCTCCCATACCAATCCAGAAAAGCCAGGTTGCAAGAAGAAAACCGATAGTAAATTCCGTGCCGGTAAAAAGCCCCATGAGTTCTCTGATAAAAAGAGCCTGGGCACATACGGCGCAGAACCCCAGGGCCAGAACATGAATCTTTTGCCGACAAGTATTATTTTTCACAAATCTTCTTTTCAGGTGTCGAAATAATCTTCTTCGAATACTTTTTTAAAATCGAACCTTTCCACAAAATCCTCAATACTGTCCTTCTCAGTTTTGGCTAGCAGGCCCGCTTCAACCAGGCTGAAAACAATGTTGCCTATATCTTCTGTCTTGTAGACTCCCCATGAGTTCAATACTTCCTTTGCCATTGGACCATATCTTTCGGAAACCACACTCTTTATCCCTTTCAGAACATCCTCCCCCGAGATATGCCGCTGGACTTCCAGTAACTCCTGTATTTTGTCTATAACAAGCATCACAAAAGAATAGGCATCGAGCTTATAGCGGGAATCCATATTGATGATATCGGCGATCGAGTCATAAGACTCATATTCGTTTTTCATCAAAAATCCCTCCAGAGAACAGTATCTTTTTTCCACTCCGGATCTGTTTCAGGATGATCCGCATTGAAATGAAGTCCTCTTGATTCTTTCCTCATGATTGCTGATTCGATAATCAGGCTGCTCACCAGGGCGATATTCCTCAATTCTACCATATCGGCTGATACACCATATTCGATATACAGCCGGTCGACCGTTTCCCTTATCTGATTCATCCTGTTTCTGGCTATTCCAAGCCTTTCGTCGGAACGGACAATCCCTACATAATCCCACATCACTCTCCTGGCAAGATCCCAGTCGTGGTCGATGATCACAGTCTCGAGTTCCCCCGGTTTTCCTGCCGGATAACCTTCGAAAACGGGTGTTTTCAGATCCACTTCACCAGGCTTGTTTTCCCTCAGTATTCCAGCACACCTGTCAGCCATGACGATCGACTCGAGCAGGGAATTACTTGCAAGCCTGTTTGCGCCGTGTACTCGAGAACAGGCCACTTCTCCGATCGCATACAAGCCGTTAAGACTCGTCTCTCCGTTGATAGAAGCAAGGATCCCTCCGACCATGTAATGTGCTGCCGGAACGACGGGAATCGGTTCCTTTCCGATATCGATGCCAAATTCCATACAGCTGTTATACACATACGGAAACCGTTTTCTGAGCCAGTCAGATGGTTTGTGGGATATATCGAGCAGAACGTATTTTTCTCCGCTTTTCTTCATCTCCGTATCTATCGCCCTTGCCACTATATCCCTTGAAGCCAGTTCTTTCCGCGAATCGTAATTCGCCATGAACTCGACACCTGCATGGTTTATCAGGACGGCACCTTCCCCCCTGAGAGCTTCCGAGATCAATCTTGATTTTGCCTCGGGATGATAAAGACACGTAGGGTGAAACTGCACGAATTCCAGGTTTGAAACCTTTGCCCCGGCATTGTATGCCATTGCGATTCCATCACCGGTCGCAACATCCGGATTGGAAGTATAAAGGTATATCTTGCCCGCTCC
>CBDUUV010000063.1:0-15217 GCA_965370495.1 uncultured bacterium
CCCGAATCCGATCAATGAAAAATCTGATTTATGACAGAGGCACAGAGGTAAAGTAAAAATGAGTCAGCCTGACAATATTCTGATAATCGGCGCGGGTCTTACAGGGATGAAAGCAAGCCTGCTTCTCGCTCATGCCGGAAGGAAGGTATACCTTGTTGAAAAGTTACCCCTGATAGGCGGCAAGGTAATCAAGAACGAGGAGAGCTTTCCCAATCTCGAATGTTCCACGTGCATGGTGGCTCCTGTGCAGCAGGATGTGCTGCAGAACCCCAATATAGAGACGATGACACTCAGCGTTGTGGAAAGTATCGACGGGGAAGCCGGGAACTTCAAAGCTGTCGTCAAAAAAACGGCGAGATATGTCAGCATGACCGACTGTATAGGTTGCGGAATGTGTTATGAACCTTGCCCTGTTTCACTGAAAAACGAATGGGAAGAAAACCTGATGGACAAAAAAGCGATCTATGTGCCTTGTGCAGGATCACTTCCAAACGTCCCGGTCATAGACCCGGCCGAATGCCTCAAACTCAGCGGACAACAGGAGTGCAGCGCATGCGTGGATTCGTGCATGTTCGGGGCTATAAAACTTGATGATACCGACGAGACGGTTGAAATCAATATCGGCACCGTGATAATAGCGACAGGTTCCGAGACTTTTGACGTATCAGGATTTCAGGATCTTGGGTACGGAAAATATCCCGGTGTTTTTACTCCTTTTGAATTCGAAAGGCTGTTTGCTTCCAACGGCCCGACACTCGGAGAATTGACGATCCGGGATTCGGGAGAGACCCCGTCGAAGATTGCCATTATCCATTGCGTAGGCCGTGAAGATGTGGGGTATTGTTCGAGCGTATGCTGTATGTATTCACTGAAGTTCGCGCATTTTATCAAGAGCAAACTGCCCGAGGCGGTTGTTTATAATATTTATTCTGATATCTGTGTACCCGATAAAAACTACCAGAAATTTTTCGAAAAAGTAAAAGAATCCGATACAAAAATGACTTACAGCTCTTCACTCACTGGAATAAAGGTGTCGAAAAACGGTTCGGGGCTCAGGGTGCTCTATGCCGGCGGTAATGGGGCAGAAGAGCGTCTTGATGTCGAGATGGTTATACTTGCAAGCGCGATGATTCCGGGCAGGGACACTCCGAAAATCGCGAAAATTGCGGGGTTGGAACTGGATTCCCATGGATATTTTCTGACAAAAAAGGATGCTATAGGTTCCGTGGAGTCTTCCAGGGAAGGGATATATATCGCAGGTTCAGCTGAAGGGCCAAAAGACATCCAGAGTTCGGTGATACAGGCTGAATCGGTAGTCGGCATGGTCATGGCATGTTCCGGGAGAGGTAAGTAGATGAAAGCGAAGGTCGGAATATATATCTGTGAATGCGGGCCAAATATTGCCGATAAGATCGAGATCGATAAGATTCTGGAAATACTGCCGGAACTCGAAGAGTACAGGGACGTAGAGCTGATCGTGAAGAGGTATGGGCTGCTATGTTCAAATGACGGAAAAGCGTACCTCGAAGAAGAGATAAACAATAATGGCCTGACTCATCTCGTCATTGGCGCGTGTTCTCCGAGAGATCACAATACGACTTTTATCAATGTCTGCAAGAAGACGGAACTTAACCCCTTTCTCTACAAAATAATCAATATACGGGAACACTGTGCCTGGGTCATATCAGACAAGGATAAGGCGACGGAAAAAGCGATCGCGTATCTCAGGGGTGGAATCAGCAGGGTCCTGTATCAATCGGCGCTTATCGAGAAACAACTCGAAATCAATCCGGATGTGCTTGTTGTAGGTGGGGGAATAGCAGGAATGGAAGCTGCCATTCTACTGGCAGGAAAAGACAGGAATGTCTTTCTGGTGGAGAAGACGGAAAAACTCGGTGGAAAGTCAGCCGGTTTCAGCAGGCTGCTTCCCAGGCAGGGGAAGGGCGCGGCAGTTGTCCGGGAAAAAATAGAAGAAGTAAAAAATAATAAATATATAAAGACCTATCTTGAATCTGAACTTGAAGATGTTATCGGGTTCCTTGGTAATTTTGAGGTTGTTGTGGGCAGCATGGTAGATGGAACCAAAACAGAATTGAAAGCAGGAGCCATCATTGTAGCCACCGGGTGCAGCCTTTTGGATCCGGGAGAGTTGGAAGGCTACCAGTACTCGGATTCTGATGAGGTGTATACTTCGCTTGAGATCGAGAAGATGTTTTCTGACAATAAAATTATTAATATGAAGTCGGGCAGCCAACCCGCGTCGGTTGCGCTTGTTCACTGTGTCGGAAGGCGTGAAAAGGGATATTGTTCGCGTATATGTTGTAATTATATGATGAAGATTGCCGGTTACTTCAAAGACCAGTCAGAAGATATAAAAATCACGGAATTGCATAAAGGTTTTTGCCTGCCCGACAAGGATGATCAGGATTTTCAGAAAGAAATTTCGGGAAGGGGCGTAGATTTCAAACGCGTCCAGGATATAACCCTTTCGGGAACAAAGGTCAAATTCAAGGGTATGGATGGCAGGACGGAAGATATGGATTTCGATATGGTAATACTTGCGCCTGCCATGCAGGCACAGGAGGGAACGGAAGCTCTCGCCGAACTGCTCGAAATACCACTGAGCGAAACAGGTTTTTATCAGGAGATTCATCAGTCTACAAATCCCGTCGCGATGGCCATAGACGGTATATTCGTTATCGGTACAGCCCACAGCCCCAAAGGGATCTCCGATTCCATTCTTTTTGCCCAGGCTTCAGTTGGAAAGATACTGACCCATCTTATTCCGGGTGAGAAGATCGTGCCCGAAATAAAGGTTTCCGAGATCCTGGAAGCATACTGTACCGGTTGCAGGAACTGTATGGATGTCTGCGCGTACGGGGCTATTTATTTTGATGACGAAAGATGGATATCAGTCGTCAATGAAGCTGTTTGCAGAGGGTGCGGCAATTGTTTCGGCAGCTGTCCATCGGGAGCCCTGAGAACAAAACATTTCACAAATACCCAATTGTATCAGGAAGTGAGAGAAGCAATACGCTGATATGTTCAGGCCTGGAATCACAGGCTGCTCTGGAACGGTTTGAAAGGTAAATGGATGAAGGATATTGATAGAAAGGGAGCGAAATTGCCGGCCGGAAACGGAATCAGGGGTTCTCTCCTCGATTTTCTAAGGCTGGCAATGGATAGCAACACAGCCGGTGCGGTGCTTGTCCCGGTGAAGGTCCCGGCTGGAAATTCATATGCCTGGATCCTCACGAGCGACACCGCGGTTCTTGCTGATGCGTCTCCCGTATCTCCCGTCATGCCTGTTCAGGGTGCTAAAGCTCTGAAGAGCCTTACCAGAAAAGGCAAAGGCGAATTGACCATCATGGTTGTGATGAGGCCTTGTGAGATCAGAGCCAGTATTGAACTCTTAAAGCTCAATCAGGTACATCTGGATAATATTATACTGGTCAGCTATGACTGTCCGGGCGCGATTCCTTTACAGGACTATGTAAATGATCCTGGATCGGGAGAAGAGGGTTTTGACGCGATAATAACGGGTGGTGACACGAGTAATGAGAGTATTAAGCCTGCGTGCAGGATTTGTAATGAATTCTCGCTCGTTGACTCAGATATCCATTTCGCGCATTTTGGTAATAAAGATAATTCTGTTTTTGCGATACCGGTGACTGAAAAGGGAAAAACAGCATTGGAAAGCATGGAGATGGACTGCTCGGGGGACGTCACTCTATGGGCAAAGACAGTCGCGGGCATCAAAGAGAAAAAAACAGAGTTACGGAGCAGGCTTCTTGGTGAAGCAGGAGCAAGAATTCAGGGCCTCGACGGACTCCACAGGGAATTCAGCAAATGCATAGGTTGTCATAACTGTATGAGCGCTTGCCCTATCTGTTATTGCAGGCAGTGTTATTTCGATTCGGAGGTATCCAGGAAAGATCCGGATTTTATTTTTGAAACCGCGAAGAAACGTGGTGGGGTATCTTTCCCGAGAGACAGAATTATGTTCCATGCCGGGAGAATGACACATATGAGCCTGTCATGTGTGTCATGTGGTTTTTGTACAGACGCTTGCCCGGTCGATATACCTGTCGCTGAGATATTCAGTTATATGGCCGGTATTACACAAACGACTTTCGAATACGTTGTGGGGAAAAATGACGGTGAACCTCTTCCACTGAGAAAATACGAGGAAAATGAATTGCCTCATGTGCATGATCTTGTGAAAGGCGCGGAAGAAGAGGGAGGCGACTCATGAGTATGATCAGACTGGGCAGGAATCCATCGGAAGGGTTGAAAGACCTGCTTCGATACCTTTTGACCAGCGGGAAAGTGTCCGCGGTTTTTTCTCTCAAAAAGAGCAAGGATAACGGTTCTTATGATCTGGGGCTTATCACCGGGAATGAGGGGCTGGATGCGCTTGAACCGATAGCTCCGGTAATGATCGCAAATACAGGCCAGATTTTATCAATGCTGACTCCGCCGATAAAACCCGTGGCTGTCGTCCTTAAACCGTGCGAGCTTCGGGCATTCATTGAAAGAATCAAGCGAGAGCAGGGTACGCTGGAGAATATTCTGACGATCTCATATTCGTGCTCGGGAGTGTTCCCTCTCGACATGGTCGTCAAGGGACTGACTGATGTAATGCTGTCTGAGTACCGGAAAGATCAGGCAGACGGCGAAGTTCATGCGGAGACAAGAGATACATGTAGGGCATGTGAATACTTCGTTCCCATGAACGCTGATATAACAGTCTCGATAATCGGTGAAGATGATACGGCTAATAGTTGTTTGATATACTTGAACACTGATCGGGCGAAAACATTTACGGATGGGTTTGAAGGTGAATTGAGCGATTTGGATTATGATCCGTCGATTACGGAAAAAATGGGAGAAAAGAGAACCGTTGAAAAAGAAGAATTGTTCAATTCCCTGATTTCTGACAAGGACGGTCTTGATGCCGTGATCGATGTTTTTGGCAAATGTATAGGATGCCATGGCTGCAGCCGTGTTTGCCCCATCTGTTATTGTACGATATGCGATTTCGAATCAAGGAATTTCGATAATGATTTTTCTTATTACGAAAAAGAGCTTTCCGGGAAAGGTGCCTTGAGGCTGCCTCCGGATACGATATTTTTTCATGTCGGCAGAATGATACATATGAGTTTTTCATGCGTTGGATGCGGTCTCTGTTCCGATGTATGCCCTGCTGGTATCCCGGTAGCGGCATTATTCAAGAAGACGGGGGAACAGACCGCCTCGATCTTCGATTATGTGGCAGGCAGGGATGTCGAAGAGCAGATTCCCGTGATGGTCTTCAAGGAAGAAGAGTTTGAAGAGTTTGTTGATTAACAGCCTTAACAGAGGTACCGCACGGCCCGGAAAGTTGAAATGAAAAAAGAATATGTCCCAAGGATAACGAGTTTTCTGTGCAAATGGTGTTCTTATACGGGGGCGGACCTCGCGGGGACATCGAGGATGCAGTACCCGACAGCTATAATTCCTATCAAGGTGATGTGTTCGAGCCGTGTCGATCCGGTATTTATTCTGAAGGCTTTCCTGAAGGGTTCGGATGGGGTCCTGTTGGGGGGATGCCATCCCGGAGACTGTCATTACGAAACTGGAAACTATCATACGAGAAGAAGATTCGCGATCGTCAAGAAAGTTTTTGAATCACTCGGGCTGGAATCCGGGAGGCTGAGACTGTCATGGATATCAGCTTCAGAGGGCGCGAAGTTTGCGAGTGTAGCAAATGAGTTTACGGAAAAGATCATGGGAATGGGTGAAAACCCGGCAAAGAAAAAAATGTTTCTATAACGGGATTATGCAAGGAAGAATCGATGCGTAGAAAAAGGAAATCAGTTCTGGTGGTAGGTGCGGGGATAGCTGGAATTCAGGCATCCCTTGACCTTGCGGAGATGGGGGTGAAGGTACACCTTATCGAGGATACGCCGACTATTGGCGGGCGTATGCCGCAGCTTGACAAGACTTTTCCCACCAATGACTGTTCCATGTGCATCCTTTCACCAAAGATGAGCGAATGCGCGAGGCATCCCGGAATAACGATTCATATCATGTCAACTTTGAATAAAGTTTCGGGAAGCCCGGGTGATTTCAAGTGTACGGTTACAGAAAGAGCGAAGTATGTAGACCCCGTGAAATGTGTCGCCTGCGGGCTTTGCGAGGAAAAATGTCCTGTAAAGGTCGACGATGAATTTGATCTGGGGCTTCGCAGCAGGAAGGCGATCTCGCGTTATTTCCTCCAGAGTATTCCCGCGGAGTACACGATAGATAAGGATAAATGTCTTTACCTCACAAAGGGAGTCTGCAGACTCTGCGAGAAGGTCTGTACGGCTGGAGCGATCAATTACGAGGATCAGGACAAGGAGATAGAACTCAATGTAGGCGCTATTATTCTTGCGACAGGCATTGACCCGTTTGACCCGATCGGGTTTGGACATTTTGGGTACCACAGATATGATAATGTTGTTACTTCACTCGAATTCGAGAGAATGCTTTCAGCATCGGGCCCCTTGGGTGGCCACGTGGTTAGAGCCTCCGACGGGAAGGAACCCGAAAAACTCGCTTTTATCCAGTGTGTAGGTTCAAGAGATGAAGGGATCAACAAGAATTACTGTTCTTCGGCCTGTTGCATGTTTGCGATCAAGCAGTCTATTATCGCAAAGGAACATATCAAGAAGCTTGAGGCCGCAATCTTCTACATGGATATCAGGGCGTTCGGTAAGGATTTTGACAAGTATTACGAAAAAGCTGAGAATAAATATGGAGTCAGGTTCGAGAGATCGAAGGTCGCCGATATTATAGAGACGGATGATGGTAACCTGAAGCTGAGATACACATTTGAAAACGGTGCTGTCCAGTATGAAGAATTCGATATGGTTGTCCTGTCGATAGGCCTTCAGGCAAGAGAGTCCAATTTGAAACTTTCTGGTAACCTTGATATCAAACTCAATGAATTCGGATTCTGCCGTTCAGATACTTTCAGCCCCCTCTCAACTACGCGAGAAGGGATATTTGTTTGCGGCGCGATGAATGGACCGAAGGATATTCCTGAATCTGTAGTGTCGGCGTCAGGAGCTGTTGCGAACGCGGTAAGGTTCCTCAAGCTCGAGAGACAGGATCTTCCTTCAGGAAATGATGCGATACCGGAAAAAAATGTATCCGGCGAACGCCCGCGCGTAGGAGTTTTTGTCTGCCATTGCGGAATCAATATTGCCGGGGTGGTGGATGTCAAAAATGTCGCGGAATATGCTGGTACTCTTGAAAATGTTGAACATTTCGAGGATGTCATCTACGCGTGTTCGACTGATTGTCTCGACACCATAAAAAAACGCATCGTGGAGCATGACCTGAACAGGGTAGTAGTAGCTGCATGTACACCGAGGACACACGAACCTCTCTTCAGGGATACGATAAGCGAGGCCGGCCTCAATCCTTATCTCTTTGAGATGGCTAACATACGTGACCAGTGTTCATGGCCGCATATGGAACAGCCTGAACTTGCGACGAGCAAATCGCGTGATCTTGTAGAGATGGGCGTGGCCAAATCGAGAGGACTTGTGCCGCTTGAAAGGATGCCTGTCGATATCGATCCCAGGGCTCTTGTTGTGGGGGGAGGGTTGGCGGGAATGACGGCCGCGCTTTCACTGGCCGAAGCCGGGCAGCAGGTCTATCTTGTTGAAAAAGAAGAAGAACTGGGCGGCAACCTGAGAAATATATTTTTCAATTTCGATGATTCCGATCCCCAGGAATTTCTTTCAGATCTGATTCGCAAGGTGAAGAAGCATAAAAAAATCGAAGTTTTTACTGGTAGTACTATTGATCAGATCTCGGGATATATCGGTAATTTTAAAACGAGCGTAAAGGTCGGCACAAAAGGAAACACAAAGTTGTTTGATCACGGGGTAGTGCTGGTAGCTACCGGTGGAGAAGAACACAAGTCTGAGGAGTATCTTTATGGCAAATCTTCTCGCGTAGTAAGCCAGGTTGAATTCGAGAGGATGCTTCACGAGAAGGAATTCCCTGTTGGTAAGTTGAAAAACGTTGTGATGATACAGTGTGTCGGCTCCAGAGAAGAAGGCAGAATGTACTGCAGCCGGGTCTGTTGTTCGAAAGCCATCAAAAACTCCCTCGAACTGAAGAAGATAAAACCGAAAGTGAATGTTTACTTCGCTTACCGTGATATAAGGACCTATGGTTTTCGCGAGAAGTACTACACGGAGCTCAGGGATGAAGGGGCTGTTTTCCTGAGGTATACTCTGGACTCAAAACCTGAAGTAGAATTGATTTCCGGTGAGGATCCTGACAGCAGGCTGCTTGTGACCGTGTTTGATCCTATCATGGAGAAGGAAATCGTGATAGAAGCCGATCTCCTTGTTCTGGCAAAAGCAATTGACGCGCCGGAAGAGAATAACGTGCTTGCCAGAATGCTGAAGGTTCCGCTGAATTCGGACGGGTTATTTCTCGAAGCGCACGTCAAGCTCAGGCCTGTGGATTTTGCTACGGAGGGCGTGTTTGTTTGTGGGCTGGCTCACGGGCCAAAGGATATGGATGAGTCGCTGGCGCAGGCAAAAGCTGCAGCAAGCAGGGCGTTGACTTTCCTGAACAGAAAATCTATTTATGCTGAAGGCACGATATGCCAGGTACGTGAAGACAGGTGTTCAGGATGCGCCTACTGCGAATCGATATGCGCGTATACCGCGATTGAAGTTGATCCTGAAAAGATGATCGCTGTCGTCAATAATGCTCTTTGCAAGGGGTGTGGAGCTTGCGTTGCTTCATGCAGGTGCGGAGCCCTGGATCTCAGAGGATTTACGAATGAACAACTGTTTTCCGTTTTCGATTCGCTTGATTTGAAAGTCACCGGGATAATTGGAGATTAGATGAAAGAATGGCAGCCTAAAATACTGGCTATACTGTGTAACTGGTGTTCCTACGCGGGAGCTGATCTTGCAGGTGTTTCCAGAATGCAGTATCCACCCAACATCAGGGTGATAAGGGTGCCCTGCTCAGGCAGGGTTGATCCTTTGTTCATTATGAAATCGTTACAGAGCGGTTACGATGGGATTTTGATCTCGGGTTGTCATCCCGGAGACTGTCATTATATCTCAGGCAACTTTGTTGCAAGAAGACGTTTTGCCGTACTCAAACCCTTGATCGAATTTGTCGGTATAGAACCTGAACGAGTCCAGTTCTCATGGATATCAGCAGGCGAGGGTGAAAGATTCGCGGAGATTGTGACAAAAGTTACCGATGATATCAGGAAGATCGGACCAGCGAAAAGAATGGTTAAGGGAGTGTAAGAGTGGTGAATGAACTGAGGGAAACTGTCAGGAAACTTTTGGCCGATGAAAAGGTCGATTTGGTGATCGGATGGGAAAAGGGCTCTTTGCCCCTGGCTTCTACTCCGGTTTTCATCAGTTCTGAAGAAGAAGCCGAGCGTCTGGTTTTTGATTCTACCTGTGGAAACAACCTCACAGTCTATTTCACGAAAGATAATAAAAAGATTTCAAGGGAAGAGAAAAAAATCGGGATAGTAGTCAAGGGGTGCGATGCCCGCTCTCTTATTCTGAATATGACTGAAAGACAGATGAAGCGGGAAGACGTAACGATAATCGGTGTTCCATGCAATGGTGTAATTGATATTAAAAAGATCAAAAGGAAAGTTGAAGGAAAAGAAGTTCTCGAATTCCGCGAGGAGGGTGACAAGCTCTCGATAAAGGGAAGCGATTATAAGCTTTCTTTTCCTCTCGAAGAGGGCCTCAGTGATTCCTGTCTTTCCTGTATACGTCGTGACGCGGAAGAGTATGACATATTTATTGGTGAACCGCGCAAATTCGACGGTGCCGAGGACCCATATACCGATGTTAAGGAGTTTGAGGATCTGTCAGGGGACCAGCGATGGGAGAGGGTGAAGGAAGAATATTCGAAATGTATCCGTTGCTATGCATGCAGGAATGTATGTCCATCATGTTACTGTAATGTCTGCTTTGTCGATCAGAATGACCCGCAGTGGATCGGAAAGACAACCGATATCACAGATAACATAATATTTCACATAATCAGAAACCTTCATGTTGCCGGAAGATGTGTGGAATGCGGCGCGTGTGAAAGAGCCTGCCCGATGGATATTAAATTGCTTCTTCTAAATAGAAAAGTAGCTAAAGAGGTAAGGGAGAGGTTCGGCAGCATTACGGGTACAGGACTGGAAAACAAACCGGCAATGGCCGATTTCAAGGAAGATGAAAATCAGGATTTTATAATGGGGTAGGGAAAATGATCAGGATCGAAAAGGAAAATATTCAAGGGTTCATCGAAGACCTGATGAAAACTTATTCTGTATATGCTCCTGCCGGGGACGGTAAGATTACTTCCTTTATGCTGACAGGTTCAGCCGGTGAGATCGTTTCCGAAAGCTTCAATACGGATAAATCGCCAAAGGAGATATTTTTTCCACAGACCGAAGTTCTTTTTGAATATGACTCCGGCAAGGTAAAAGAGGCTGAGAAAAATGGAAAACCGATCGCCGTCTGGGGAATTCGCTCATGCGACGTGAAAAGCCTGTTGCTTCTTGATATGGTGTTTGGCAGCGCAAGACAGATGCCGGAAAACAAGGCATTCCAGGATCCATATTGGAAAGAAAAATACGATAACTCGCTGGTCTTCGGCCTTGCCTGTAATGATCCGCGTTCCACCTGTTTCTGTAACTGGTTTGGTGGAGGCCCGCATGAAAGATCCGGGTCTGACATCTTTGTCGTGGATATTGGATCAGCCTATCTCCTTGATCCGGTAAGTGAAAAGGGAAAGAACTATATCAAATCGATCAATAATAGCGAGGAAGCGACTGCTGATGATCTGGAAAAAGCCGGAAAGCTGGGCAGGAAAGCAACATCATCGATGAGTGAGCCTTTTGAGCTGAGTGGAGTTGCCGGTAAAATGACAAAAGTATTCGATAATCCGCTATGGGCAGAGATCGGATTTAAATGTATTAACTGCGGAGCGTGCGCATTTGTATGTTCCACATGCCACTGTTTTGATGTGCATGATGAAGGAAAAGGTAAAAAGGGGAAAAGGCTGCGAATATGGGATACATGCATGTTTCCTGTCTTTACGGCGGAGGCATCCGGCCATAATCCCAGGGCGATGTCAATGGACCGTATGAGACAGCGCTTCATGCACAAGTTCAGTTATTTTATGGATAATTATGGGGAGCACCTGTGTACCGGGTGCGGCAGGTGCGTTACCGTCTGCCCTGTCAATCTTGATATCAGAGAAGTCGTGAAAAAAATCATGGCTTTTCAATTGTAAGGAAGTCTTGATGAACAATACGTATATCCCGATTCAAATGAAGGTGGAGAGGATTGTCGCCGAAGATCCGGAAAAGACTTTGCGGACATTCGACCTGATTTTCGAGAATGATGAAGACAAAAAGAATTTCAGGTATATGCCAGGCCAGTTTTGCGAATGGTCACTGCTTGGTTACGGTGAATCACCTTTCGGCATCGCGTCATCACCGACCGAGCCTGATCATCTGAGATTTACCATAAACAGGACAGGTTCAGTTACCAATGAGATACATTACCTTCGTGAAGGCGATATAATAGGAATGCGCGGACCACTCGGTAACTGGTATCCAGTTGAGAAGTTCAAGGGTGGAAACGTGGTTATAATAGGAGGCGGGTTTGCATTTACGACCCTTCGTTCCCTGATCGTCTATCTTCTGGAACACAGGAAAGACTACAAAGATATCACGGTGATATATGGAGCCCGAACGCCTGACCTTTTCATTTACAGGGAAGAAATCGCTGAATGGGAGAAAAGAGATGATATAGATATTCATCTTACAATAGATAATCCGGTGGAGGGATGGGAAGGTAAAACGGGTTTTGTTCCTACGGTAACAAAAGATATTGCGCCCTGTCCGGATAACACGTGGGTGGTTGTGTGCGGGCCTCCGATAATGATCAAATTCACGTTACCTGTTCTTGCAGATCTTAAGTTTTCGGATGAGAGGGTTTTTACATCACTCGAAAGAAGAATGAAATGCGGAATAGGCAAGTGCGGAAGATGTAACATAGGTTCCAAATACATATGCATCGACGGGCCGGTATTTTCACTGGCCGAGCTCAAAGAGATACCTGAAATGGTTTAAAAGGAGAATGACCGGATGGAAAAGATCATACTGAGCGAGAAAGACGCGAATTTCAAGAACGAGATCGCTTCCCAGCCGGGCGCTGAGAGTTTTATGCGCTGTTTTACATGTGGTACATGTACGGCATCCTGTCCCGTGGCTGAAGTGCATGATGAATACGATCCGAGGAAAATCATCAGGATGTCAATACTTGGAATGCGTGAAGAGGTCCTGTCATCGGATATCCTGTGGATGTGTTCAAGGTGTTATACATGCGCTGCGCTATGTCCCCAGAATGTAAAATTTACGGATGTCATCAGCATATTGAGAGATATGGCTGTGAAGCAGGGGTATGTGTCCGGGGAGAGAGTCGAGCAGGCAAGGGAACTCGATAAGGTAATCCAGAAGATCCGGTGCAGGATCATTGATAATAAGCTGCATCCTGAAGAAAAAAATGCAAAGGATATCAGGGCGGCTGTAGATAAAGAACTGAAAAAAGCATGGTAACTGAAAACACAGTGATGAATATTTTTCCACTGAGCGCTTTCAAAAGGGGAAAGATGTGAAACCGGACAGGATTTGGTCCTTCGACGATCTGCAAAAAGAAGTCGTCGATAATAACTTGTGTGGAAAATGCGGTGGATGTGTGTCGTTCTGTTCTGCCAACAGAATCGGCGCTCTAAAGGTTGAAAAAAACGGGTTTCCTGCCTATGACGACAGGGAAAAATGCCTGGAATGCGGCATGTGTTATATGGTGTGCCCACAGACTCATCCTATGAGCGATGAAGTGGATGAAGCTTACAACTGGAAACCTCCGATCGGACATTACATGGATGTATTTTCCGCCAGGAGTTCGGATATCGAAATCCGGAAAGTTGCTACAGACGGGGGCGTTGTAACGTCGCTTCTGATACACATGCTCAAAAACGGTATAATCGACGGGGCTGTGGTCTCACTAAGTAAAGGTTTGTTTAACCGTGAGGCAAAAGTCGCTACTACCAGGAATGAATTGATTCAGGCCGCCGGGTCCCACTTTGCGGAAGTTCCTCATCTGGAAGAGGTAGGAAAGGGGTATTCGACTTTTGTTCCCGTTATAAGGCCGATCAATGAGCTTGCGCCAAAAAGGATAAGGAAAATCGCAGTAGTAGGGACACCCTGCCAGATCGGTGCTATACGGAAGATGCAGGCCCTGAAACTTGTTCCTTCAGATATTGTAACATTTACAATCGGATTATTTTGTATGCAGTGTTTTGAAACAGATCAACTGCTCGACAGGGGATTTATCAAACAATACGGGATCACAACGGATGATATCGCAAAGATTAATATCAAGGAGGATCTCGTCCTGACAATGAAATCCGGAATAACTGTTCATATTCCTCTTGAAGAAATCGAAGAGATTGCAAGACCCGCGTGCCTGGCCTGCAGATTGTTTTCGAATAGCTATGCAGATATATCTGTCGGAGGGTTAGGTTCGTCTGACGGATATACGACGGTCATGGTGCGTACAATAAAGGGAAAAGAGATGATAGCGAATGCTCTCTATCAGGGAGGCATCGAGCGCAGGAGTAGAAAATCGGTTGAAGATGGCGTTGCCGACAGGAGGAGAATAATTACCCTGGTTGAGGAATTTACCGACAAGAAAATAACAAGGAGTAAAAAGTATTGGGATGAATACAGATCACAGGCGGAATTTTAATAGCAGATTGGACAGGAAGCGATACTGATGGGGAAGAAGACTGTAAAAACAAAATCCGGATCCGTTCTTGTAATTGGTGGAGGTATAGCAGGTATCCAGTCATCGCTTGATCTTGCGGATTCCGGATTCAGGGTGCATCTCCTTGAAGAAACGCCGGCGATCGGTGGAACAATGGCGCAGTTGGACAAGACATTTCCCACGAATGATTGTGCTATGTGTGTTATCTCACCGAAGCTTGTCGGGGCCGGGCGTCATTTGAATATTGAGCTTACTACAAACTCGGAAATAGTAAGCCTGAGTGGTGAGGCAGGCAACTTTTCAGTAAAAATCAAAAAGAAACCGAGATATATCGACGCGGAGAAATGCACAGGTTGCGGTGCCTGTACCCTGAATTGTCCGGTAGTAAATATTATATATCCTGTTGAAGAACCATATATAAAACTGAGTAATGAAGAGATGCAGAAAGTCAGTCCTATCCTGGATAAATATTATGGCCAAAAAGGCAACCTGATGCCGATACTGCAAGAAATAAATCAGACGTTCAATTATTTGCCTCCTGATGTTTTGAGATATGTATCCGGAAAATTGGGTGTAAGATTGTCGGATATTTATAATATTGCCTCCTTTTATAATTCTTTCAGCCTGACACCGAGGGGAAGGCATACGATAAAAATATGTATGGGAACAACCTGCTACGTTAAGGGCGGAGAAAGACTTTTAAATAAAGTGAGAGATGAGTTCGGTATCGAAAATGGGGAAACAACGAAGGATATGAGATTTACCATTGAGTCTGTTGCATGTCTGGGTTGCTGCGGCCTTGCACCTGCTATTATGGTTAATGACGAAGTATACGGAAAAGTAAAAGTAAGCAATATAATGAAAATTCTTAAACAGTATAAGTGAGAGGAATCTGCCTGTATCAAGAATACATTGAATCAGCAGAAGGAAAACAATGATTAGAATTCCTGATATTGAAGCCTTTGAGAAGTTGAGAAAAGAACTTATAGGAAAAAAGGACCCAAACAGGAAGTCCATATGTGTATGCGGGGGCTCTGCCTGTATTGCTACCGGAAGCCTTGGGCTGATTGAATTATTTGAAAAAGAATTAAAAAAACACGCAATAGACGATGAAGTCGATATCCTGGTTACCGGATGCCATGGATTCTGTGAAAAAGGGCCATTAGTTGTAATTCGGCCGGAAGGTATATTCTATCCCCTGGTAAAAAAAGAGCATGTACCAGAGATTGTCAAGGAAACGGTTATTGGCGGAAAAGCAATTGAATCTCTTCTCTACATGGATCCAATGACGGATGAGAAGATAGTTTATGAGCATGATATTCCATTTTATAAAAAGCAGAAGCGTCTCGTGC
>CBDUUV010000064.1:0-15213 GCA_965370495.1 uncultured bacterium
GGCTTACCTCTCTCACTGATGCCATTAAAATCGATCATAGTATCCCCTATGGGCAGATCCCTCACTTCCCCAAAGCAACGGTTCCTGGGCATGCGGGTATCCTTGTTTCTGGCAGCATGGCGGGAAAGCGGATTCTTGCCATGCAGGGAAGATTTCACCTTTACGAGGGGTATACGGTCAAAGAGATCACATTTCCGGTAAGGGTTATGGCAGTCTTAGGGGCAAAGTACCTCTTTATTTCGAGTGCAGCTGGTGGATTAGATCCTTGTTATAAACCCGGAGAATTAATGCTGATTACCGATCACATGAATCTTACTGGCAACAACCCCCTTGTCGGAAGAGATCTGAAAGAATTCGGACCGAAATTTCCAGATATGACATCTGCCTATGACAAAGATCTGATCTCCCTGGCTCGGCAAAAGGCAGTGGAAGCAGAGATTACCTTGAATCAGGGTGTCTACGTGGGTATCACAGGGCCAAGTCTTGAGACACCTGCTGAGACAAGATTCTTAAGAACCATCGGAAGTGATGCGGTGGGGATGTCAACGGTCAATGAAGTGATCGAAGCTGGAGCTGCCGATGTCGGTGAAAACAGGATGCAGGAATTTCTCGGCAAGGTCGAAGGAGTACGGTTGCCCTGCCGCTGGCATCTGATCGGACACCTGCAGACGAACAAGGTTAACAAGGCCATCGGGCGTTTCGAGCTGATCCATTCCGTTGATTCTTTCAAACTTGTCGAAAAGCTCGATCAGGCGGGTGAAAGGAAAGAGATCGTTACCGATATTCTGCTCGAAGTGAACACCAGCGGCGAGACATCCAAGTTTGGCCTGGCCACGGAGGAAACAATGGAGTTGTGCCGGCAGATATCAGGCCTGGCACACGTGAGAGTTAAAGGACTTATGACCGTAGGTCCCTGGGTAGATGATCCTCTGGTTTTATCTGAAGCTTTTGGAGCGCTTCGAAAGCTGAGGGATGAAATATCCCGGGAAAGTATCGATAATATCTCCATGCATCATCTTTCGATGGGGATGACAGATGATTTCGAGATTGCTATTGCTGAAGGTTCTACTATCGTAAGATTGGGCAGGGTGATCTTCGGGTCTCGGTGTAGCGTGTAGATTGTTCGGGCAGGATGATCTTCGGGCCGCTGTAAGGGAGCATGAAACCGTATTTTTGTGGCTGAAGGATTTGAAAAACAGGTTTTGAAATGGTAGAAAATTATCCTGATCTCGCGGGGATTGACAGATTTCCAGATGCATGCTGTCAGAAATGCGTGGCGGAAATTGCGGTGTAATTTACAGAAATACAGCACGTTATAGATTTTACAACGGAATTTGTTTTTGGACTGATAATTGCTTTTCTGGCGTATGCGAGTAATTATGTTGAATGAGGAGGCAGTAGGATGAGAATCACACCGCTCGATATTCGGAAGCAGGAGTTCCGCAAGACTATGAGAGGCCTCGATTCCGATGAGGTCTATGCCTTTTTGAGCACCGTTGCCGATGAATACGAAGCAGTCCTTTCTGATAACAAGAAGCTCCGTGAGCGTATTGTAGATATCGAGGAACGTCTCAAGGAATATAAGGATATCGAGGCTAATCTTCGGAATACTCTTCTGACAGCCGAGCGTATTACTGCCGAAGCAAAAGAAAATGCGCGTAAGGAAGCAGGACTTATTTTGCGTGAGGCTGAAATCGAGGCTGACAGATCAGCAGGAATGATACGTGATCATACGCAGCAGCTGCGCAGGGAGATACTGGAACTCAAGAAGCACAAGGATAATTACCTGACGAGGCTCAGGACCCTGCTCGAGAGCCACCTGAGAGTGATAGATGGTTTTGAAGACGATTTTGCGAGTGTCGACAAGGAGATCAATGAGATAGGCAAGATGGTCGAAGCTGATTCGAAGGCTACAACTTTCGGCACCAGGATGAATCGTGACAGGATTACGGAGGATTTCACGCATGGGCCGAGTGACAAGGTCACATGGGGAGATGAGCGGAAAAGAGAAGAGATGCCAAGGCCGGTTGTACCGAAAATAGAGCCCCAGGTAGAAAAAGTTCCCGAGAGGAAGGCGGCTGGCCAGCCGGAGAATGAAATGACGGAAGAACCTGGCCAGGGGCAGGATTCGACTGAAGCTGTTACCAGAGCGAACGAAAACACCACGAAAGTGGAGCCCCACGATGTGGACGCCGAACATATAGATATCGATGATGAGGATGACTCCTCCAGTGTGGACGGGGGTTTGAACTCGAGCGAGGTAAACCGGGAAGTCGTACACACTATAGAGGAAAGACTCTACCCCGAAGTTCATATCCGCCAGGATGCTGCTCCGATGCCGCAGGCAACTCAGCCTGACGCCGGAGCGATGCAGGAACAATCTCGTCAAGAGATGCCTGCGCAGCAGCCTTCAGGCCAGGTACCGGTAACAGACACCACTCAGGCGAGCGAGATGGATCAGGTTCAGTCTTCCGTTTCCACGGTTGTTCAGAGCGAGCCGCCTGCACCGCAGACTCAGCCCGAAAACGAGGAAACCCGGCAGCAGGATAGCTGGAAATCATACGAAGTCAAGGAAGGAAAGACCAACTGGAGCAGTTATGAACTGCCGGACAGTGGCGGTCAGCCCCAGGCAGTCAGGGCGAAAGAATCTGTGGCAGACAATTCAGAAGTTGAAAATGCTCTTTCAGGGCTCGCTGAGATGGGAGATACCAGTGAGTCGCCTGCCGTGGAACCTGAAGTACAGTTCAGGAAGGATGCCCCGAAGGTAGAAACAGAGCCTTCTCCTGAGCCGGAAGTCCGGGAAGAAGATTCCGGGAGTTCCTGGTCGATGGAAGAACTCAGAAAAAACCTGGCAGATATCAGCAGGGAAGAGAAATAAGGGGCCTGGATCAAAAACAGGTCAGAGAGTCAATATGCGTGAAGAGGGGGGGGTCAGGTGCCGCAGTAACGGTTCCAGCCCCCCTTTTCACGTCGCTTTTCAATTAAGATGGATGTTCCCACATCGGGATTTTTTCCGGCCAGTCGATATGCCATTTCAAGGTATCAGAAAGTTTAAAGAATTGACAGGCTGTTCGATTTGCTCTTGCCTGTAGAGCGAATTGCGGGTATAACGTCTTTATCCCTGTTATGGGCTGAGTCCAGGGCGAAAGGAGCAACCGTGTCAGACCTTTATTCACAGATCAGGGAAAGCGCAAAATATATCAGGAAGCAGGTAAATATCAGGCCTGCCTTTGGGATCGTGCTGGGCAGCGGGCTTGGTGGACTTGCGAAGATGATCAAATCCGGGGTAAGGATTCCTTACGAAGATATTCCAAACTTTCCCGTATCGACAGTCGGCGGGCTGCATGCCGGTAACCTTGTTATTGGCAGACTCGCAGGCAGAAAAATCGTGGCGATGGAAGGCCGTGTCCATTATTACGAGGGATACTCAATGCAGCAAGTGACTTTCCCGATACGTGTGATGAAGGCTCTCGGGGCCCGTTCCCTGATACTGACATCCGCAGTAGGCGGAATGAATCCCCGGCTTCCTCCCGGTTCCATAGTGGCGATCACGGATCACATCAACCTGATGGGCGATAATCCACTGATAGGTCCGAACGATTCGAGGCTCGGCCCTCGTTTTCCGGATATGAGCGAACCTTATGACAGGAAATATATCGCCCTTCTCGACAAGGCGGCTCTCGATCTGAAGATCCCCCTGAAAAGAGGTGTTCTCGCGGCCGTTGCAGGGCCCAATCTCGAGACAGCGGCCGAATACCGTTTCCTCAGGCGGATAGGAGCCGATATCGTCGGTATGTCGGTTGTACCCGAAGACCTTGTCGCGATCCATTCAGGCATGAAAGTACTTGGAATTTCAATTGTGACCGACGAAGCGCTTCCCGATTGTCTTAAACCTGCTGATATCAGGGAAATAATTGCTGTTGCCAAAAAAGGTGAAGCAAAACTGTGCAAACTGGTCACTCGGTTCCTCAGGAATATATAAGAAGCAGGATCATCCCTGCTGTTCCCGTTCGTCGCATCCGTCCAGTAGCGACCCGGTTCTATCTTGAGTGTGGCTTGACATGTATGAAATAATGAATTATAAGATATTGACCCATGAACGCGCAGGGAATATAAGGCGTAGAGAATGGACCCGGATGCGTTGAAGATACGTCCCCTGGGAAATTACTTCTGTATGGAGTTAAACAAACAATGACCGATAACGCAAAAAGCAAGACTTATACGCAGCTTCAATCCCAGCGTGAGACGATCGCGATGGAGAGTGAAATTCTTCAGTACTGGGAAGAACATGATATCTTCAAACGAAGCGTGGATGAGAGACCGGCCGAAAAGCCGTTCGTATTCTACGAGGGGCCTCCTACGGCAAACGGCAGGCCCGGAGTACACCATGCGATGGCCCGAACGATCAAGGATATTGTCTGCAGATTCCAGACCATGCGCGGTTGCAGAGTTATTAGAAAAGCAGGATGGGATACACACGGCCTCCCTGTCGAGATTGAGGTGGAGCGTAAGCTCGGACTCGATGGCAAGGACCAGATCGAAAAATTCGGAATTGCCGAATTCAACAGGGAATGCCGATCGAGTGTATTTACATATCTTGATGAATGGCATGAATTTACGCGAAAGTTGGGGTACTGGCTGGATCTGGACAATCCTTATATTACGTGTGAAAACAATTATATAGAATCAGTCTGGTGGATTCTCAAGCAGTTCTGGGACAGGGACATGCTGTTCGAGGGGCACAAGATCGTTCCGTATTGCCCCAGGTGCGGCACTTCACTCTCGAGCCACGAGGTTTCACAGGGGTACAAAGACGTTTCCGATCCGTCGATCTTCATAAAACTCAAACTGGTCGATGAGGACGCATATTTTCTTGTATGGACAACGACTCCGTGGACATTGATCTCGAATGTTGCCCTCGCGGTAGGGCCGGATCATGACTACGTGCGTGTCGAATATCAGGGGGATGAACTGATTTTTGCCGAAGCTCTTCTGGATATTCTGGATGGGGAATACAAGATCCTTGCAAAGATGAAGGGCGAAGAACTTGTCGGCAGGAAATATGAGCCGTGTTTTCCATGGTTCAAGGATGCCGATGGCGGGTTCAGGGTGATCGGAGCGGATTTTGTCACGCTGACCGATGGGACAGGAATAGTACATACTGCTCCCGCTTTCGGAGAGGATGATTACAGGATTGGACAGAAAGAGGGATTGCCTTTTGTGCAGCCTGTCGATAGCGAGGGAAAATTTAACGAAGAGGTGTTGCGTTGGGCAGGACGGTTCATCAAGGACTGCGACATTGAGATCATCGAAGATCTTAAGGTAAGAAATATTCTGTTCAAGTCTGAAGAGATCACTCACTCGTACCCTTTCTGCTGGCGATGTGATTCACCACTTATTTATTATGCGAGACGTTCATGGTATATCAGGACGACCGCCTTCAAGGATCTGTTGATCGAGTCCAACAAAAAGGTCCAATGGTACCCGTCCGATGTCGGCGAGAACCGTTTTGCAAAATGGCTCGAGGGGAATGTCGACTGGGCCCTGAGCCGCGAACGCTACTGGGGCACGCCTCTCAATATCTGGACCTGTAACTCATGTGGCGAGAAATACTGCATCGGGGACATGACGGAACTTCGTTCACTCAGCGAGGAAATTCCCGGGGATTTTGACCTGCACATACCTTATATCGATGACCTCGATGTTGGTTGTCCGGAATGCGGGGGGAAGATGACGCGTGTGCCGGAGGTTATCGACTGCTGGTTTGACTCGGGAGCTATGCCGTTTGCCCAGTATCATTATCCCATGGAAAACATGGATACTTTCAAGAACCAGTATCCTGCCGCTTTTATCAGCGAGGGTGTCGACCAGTCCCGGGGCTGGTTCTATTCACTTCTCGTGATCGGGGCATTTCTCACAAAAGAAAGCTCTTACATGAGATGCCTGCCGCATGGAATGATCCTCGACAAAAACGGCCAGAAGATGAGCAAAAGCAAGGGGAACGCTGTCTTTGCGAGTGACGTTCTTGACAGTGATGGTGCCGACTCGCTGCGCTGGTACCTGATGGTGAGCGGAGCGCCGTACCTTCCCAAGCGGTTCGATCTCGACGCGATGCGTGACGGCGCGAACAAGTTTATGGGAACCCTGAGAAACCTGTATAATTTCTTTGCCGTGTATGCTGATATCGACGGGTTCGAGCCGATGGATGGGGCAGAGAGTGGCAATATGATTGATCGCTGGCTTCTTTCAAGATACAACTCGGTAATCGGGGAAGTGACGTTGGCTCTCGAAAATTATGAGATCACAAAAGCTGCTCGTGGGCTCCAGTTGTTTGTCGTCGATGAACTCAGCAACTGGTACCTGCGGCGTTGCAGAAGGCGTTTCTGGAAGAACGAGATGAGCAGCGACAAGCTTGCGGCTTACGAGACTTTCTACAAAGTACTGAAGGGTGTTACCGCGCTTGCCGCTCCGTTCATTCCCTTCCTGAGTGAAGCCATCTACCATAGGCTGCATGATGTGGATTTTACAGAGAAAGACGGGATCAGTGTCCACCTGGCGGCATTTCCTGAAGCCGATGAACCGATGATTAACAAGACACTCGAAAAGAATATGGAAGGGGTTCGCAGGGCATCGACTACAGGGCGAGCGGTCAGGAACAAGGCCGGTATCAAAGTTCGTACTCCGTTGTCACGGATGCTTGTGCATCACAGTATCAAAGATGAATTGGACTGGATAGATGATGGGGAACTTGCAGGTCTGGTTCTGGATGAGTTGAACGTGAAGAAGGTCGAGCTTATCGTCAGCATGGATGAATTTATCACGACGAGTGTTAAGCCGGACTACTCCGTACTTGGAAAAAGATTCGGCAGGAATATGAAAGCCGCTGCCAATGTTCTCGAGAATCTCAGTGACGAGAGTGTCAAAGAGCTTGTCGATAATGGTGAGATTACGGTTGAAATAGATGAACAGAAAGAGGTAATCCATCTCGAAGAGGTACAAATCATTCAGAAAACGGCGGAAGGGTTTGTCTCCGAGACCGAAGGAGGACTTACAGTTGTTCTTGATATTCACATGACGCCTGAGCTTATTAAAGAAGGAATGGCCAGGGATCTTGTCAACAGGATTCAGAATTTGAGGAAGGATTCCGGATTTGAAGTGAGCGACCGCATAGAGCTTTCGTACGAAGCTCCAGGCGAAGTCGCGGATGTTTTCGATGTGTTCGGTGAACACATTTGCAACGAGACCCTGATCCAGTCGCTGCTGGCAGGGAATCAGGGTTGGGAGTTCAGTACAGTATTTGATTTGAACGAACATCGCGTTGGACTCTGGATAAAACTGGTTTGACAGCCAGAAAACAGGGAGAGATCAGATGCCCTCAAAACGTAAAAAGACCAGGTTGACGAAAAAAGAAGTCGGGGTTTACAGGAAGAAAGTCTTTGCCGAGCGCGAAAGGATTATAATGGAGATCGGCAGGATAGAAGAGGCTATTACCGATTCGACAACCGGGCAGGATGGGTCCAAGAAAACATCGAACCACCTCGCCGATCTTGGTACGGATTTTCAGGAAAAGGAAAAGAATTTCTACTATGCAAGTCAGGAAGGGCACTACCTTCGTTCCCTGGATAAAGCGATCGAGCGTATGGATCGGGGCATATACGGTATCTGTGAGGATTGTGGAGAGTTGGTTTCCTTCAAGCGGCTTGATGCTGTTCCGGGCGCCAGACGGTGTATCAAATGCATGAATAAGTTTGAGAAAGATATGAGAGGACGTTGACAATTGTTGTATTTTGCCATCGCCGCGCTGGTTGTTGTCCTTGACCAGGCTTCCAAGAGGATTATCTGGGAAATATACAAATATTCCGGCGGCACCGAGCTGATAGATGGGTACCTGCGCATCACACTCAGCAAGAATAGTGGCGCTGTGATGGGCATTCTCTCCGGTTCCCGTACTATCCTCCTGACAGTAACGATTATATCCATAGGGGCCCTTATCTTCTTTGCCTTTCGCATGAGATATGCCCCTGTTCTGAAGCGTGTCTGCATAGGGCTTATCCTCGGAGGAGCTTTTGGCAACCTGATCGACCGTATCGCTACAGGTGAGGTTATCGATTTTATTGATATGGGGATTGGCAGTTATCGCTGGCCGACCTATAATGTCGCTGACATGGCTGTTTCGATCGGGGCAGTGGTCCTGGTCGCCGGGCTCATGCGGTCCCCGGACGTTGATCTCGCACCTCCCCCGGGTCCCGGCAGCGCAGCCTGAGAAAGCGCCGGCCTGTTATCTGATGAGTGATAAAACAATATATACTGCTCTGGTTGATGAAGAAAAGAGTGGAGAGCGCCTCGATTCTTTTCTGAGTATCTATATCCCCGAACTCTCCAGGTCGAGGATTCAGAAGGCGGTGCGTTCAGGTGAGGTTATTGTGGATGGCCGACCTGTCACAAAAGTCTCCCGAAAAGTCAGGGAAAACGAGCGGATAGAACTCAGGTTCAGCCCTCCGGTGCCGATGGAACTCCTCGCGGAGGATATACCGCTCGATATAGTTTACGAGGACAGTGATCTTCTCGTGCTGAACAAGGCAGCCGGGATGGTTGTGCACCCGGCTCCGGGCAATGAGAACGGTACAATGGTGAATGCCCTCCTTGCCCATTGCAAAGATCTGTCTGGAATAGGGGGGGTGCTGCGCCCGGGAATAGTCCACAGGCTCGATGCTCTGACAACCGGATTGCTTGTTGTCGCCAAAAATGATGAGGTCCATATATCCCTGAGCAGGCAGCTGATGGAGCGCAAGGTCACAAGGATCTATTTCGCTATTATCTGGGGCAGTATGCCGGATGATGATGGTGTGATAGACCTGCCGGTCGGCAGGTCGACATCTGACAGGAAGAAGATGGCCGTACTGTCTTCGAGAGGAAGGAATGCGGTCACGTATTACTGTGTTCTGGACACTTTTGAACCGTTTCAGTATATTAAAGTAAGGTTAGGGACAGGCAGGACACACCAGATACGAGTGCATCTAATGCATACAGGGCATCCGGTTCTGGGCGACGCGGTATACGGTGGGAGGAAAGTCAGAAGAGGTTCTCTTGCGAAGAAGGACATAGAAAGAGGGCATAAAGCGCTCTCTTTGATAGACAGGCAGGCGCTTCATGCCGGGGAACTGTCATTCTTTCATCCGAAACGGAAAGAGATGATGAGATTTACAGCACCGCTTCCAGATGACTTTCAATCAGTGATTTCCTTTTGCGGGAGAGCCTGATGAAGATCAGAGTCAGGGAATCTGGAAAAGCGGTTATACTTGAAGTGACGGGGAAATTGATGGGGGGTGTGGATGCCGATATTTTCAGGGATGTGATCCATGGCCTCCTGCAGGATGATAAAAAGAGGATACTGGTCGATCTGTCCGCCGTCAAATGGGTCAACAGCACGGGAATCGGGATCCTGATCACCGGGTATACATCCATGCGAAAGAACAAAGGAGACTTGAAGCTTCTGCATGTTTCCAATAAAATACAAAGTATATTGTATGTCACGAAGTTGAATCTCATCTTCGAGTGTTTCGATGATGAGGACAGAGCGATAGCCAGTTTTTCCTGATTTCAGCAGGGAATCTGGATCGGGAGGAGGGACTCAGAGTCGCTATGATACAGCGGATTGTTTTGGAGTTTCCCAGCAGTTACAAGTGGTTGAATATGGTTGATCTGATCTGTTGCGAGTTGACGTGTGAGACAGGGCACTTCTCCAGTGATGATTTGAACAATATATCTATCTCAGTCATAGAAGCTTGTACGAATGCCCTTGAACATGGTAACAAAAACAATCCCGAATTGAATGTTCGGGTCGTTTTCCTGCGCCACCCGGATTATCTTTCGGTCGAGGTGTCTGACTCTGGCGAAGGCTTTGATTTCAATGATTATCTTCAGCATATCCCGGACCCTTCGGATATACAACACCAGCGAGGCAGGGGTATCTATATCATGAAAGAGATGATGAATTCGCTGGCCTTTGAGAAACTCCCTGGCCGAGGCATGAAAGTTACGCTTACAAAGATGATCAACGGGTCCGGGAGTTCGGGGGAATGATACTCCGCGTAATACCCTTGTGCCGATCCGGGAAGGATCTCTTTCCTGACCTGCGCGTAGCCCGGAATTGAACGGCTATTCCGGGATTCAGCCTGTTCTTGTTGTTTGGCCTGGAGAGATCCTATGGGCGCCTCGTCATTTTTAGCTTCATTCTACTTCGTCAGCGGAGCGATTATATTTTTCCTTGGGGTGATGATCCTTCGTTACTCCGCAAGGGATGTTGTGGGTTGGGCTACGGCGCTTGTGCTTTTCTTCGCGGGAATAGGCCCGATTCTTGGAGCTATCGGTGTCATCCTTGAACAGAATCTCCAGCAGGGGACGCTTCTGTTCGAAAACGCCATGCGTAATTTCGATTATTCCTGGGAGTTTTTTTTCCCGTCTCTGATGCTGTTTGCCCTCGTCTATCCGAAAAGACACGCGATCTGGCCATATATCAAGAGATATGTATTCATCCTGTTTTTGCCCCACATCTTTCATCTGGTTCTGGTTTTAATACTGCTCGACAGGGTCAATCCCGAGAAGACTTTCAACTTTATGGCCAACGCGAACATCACCTTTGCTCCCTTGCAGACGTTTCTTGTCTCTACCGCAAGGTTGTTGAATATTCTGGTGACACTGCTTTTTAAGGCTCATAATACTTTATTCTCACTGGTAAACATTTCTTATGCCGCATTTTCTATACTGCTTCTCGGGAAATCGATGAAGATCGAGCTGGCGCCGAGGGTTAAAAGGCAGATGCGAGTTGTCGTCGCCGGGCTTGGGTCTTGTATAGTGATCTATTCCCTGGGCAAGACAGTGCCGTTTTTCTTTAACCTTGAACTTGACCCTGGTGTTGTGACGGCTTTCATCAACGCCGCGCTGATCCTGGGCGGTGGTTCGATAGCGCTGGCGATTGTGCGGTACCAGTTCCTGGATATCCGGCTGATCGCCAGGAAAGGTATCTTCTACGGAGCGACAATCGCGATTTTCACCACTATATACCTGCTGACAATCAAACAGGTCACCGAGTTTTTCTACAGGTTTTCCGGGACGAGATTCGAATTCCTCGAGACGGTCCTGATAATTCTTTTTATCATAACGTTCCAGCCGGTCCTCGGCAGGCTGGAAGAGTGGATCGAACGTACACTGTTAAGGGAAGAAAAAAGCACAAGAGTCAGGATCAGGGATCTCAGCGACGAACTCCTGTCCGTGATAGAGATCGACGATATGAGAGAAAAGATAAACAATGCGCTTGGCTCGATTTTCGCGGCGAGGGAAGTGGATACTGTTTTCAGCAAAGAAATATTCGCTCTTAAAAACGAGGATCCTTATGCTCTGGAAGTCGTCAAACTCATGATAAAAATCAGTGAGCCGATGACAAAGCTCGATTTCATGGAAGCTATGGGGTTTCTGAACCTCAGGGGAAGGGCGTTTATGCGTCCGGGCAGGAAGGCTGTCAGGGAAGCGGTTGAGACCATGCCGGGTATCGTGAAAAGATTCGCCAGATACGAACTTATCGTTCCCGTACTGCACGAGGGAAGATGTATGGCGATACTCCTTCTCGGCGAAAGAGAGGAGGCAAGCAGGTACTCGATGGAAGAGCAGGCGCTTATCTCGATGCTCGCCCCGCAGATAGCCGCATCCCTTTCGCGAATAGATCTTCTCAAAGAGGTCGTCGAGAAAAAAGTTATGGAAGAGGAGCTTAAAATCGCGAAGACAATCCAGCTTAACCTGCTACCGACAGAACTTCCCATACTCGATGGCTATGAAGTTGCCGGCCTCAGTATCGCGAGCAAGCATGTTGGTGGCGATTATTACGATTTTATCCTTAACGATTCGCAACTGGCTTTTGTTGTAGCTGACGTATCGGGAAAAGGTGTGCCTGCATCGCTTCTTATGGCTTCTCTTCAGGCGAGCCTTCGTTCGATGATGGACAGGATGGAGGATCCAATAGCGGTTATCAGCAGGCTGAACGATGTTATGTGTGATATCACGGCTCCTGACAAGTTTGCTACCATGTTCTACGGGTGTATCAATTTGAAAAAGAACGAGATAGTCTACTCGAATGCCGGTCATTTTTTCCCGGTGATTATAAGTGAAGGCGGAAAGATCGATGAACTTGATTACAGCGGGCTCATACTTGGAGTGAGTCCGGGTTTTTTATACGAGAGCCGGAGGGTCAGGCTGATGCCGGGTGATTCGATAGTCGTTACAACCGATGGTGTGACAGAGGCCGAAAACAATGGCGGAGAATTGTATGGAGAGGAGCGTCTGCATCCGCTTCTCGCTTCAATCAGGGATCATTCAGCCGAGAGGATCAAGGATTCGATAGTGGAGGAAGTGAACCGGTTTTCATATCCCATGGGTGCAAACGATGACTTGACAATAGTCGTTATAAAACGCAAAACGTAGACTAATAATATGTTATGATTATTAACAGGGATTGTTCTCGTTCTGTCTGTCCAACGATAAAAGAGGATAGCAGGTGGTAAATGGCTTCAGGTAGCACGGAGAAATCGCGTATACTCTGTATAGACTATGGCACGAAGAGAACGGGGCTGGCTGTAAGTGGTCCGCTTGGAATAACCGCTCAGGGGCTGGAGACGTTCGAGACGGGTGGCAGTGTTACGCTTCTCGACCACATCGGGGCCATCATAAAGGAGTATGGAGTCTCGGTGGTGGTCCTGGGAATGCCGCTGGCGATGAGTGGCGCCGAGATCGAGGGATCAGACCGCTCGCGGGCCCTGGCCGGAGAGATAGAGGAGAAATACGCAATAACAGTCCTGCTGAGAGATGAGAGGATGACAAGCCTCGAGGCTGAACGGGTATTGAAGCAGCAGGGAAGGATAAAGAAAGCGGGAGACATAGACAGGCTGTCCGCTGTAATTCTGTTGCAGAACTATCTTGACGAGTCGACGGGATGAGATGAATGGATGATATTATGAAGTTGAAAATCTCGGTGCTGATATCGCTTGTGATAACATTCATAGTGATCATAGCAATTCAGTTCAGCGGTCTCTACTATGAGGATATCGGGGATTTTGCCGCGCGCAGGATATCGATAAAGGTTCACCCGGGCACGGCTTTCAAAGACGTACAGGCTGAACTGGTTGAAAAAGGAATTCTCAGGAGGCCAGGAGTCTTCCGTTGGGCGGCTTATCTTTCGAGGAGGGAAACAAAGATTCGTACCGGCAGATACCTGTTCCGGCAGGGCGAGAGCGTTTCCTCGATACTGGGCAAACTGGTATCCGGGCAAGTCGATTACGCGCGGGCAGTTATTCCGGAGGGGCTGATGATGACGGAGATCGCCTCGATCCTCCACAGGGAAGCAGAAATCGATTCGGCTCTGTTTATGGAAGCGGCGACTGACAAGGCCCTGCTTGCAGAGCTGGGTGTCGACGCTCCCAGCTTCGAAGGGTACCTCTTTCCCGATACGTATCTTTTTGACTGGCCGCTGGGAGAGAAAGAAGCTCTGGGGCGGATGGTACACAGGTTCCGTACAATCTTTGACGCTCATATAGCGGGACTTGCCGACAGCCTCGGCCTGAGCGTCAACGAGATTGTCACACTTGCTTCGATCATTCAGGCCGAAGCTGTATATGATTCGGAGATGCGGCACATATCGTCTGTCTACCATAACCGTATCAAGGCAAAATGGAGGCTGGAAGCCGATCCGACCGTTGCCTACGCGCTTGGTGGTGTCAGACGCAGGCTCTATTACAAGGATCTGCGTGTAGATTCGCCTTACAATACATATCGCGTGCGGGGACTTCCTCCCGGAGCTATCTGCAGCCCCGGACGGGCCGCCCTGGAAGCAGCGGTGAATCCGCTTTCCGGGAATAAGGATTTCTATTTTGTGGCTGACGGATCCGGCAGGCACAGGTTCAGCAGTACACATTACCAGCATCTGAAGGCGAAACATCTTATCAAATATGGCCATGTGCCGGCTGAAATAGAACAGAAACCGTATCTGGAATCAGTGGGGGGGGAGAAGAACGCTCAGCAACAGGCCCTGGATCGACTGGTCGATGAAAGTGACGGCGAAGAGGAAAAGGATTCAGAGGATGAGTGAAAACAAACTGAAAAAGCTCGAGGAGATCCTTGAAAAGAACGGGCGAATGGCTCTTGCCTTTTCCGGAGGCGTCGATTCGACATTTCTCCTCGGCGTGGCGCGTGATGTCCTGGGCGACGATCTTCTGGCAGTGACGGCATCGGCGGCATTTTTCAATGAGCGGGAACTCGAAGAGGCAAAGGCGATAGCGATACTGTTCGGTGTCGATCATGAGATCACGGAGGTTGATCTGTTCGATATCGAGAATTTTACCGACAATCCGCCCGACAGGTGCTACTACTGCAAGAAACACCTTTTCTCGAAGATCATGGAGATCGCTGGTGGCAGGGGTTTCGATATCGTGTGCGACGCCAGTAATGTGGATGATGCCGGGGATTACAGGCCCGGACTGAAAGCCCTTGTCGAACTGGGGATAATCAGCCCTCTCAGGGAAGCGGGCCTAAAAAAGAAGGAGATCCGTATTCTTTCAATGGAGCGTGGTTATCCGAACTGGAACAAGCCGGCTGCTGCCTGTTGTGCATCCAGGATACCGTACAATGAAGAAATAACGGTGGAGAAGCTGGTTCGTGTACAGAAGGCTGAGAGTTTCATGGCCGGTATGGGTTTTAAGGCATGCCGGGTCCGCAGTCATGGCGATGTGGCGAGGATTGAAGTGCCTTCTGACAGGATCGGCCTGCTTGTCGAACCCGGGCTTCGCGGAAAAATAGTGGACAGGCTGAAGTCGTTCGGGTTTCGATATATTACGATAGATATCGAGGGATACCGTATGGGAAGCCTCAATGAATCCCTTGACATATGACGATACACGCATATTATTTGCTTATTGCTATCGGAGGCAAGGGAACCCGCGAGACCCGTAAAGGGCAGAAAGGTCGATAAATGGAGACGATACGCAAGCTGAGAAAATGGTTCATTGCAGCCGGCCTGGTTTCTATAGTGCTGGGGTATATCTTTCTCGCGAATAACTCCATATCGCTGGCGCCGGTTCTCCTCGTTCTGGGCTACTGTATTCTTATCCCTGTCGCATTGATATAAGATATCTCAAGTGGGCGATTAGCTCAGTTTGGTTAGAGCACCTG
>CBDUUV010000065.1:0-15081 GCA_965370495.1 uncultured bacterium
ATCACAACCGGCAATCCGAAAGAAGGTTATGAGGTCTGTTAATTCACGAAACTGTTCCAGAACACATTTTTTTAACCGGGCATTGTCCACACGCAGGAACTCTTTTCAGGCAATATCGCCTGGCGTGCTCCACTATCAGCGCATGATAATCATTATATGCTCTGGAATCAACAGGGAAATTGCGTTCAAATACCGACCTGATCCATTCATACGGCTCGTTGCCACCTATTACCCCTGTCCTCGAAAATATTCTCCTGGTATACGCATCGACAACAAAATATTCCGCCCCAAAAGCGTACAGCATTATCGAATCTGCTGTTTCGGGACCGACTCCTTTCAGTTTCAGGAGGGATTCCCTGGTTATTTCCTCATTTTCAAGAAAACAGGATGCCAGAAGTTTGAGTCTTTCTGCCTTGAGATTGAAATACCCCGAGGGGCGAATGATAGCTGCTAACCTTTCCAGCCCGGTAGAAGCGATATCTTCCGGGTTCATCATACCTTCCCTGTTTAGATTTTCAATACTCCTGGACGCGTTTGCCCATGCCGTATTCTGCGTTAATATCGCGCCTGCGGCTACCTCGAACCTCTGCCCTTCGCTTTCAGGCCCTCCTGAATATTCGGGCACTATACTGCCCGGCCTTGTAACCGGCCACCATCCCTGCGGCCCATATTTACGAAGCAGAACTTCATATACAGCCGGTATGAGGCTTTCCCTGCCCACCGATTTTTTTCTTTCGTTATCCATGACACACATTTCCTGTAATAATCTGTTTCCCCATGGCACACCGTACCGTAACAGTTTGTTCCACCATGATACACCGAACAGGATTGACTTACAAAAGATAACAGCAGATGTATAAGGCCAGCCGAAAACAGATTGACTACGGGTTGAAATAGTCTTAGATTTTTTCAATAATATTTTTTCGCATGTTGTTCCTGATCAAAAAACCGAAGGAGCATAACAGATGGACCAGTTGGAACAGGTGGCAAGCGGTTCAGAGAAACGTTCGATCCCGTTGAGAATCCTCGACAGAATAGAGAAAACCGGCAACCGGCTGCCTCATCCAGCCACTCTTTTCGTTATCTTTGCCCTCATGGTAGCCGTCATCTCGGATATCATTCATCGCCTTGGTATAACCGCGACTCACCCCGGCACCGGCAAACTGATCGAGGCCGTAAGTATGCTCAATTCAGAAGGTCTTCGTTTCATGTATTCGAAAGCCACTGACAATTTCGTTTATTTTCCTCCACTTGGAATCGTCCTTGTGGCCATGATAGGGATAGGCGTGGCAGAAGGGTCCGGACTGATCTCCGCGCTTCTCAGACACCTCGTCACGGCTGCTCCAAAAAGACTTGTCACAGCCGCGGTTATTACAGCCGGTATCCTCTCCCATCTCGCGTCAAGCGCCGGATATGTAGTCCTCATTCCCCTGGGAGCAATGATCTTCACAGCTTTCAAGCGGCATCCTATCGCCGGAATCGCCGCTGCTTTCTGCGGAGTATCAGGAGGGTTTGGCGCGAATTTCCTGATAGGATCGATCGATCCGATTCTGGCCGGGCTGACCGAATCTGCCGCAACGATGATCGACCCGGCCATACGTATCAACCCTGCCGTCAATTTCTACTTCATGGTCGCGTCCGCATTCCTGCTGGTGATACTCGGTACATGGGTGACCGAAAAAATCGTGGAACCAAGACTCGGCAAGTACGAAGGAACACACGATGAATTTCAGAACGTGTCACCTCACGAGAAAAGAGGCCTGATCTGGGCCGGGATTTCCGTTGCAATCACCCTGGCGATATTGCTTGCTCTTATCCTTCCTGCTGATGGCATACTCCGCGACCCCGAAACCGGTTCACTTCTGCGTTCACCATTCGTAAACGGGATGATAACAGCTATCATGCTTTTCTTTCTGATTCCGGGTATAGTATACGGAATAGCTACCGGTTCTGTAAAAAACGACAAGGATGTCGTAAAGCATATGACATCTTCCATGAAAGGCCTCGCCGGATATATCGTGCTGGTGTTTTTTGCGGGACAATTCGTCTACTACTTCAAGCACAGCAATATCGGAGTACTGTTAGCTATCAAGGGAGCTGAATTACTCCAGACGATCGGGTTTACAGGTATATTACTACTCATTGCTTTTGTCATCTTATCAGCTTTTATCAATCTTTTTATTGGAAGCGCTTCGGCAAAATGGGCGATCATGGCTCCAGTTTTCGTCCCGATGTTCATGCTTCTCGGATATCATCCCGGTATAACCCAGGCCGCTTTTCGTATCGGGGATTCGATCACAAATATAATCACTCCGATGATGAGTTATTTTGCCCTGATCGTGGCTTTCGCCCAGAAATATGACGAACGTTACGGAATAGGAACGATTACAGCTACGATGGTTCCGTATTCGATCGTGTTCGGCATACTGTGGATGGGGCTTCTTGCGGTCTGGATGTGGCTTGGGTTCCCAACGGGCCCGGGCGCCCCTATCCATCTGCCCTGACACAGTCCCGGATTACGGAAAAGGCAACACTGCACTCCTGGAATCCAACCACGTAATTGAATGATTTTTTCTTTTTTGAAGGTCTGTTCGAATTCTCCGATTCCTGAACGGTGTTCAACATGTCGCTTCCCATAAAACCATATACAAAAAAGAACTGACGGATTAGACTGTCTGCCAATGGCTTCCGCTTCGTTTCAATGACAGGATCGGATGATGCGAATAGCGTTTTTAGGCGATGGGTCTCTTAACCACATACAAAGGTGGGCGGGGTATTTTCATAAAAAGGGGGATGAGATCGTCCTTTTTTCCTTTGAGGATGTCAAAGGCTGTCAGTTCCCGACTGTGCTGCTGCCCAGGTACCTTCCTACAAAGCTTGCCGGGTATCTATCCGCTCTGCCGATTCTCAGAAAAAAGCTTAGAGAGTTCCGGCCCGACATCGTCAACGCGCTGTATGCCGGCGGATACGGTTTCCTGGCGAGCCTGACCGGTTACCGGCCGCTTGTCGTATCTACACTTGGTTCTGATCTGCTGGTCGACTATCCTTCCAGTGTGATACACAGAATACAGATTCGGCACGCAATCCGCCGCGCCGATCTTGTCACTACAGACGCGGAAACCCTTTCTGAAGCCGCAATAGAGGCCGGAGCATCACGTGAAAAGATCCGCAAAATTTTTTTCGGAATCGAAGAATCCGTATTTCACCCGGTTTCCGGCAATAAGGAAAACAATTCAGAGGAAATACATCCCCTGAATATCATCACGACCCGGAACCTTTATGACATTTACAACATAGGGCTTCTTGTTGAAGCCGCCCCCCTGATACTCGAAAAAACAGATGCTGTTTTCACCGTTTGTGGCGACGGCCCACTGAGAAAAGCCCTGGAAAAAGAAATCGCAAAAATTGGTTTAAAAGAACGATTTATATTCACAGGAAAACTTTCACAGGGAGAAATCGCGAAACACCTGCGACGCGCCGATGTATATGTCTCTACATCCCTGTCAGATTCGACATCGGTGTCCCTGCTCGAAGCTATGGCTTGCGGGGTATTACCGGTAGTTACAGATATCCCGGCTAACAGGGAATGGATTGAGGAAGGGAAAAACGGCTTTCTCGTTCCTGCGGATTCACCGGTCCAGCTTGCTGACGCGATTGTGGAGATTACAGTTAACCGTGAGCAAGCCGGCAGGTTCATTAGAAATAATCTTTCGGTCATCAGTGAACGCGGGCTCTGGGAATCCAACATGAAACGGCTCGAAAAGGCATTCGATCTTCTTCTCGAAAAAAAGGAATCATGATCGGGGAAAACCCGGGGTAACCTGCATCGCAAGATCGAATCAGCCATCACAAGCAGCGACAAGGTATCATAAGCACTTTGGCGCATCAACCCCATACTCCGGCAACCGGTGGAGGGGAACTTATCCCAGAGGTTGAACGCCCCCTCCTTCCCTGTGGGGATTTTCCCCCTGCACCCTCGCATGGCTACAGCTTGACCAACTATCAAAATCGTACCCGGCTTCACAACAGCCCTTTTTGACTGCTCGGCTAACTGCTTGGAATAAAATCAGTAACACACGCTCATTAACCCTCGTCGCAGGCAGTTGATCGGGATGGCCGTTTAATGTAACCGGGTGGAATGTATCTTGTTCTACATCCATACAAAAGAACCTTTTTCGAGACAGGAACAGAGGCGGGAGATGTAACTGTGCAGATGAATATTTTGAAGATGATGGCGGTCTGCCTTGTATTCTACACCGCTTTCAGGCGACCGGGAAACGGACATCTGACTTTTGTAATAGTTTCACTCATTATTCCCGGTTCTCTTTTCGCATACTGGTTAGACGGTGGTATCAACGGAATAGCCTTTTCCCTTTCCGGAATGCTGGTAGCCGCCGTGGGTGCTTCGGCATACTATCTCGCAAGGCGCCTTTCGCCCGTTGAGTATATCATCACAATAGCGATCGGAAGCATAGTAGGCCCGGCCGGAATTTTCTTTCTGTTTTTGATCGTCTTTGCACTAAACATGGCCCAGAAATTACTGGGTGCTGATACGACGGTTGTAAAAGACAGATACGAGAAATACTCTGAAAAAGAAAAAACACTTGATACAGACCCGGAATCCAGAAGATCCCGCCAGAGCATCCTTCCATGGAGAACAAAACTTGCGCTTGCTACCCTGTCCATCCTGATATCAGGAATCTTTATCTGAGGAGACACGGCCGATGCCTGTACGAAACAAAACCCGCAACATTTCGCTGGGCAACAAAATCCTCACGATTAACAGTAATTTTCGGAAGACACTGCGCCTTCTAAACAGGAAAGGAATTCCCGACGACTGCTTCCTGTGGATCAGTCCCTGCCATGGAATTTATACGACAGGAATGAAAAACCCGGTCGATATCGTTTTTCTCGACAAGGAAAGAAAAATAGTCAAGATGTTGAGAAACTTCCCTCCGAATTGTTTTGCGGATTCTGTTCCCACCGCAACGAGCGCTATAGAGTTTCCTTCCGGCCGGCTGGCCGACACGGGAACCGGCATAGGAGATATTATCGAACTCGACCACGGTTAAAAGCCATCTCGCCCAGCTGCCATTTCCAGGATCACCAGTATCCAACCGACGTATATCCGACCCAATGCCGGAGTGTTGCGATATTCGTGGCCCCCATTCCAGGCACGTCAAACTCGAGGGCGCCCGGGTCAAGGCTTGTACTATAATCAAGCTCTTTTCCCACCGGCGCGCCCCTTCCCTCCATCTCACTCAACCTCAAAAGAAGTTTGATACCGAACGGTATCGAGTAGACACCACACCATGGGATTCTGTAAGGCCATTCAAACTCAAAACTGTCCACCCTTTTTCTGAATATGCAGACATGTTCATCATCCATCTTTCCGGTCAATGCCGTTCGTACTATATCGATGTCACGGGCAACGGCTTTTTCATATCCATCCTTCGTCGTACCAAACGGAGCGTGATTCCTCCCTCCCCACTTCTCATCGCCGTAGTGAACACAATCGGCCGAGATAAGAACGACATAATCACGGCCGAGTTTCATGTTTCTTTTTTTCAGCTCATTGTGCAGAGAACGTGCAAAGATACCGACAACTGAATCAATACTGTCACCGGAAAAAAATGTTATCAGGACCGGCAGAATCTCGAAAACCGGCACGAAACCCTTCCTGTCACCATCCGCGTGGCAGCTGAACCCTGGATACTGCAGAAAAGGAAGCAATCCTTCCAGGGAATGTTCCCTTCCGTGAAGTTCGTTGCTTACAAGAATTATCTCCTCTGGCAGGAAATCGAGAAGCGCATTTCTGACCGGTGAAACAGGTATCTCCCCGTAAGGTCCTTTCCATGCCGTATAATCATCGAACACCAGCTTGCCCTGAATACCCGCACGCCTTGCTCCGTGGGAAACACCTATCAGGACTACGAGGGGAACATCGACATGCTTCATCAACTTGACATATGCCGGGCCGGCATAGATGTAATCGTCGTGCGGACAGATGCCACCGATCAGGGAAGATCCGGGCGTCGTCGGCATTCCGCCTCTTTCCCGGATGACCTTCTCCGACTTCCGGATCACTTCATCCATCTGCCCCGGTAATATCGCGTAACCAACAGAATCAACTGGCATCCTTACACACTCGGAACCCCTGGCAGGCAAAGAAAGTATGGAGAGAAAAGCAGACACCAGGAAAAGTGCCCGGCGAAACGGCACCGCAGCCCTCTCTGCTCTCCGAACAAGCCTTGCTGTTGCGCGGCTATGCCCGGCAAGTTCAAAATGTTCTCCTGCTCGGCTCAATACCACCGCCTCCTCTTGAACCACATACCTGGCAGAAAAACTATAAAAGTAATCACTTCCATCTGTCAATCCATGGATTTTCAGGGTATTCTCCGGTTTTTCCCGGCAACACCTTGACATTTTTTCAGAATGCAACTACTGTTTTTTGAAATTATTGCTTCAGCTGAAATAAGTGGGAGATATGAACGATGAAATTTAGTCTCGGCAAACCACTCGATCCAAAAAGTTATTATAGCGAAGCAAACATTATCACACTTATACGCCTTGTCGGTTCTCTCACTTTTTTCCTGCTGGCAATTGTTAAACAAGATCCACTATATAACTATATTGGTCTGGGCATTCATTGGGTTCTTGATGTAGGCGATGGGTGGTACGCAAGAAAATTCAAGCAGGAAACGATCCTGGGAGCTGAAATTGATATTATCGCGGATCGCTTTGAAATATTCTTTTTCTTTGCGATATTTCTCCATTTCAGGCCCCATTTATATTTACCATCTGCATTGTATTTGCTGGACTTTGGTTTTATCGATTATTATTTAAGCAATCAGTTTCTGAAATACGATATTATCTCTCCCAATTATTTCTACAAAGTCGATCGGGTTGTTTATCTTCTCAACTATAGTCCGGTCGGGAAATGTGCAAATTCCAGCGTTATCATATTATCCTTGATATTTTTCCCGCAATTTAGTGTTCTGGTATCTGTGCTGGCCTGCGGATTGATCGCGGTTAAATCATATTCAGTATTTCGATTATATCGACTTGGAAAAAGGCTGGAAGAAAAGCAGCTCGCGCCAGAATAATAATGAGGCAAAAAGTTGAACAAAGAACAGACGCCTGGCAATGACAGCACAAGAATGCTGCTTGAGAAAACGTTTCGAAAAAAAAACCTGATCAAAGGCACTGTCTATTTTATAGTTTTTACGGTTTTAGGTTTAGCAGCTATTTTTTTTATTACTAATACACCGGAAACATTACAGGCGTTGCATCACCTGAAAATCCGCTTCTTCCTTATTGCCATTGCACTATCCGTGCTGGATATGCAGCTTGGCGCCTGGCGGAATCATATATTTATCAGAAAAATCGATTCAGGTATATCTACATGGGTTTCCTGGCGGGCAAATGTGGCAAATATCTTCATGGGCGCGGTTACTCCATCGCAGAGTGGTGGAGGCCCGGCTCAGCTATTTATTTATTATCGCGCTGGCATTCCAATCGCAAAATCAATATCGGTCAGCATTATTAACTTTATAGCCACATTGGCGTTTTTTCTGGTTTTTGCTGTCTTTGCTTTGAATATAGTTCGTGAACAATTTTCCAGCGGAACTATCCAATATTTGATTCAATATGGATTTGTAGCATTTATCGGCCTGTTTGTGATCATCATAATTGTTATATGGAAACCTGAAATAATTGGACGCTGGATCATTAAACTCTCAAATCTAATCATGTTCAGGAAAGACAAATGGAAAAGCCGTTCTGAAAAATTTCACCACAGACTTGTATTGGAACTCAATCGTTATAAGGAACAATGTAAATATTTTTATCGGAGCAAACCGGAACTGCTCTTTTACAGTGTAGTGATAACATGCGTTTTATATATAAACAAATTCACGCTTGCCTACTTTCTCATGCGCGGACTGGGCGTTAATGGCAATATTGTTGTAATAATGGCCATACAAATTCTGATTCTTTTTATCCTTTATTTTTCACCGAGTCCCGGAGGCAGCGGGATCGCCGAATTGAGCATTGCGGCATTAATGGCTATTCTAATGCCAAAACATATCTTGCCGCTTTTTACGCTGCTGTATCGTTTCTTCCTTCTATATTTGCCAGCTGCATTGGGAAGTGTTGTCGTGTTGACAGAACTGAATAAACAACAAAAAGAGATCTGAAATTATTTTGATTTTTTTTGATTTTCTCTCTACTATGCCGAAGAGCTATTCCGCGGGCCGCGCCGTAAGATCGTGTAGGCGGCTGGAAGGAAGAAAAGGGTCAGAGCCAGCGAATATATCAAACCCCCGATGACCGCTATGGCCATCGGCTTGAGCATGTCGCCTCCCTCGCCGAGATTCAGGGCCAGGGGAACCAGTCCTGCGACCGTAGTCAGCTGGGTCATCAGGATAGGTCTCAATCGGACCGATGCCGCGAGCATTACCGCTTCAAATACGCTCCCGCCACGGCTCAGGTAATCTTCCGACAGGGTAAGCAGAACGACTCCCTGGGAGATGATCCCCGCCATCATCACGATGAGACCGATCAGTACGGTCACCCCCACCGGAGTTCCGGTGATGAATAGCGCCAGAAACGCTCCGGTCAGAGCAAGGGGAATATTCAACATTATGAGGAATGGCATGGAGAACGACTCGAACTGCACGGCGAGGATTATATAGGCAAAAAGGGAAGCGAACAGGATAATTAAACCCATCGTCTTTCGGTTTTCCGCCATCAGATATGCCTGACCTCCCAATTTCCACTCTACTCCAGCCGGGCGGTCCAGGCCCCCAATCACTTCTTCGATACGCTCGACGACTTCCCCGATACTTATACCGGCGGGATCCATACGCACGACGACCTGCTTGACCTGGTCCTCTCTGACGATCTCCACCGGTCCGGTCGATCTGCGAACCTCGGCGACATCCCGCAGCCTGACGGCGGCGATACCGTCGTATTCTTTTCTCCATCGATAGTATGTGTTCTCGGCCACCTCAATCTGGCGGCAGATATCCGATACTTTCATTCCTCTTGAGGACAATATCTCAGCTTCACGTAATTTTGTGATGATCTGTTCAGCGGTGAAACGCTTCCTGGACATAAATATACCCCCTTAAAAAGCAGGCTGAGTATAACTCATAACCTGGTTCAATTCCAGGGGGTCAGGTCACAGGGTGAGCTTTGTGGAATAGAATTACATCATAAAGTGAGCCGGGTGGTATGCGTGGGAGCATGCAGGTACTCATCCGAGAGTAAAACTGGTTGATGCATGATGGGGGATCGAGCGTCTGCTCATCGCCGCAGTCTCCGGGATCGTGTGGGCTGCTACGGAGATATTATTTCGTCCTGAAAATGAAAATCCCTTAACTTTTGTCTGATACAACGATATATTCCTCATTCGAGTCATAGCAGCGTATCAGCAGGCCGAATGAAACTGAATAGACAGGCAGGAACCTGAATGGATAACCGCAAAAAAAGAATGCTGGCAACAGTTTCGATATATCACGCATGCAATGACGGATCATCAGTCGCTCTTCCGGCAATATTTCCAATCCTCTATACGCAGGGGCTGCTGATAAAGGATTACACGGCTATCGGCACAATAGTTCTCTCCGGCCTTGCCGTAGCTGTCGTCGCGCAATCCTTTGTCGGACATTATGTGAGGCCGCGCCATTCGAGATATTTCCTCGCTCTCGACGCGCTGATCGTTGGAATATCCCTTCTTCTTATGACATTATCCTCGAATTTCGGGATGCTCGTACTCTTTTTTATCGGCATGAGACTCGGAACCAGCATCTATCATCCTGTCGGGATCTCCTGGGTATCACACACGTTCGGCAAAACTTCTCTCGACAAGGCCATGGGGATCCAGAGCGCTTTCGGCAACATCGGAGTCCTGCTGGCATTTACCTCCACCGGATTTCTCGCCCATCACTTCGGATGGAAAATGCCCCTCTATATATGGGGATTGATCAACCTGCTCGCCGTACCTGTCGGACTTATGTTATCGGCCGGAACCGTGAACAGGGATGAGATCGCTGAAGAAAGGAAAGTGGAAAAAGAACCCGTGTCGTGGATAACCGCTTTTCGTGAACTCAAGGTTTTCATCCCCCTGACTCTGCTTGGCGGACTTGCCTGGGGAATCATTATCAACTACTCTCCCAGCCTTCTCCACCACAGGCTCGGGCTTCCGATGTCGTCTACCGGTATGGTCCTCGGCTGCTGGATGAGCGCAGGAACGATCGCCGCGCTCATGTACGGAAGAACCATCACGTGGCTCGGTCGGTGCAGGACCATCCTTGCCGCATTCGCTATTATCACTGTCACTGCCTTCATACTGGCATTTGGAACCAGCCTCACAGTCATTATCCCCGCATTCGCTTTACTTGGCCTGGCCCTGTTCACCACATATCCCGCAGTCATATCTTTTATCTCTTCAACAGTCAGGAAAAGAAACCAGACAGCCGGTTTTGCTATCAACGCGAATGTCGCTATAGGAGGTAACTCGGTTTTTACTTTTGTGTCCGGCCATCTATCCGATGCTTTCGGAATCCAGACGCCGTTTCTTCTTCTTGGATCGGCGAGCATATTTATATTAATCTATATATCGGCTATGATAAGGGCGAAAAAAATATGTCCGGATTGATAATATGATGTCCTGTAGACAACACGTCTGGAAAGGAGACGACTTTCCTGTGGATATTGAAACCCTGAAATCGAAAGTTGCATATTTCATGAAGCGCCTCTACGAACGTGGCCTCACCACGTCTTCAGGAGGCAATGTAAGCGCCAGGCACGGAAACGATACAATCCTGATCACTCCTTCCGGCCATGACAAGGGCAGCACCCTGCCAGACGAGATAATAGAACTCCCGCTGGCCGGCAGCAGAAGCGGCAGGGAACCGGCTCCAAGCATGGAAACAGGCCTTCATCTGTCGATTTACTCGAAACGCCATGACGTCAAAGCTGTAATACACGCTCACCCGACATTCGCCACTTCCTTCCTGTCGGCCGGCAGAGAAATACAATTCGATCTGACAGCGGAATCGAGGGCAATCATCGGAATCCCCTCAGTGGTCGCATTCGCAGTTGCCGGCAGTAAGGAACTTGCCGTATCCGTTGCAAAAGCCGCGGAAAAATCCAGCGTAATCCTTCTTGAGAATCATGGAGTCGTTACGACAGGGGAATCTCTGTTCCAGGCATTCAACAGGATGGAAGTCCTGGAATCGGCGGCAAAAACGACTTTCATCTCCGGCATCATCGGGGATACCCGCCACCTTACGCCAGAACAGCTCGGGCTGATCGATACCCTGCTCGGGAAAACCCATGAAAGATAATTCCACCATCCCCCAATGAAAAGTAATCCCCCCCCACCACCAAAATAGTTGGAAACACCTGCAACATGCCATCCCCCTGCCACGTACTACAAAGCAGAACAAGAAAGAAGGAGGGTGTGTATCATGGTCGGTTTTCTGTTGTGGTGTATTATGTTTATCCTGTGCTGGCCCCTGGCGCTGCTGATCCTCGTTCTTATGCCTCTGATATGGTTAATCGCTCTTCCGTTCAGAATCGTCGGCGCAGTTATTGGCGGAGTGTTCTCACTGGCGTGGGGACTCGTAACCTTACCTTTCAGGCTGCTTTTCTGCAAATGGTAGGACAGGGACAGCCAGGATTACGCAGAACGGTTGTCCGAAGCAAACGGTTCTTCCGGCCAACAAGGCCCACCTGGCATCAAACCATTCTGTTCTATATCTCTTCCTGCCGGAATCAGTCACTGGCCTTCTTTGCATACTGGTACATGAACATCGACAGAACCACCAGCATGGCAATCGCCAAAAGCTCCCCAGCCCGGCTGGAATAATGCATCATAAGGTATGCGTCCCATCCAAGAGCCGCGATCACCGCCGCGACAACGCCTGCTATCGATCCACCGGCGATATAGCCAGACGCGATCAGGATACCTTTCTCCTTACGGCCCTTGACGACCTTCTCGTTCCTGCTGCTTCTCCCTACCAGGTACGACAGGAATCCACCGAGGAGAACAGCCGTGTTGAGCTGAATGGGCAGGTACATCCCGAGCGCAAAAGCCAGCGCGGGCACTCCCGCCATCGCCAGTATCACAGAAATGATAACGCCGAAGGAGAACAATATCCACTGTACGCCCGCCTCGGGGCCCATAAGCCCGAATATGATCTCTTTCATCGCCGATGCCTGCGGCGCCGGCATCTCCATCGACCCGAAAGTATACGTATTTGCCAGAAGCATCATCGCAAACCCGCAAAAAACAGCCGACACGATGATACCCAGGAATTTGTACATCTGCTGATTGCGGGGCGTTGCGCCGAGCCAGTAGCCGATCTTCAGATCAGTTGCAAAAGCGCCGGCCACAGCCAGGGCGGTACAGACAACTCCTCCAATTATGAGAGCAACGAACATCCCCGGTTCGCCCGTCAGGCCCACCTTGGTCAGGATGACGCTTGTAATGATAAGTGTCGCAAGTGTCATCCCTGACACGGGGTTTGTTCCTATCAGCCCGATCGCCCTCGCGGATACCATGGTAAAAAGAAAAGAAATGCCGAGAGCAAGAATGACCCCTACAGTACTGACCAGCGAGTCTGCCAGCCCGCTCCTGAAGAAAATCCAGAGGCAGATCCCGACAGCAGCAATCCCGATGAATACATCCCTCATCTTGATATTCCGCTCTGTACGGATATCGTCATGCGTTTCGCCTCTCGAGTCCGCGATACCCTTGATCCCGAGCATAAACGATTTGCCGATCGAAGGTATGCTCTTGATAATCCCCATTATCCCGGCCCCCGCTATACCGCCGATCCCGATAAGACGAACGTAATTTACAAAGATGTCATCTACGGACATCTCCGCGATCGGAATAGTTCCCGGCGGGATGATTCCTGTCAGGTGCGAACCCAGGTAATGAACCAGGGGAATACAGACCAGAAAGGAAAGGAAGCTTCCCGCTGCGATGATCGAGGCATACTTGATACCCACGATATAACCGAGCCCCACGATCGCGGATAGCCCATCGACCCGGACTGCCATCGAGAAACGCTCCTCCAGCCACCTGCCGACACCAATGGCATGAAACGTTATAATCTCCTTCCAGAAACCGAAGGTCAGGATGCACAGATCAAAGACAAAAGCAACGACAGCGCTCCAGATAAGCGTCCTGGCCTGCTGCCCGGCGCTCTCCCCCGCCACGAGGATTTCCGTAGTCGCCATCGCCTCGGGAAAGGGAAGCTTGCCGTGTTCCCTGACCATCAGGTAATCTCGAAGCGGAATCAGGAAAAGGACTCCGAGGCATCCTCCCAGGAAAGCCGTAAAAAATATATGCCAGAATGTAACTTCTATATCAAGCATGTAGAGCGCGGGTATCGTAAATACAGCTCCGGCAACTACCGCGCTCGAAGCCGCTCCGATCGACTGGATAATGACATTTTCGAGGATCGTGCTTTTTCGGGCAAAGAAATTCGCCAGCCCGATCGCAAGAATAGCAATAGGTATCGCAGCCTCCATCCCCTGCCCCGTCTTCAGAGCAAGATACGCTGACGAGAGAGAAAATATCATCGCCATGATCAGGCCTGTCACGATCGATCGCATCGTGACTTCCAGCGAAACCACGCCCGCCGGAACGATCGGATGATAACTCTCGCCTTCCTTGAGTTCCCTGTATGCTTCCTGTGGAAGTTTTGTCGGAATACCAGCCATTATCCTTCCTTTCCGAAACGCCGCAAACGGGGGGGACGGGCCCGCACTCTCCACCCTGAAAAAAATACCCGGAAACCCCCGGTCAGCTGATTGCAGAATGGGCTCAACCTGCCATACCCTACCACCTTAACAGCCATCACTCAAACCTAAAACATGAAAAAGCCGGCTTATTGACACACCTTTGCCATAAAAAAACCGGCTTATCGACATGCCTTTGCCCTGTCGCAATTATCGCGCGCAGGGAGATTTTTCAATACTTGACCCTCAGCCCCCTGGACGGTTCGAAACCTCCTCTCCTGATTCATGAAAGTTACAACCTCGACCTCGAAAACGATCAGGAAAAGGATTGATAAAAAGAGGCATCTGACGTAAAACCGGCGGGGATCATTTTATTTTTCTCCGTTCGATCCGATCATATCGCAAAACGCATTGTCGACACCCGGAACAGTTCCCCCGGATTCAAACAGAAGTATCCTTACACCGGCCCGCAAAACCACTGCCTTCCAACTTTCCGGGTCTTTTCCGAGCATATCATTGTCTTTGCCGGCGACTATGAGGTACCTGAATTACATATTTGTCATGCTTCTTGCGTCAGACCGGGGCAAACGGTCATTAAGAGCTACAAGGGGGAAAGCGAAAGGATCGGTTCGACATTGAAACGCAAACCCAACACGCACAGGCCCAAAACCACGAATTCAAAATACTCTGAAAATGGTCATTCCAGAAAATTTGCGAGTATTACTGAAAAAAAATCCAGCAAATACGGAACCGTTGCAGTCCTGCTCGAAAATGAGATGAATGAGCATGAAGAAGAGCCGGAGCTGGAAGATCAGCCCGTTGTCTGAGTAATTCTGCCAATACCATTTACCCGGCCGGCTTCCAACCTCGCGATTTATAAAACGAGCTGGTCTACGTTCAAACTGCGGAGATAGCAATTATCTTTGTTTACTTCGATGAATATCGGTTCCGCTTCTCCTGACGACCACGAAAAAGCCATTATATCGACTTCATCTCCCTGGTTGATAAGATGGGCCGCAGCACCGTTCATACAGATGATACCGCTCCCCCTGTCGCCCCTGATAACGTATGTCTCCAGTCTCTTTCCATTAGTCCGGTCGATAACATGAACATTTTCATGTTCACTCAGATTGGCCCGATCAATAAGATCTTCATCGATGGTAATAGATCCGACATATCTGAGATCCGCCTGTGTTATCTTCGCCTTGAGAATCACCGACTTCAACAGAAGACGCTTCATATGATGTCCTCCAGATTACCCGCCACATCTGTTCTTTTTGCCGCAATACGGTTGTTCCGCACAAGAACCTGCTGTTTCAA
>CBDUUV010000066.1:0-14953 GCA_965370495.1 uncultured bacterium
GCCTTATTCCAGGAATGCAATCTTTGCCGGCCTGTATCCGGATGAGATCAGCAGGCAGTATCCCAAGTACTGGATGGAGAAGTCGAAAACCGAGTTCAGCAAGAACAGGTACGAGCAGGAACTCATGCACGAGCAGCTTCGAAAGGCAAGGCTGGACAAGCTTACGGTCAAGTATATCAAGATATATGAATCCAGAGAAGCGAACGAGATTCGTAAACAGGTAGACAGTTATCGTATGATCAACCTTGTGGCGATGGTATTCAATTTTCTCGATATTCTGGCGCACGGCAGGAGCCAGAGCGATATTCTGCAGGAGATCGCTCCCAATGAAGCAGCTTTTCGTTCCCTGATGCGTTCGTGGTTCGCGCATTCAGCTTTGTTCGAGATTCTGCAGAAGATCTCGAAACACAATGCCACGGTGATTATCACTACCGATCATGGATCGATTCTCGGGCAGAAAGCCAGTCTCGTACATGGTAACAGGGAGACTTCGACCAACCTGCGTTACAAGTTCGGCGAGAACATCAATGGTGATCCGAAGCAGACTTTCCATATGCGCAATCCCGCTGAGTTCAGGCTTCCGGTCGAGAGCCCTTCGAAGAACTACATCATCGCCAAGGAGAATTACTACTTCGTTTATCCAACCCGTTTTCACGAGTATGAACGGCATTATCAGGGATCTTTCCAGCATGGAGGGATATCGCTCGAAGAGATGATCATACCCCTCATCACGCTTGTGCCAAAATAGGAATGGGGGGGAGACGAGGGTATGGAACGCATGAAAGGTTTTCGCGGCCCTGTCATCGAAAGAACGCTCGTGACAGGATCTCCCGCGGAAACGCTTGAACTCGGTGAAAGACTTGGAAAGATAATTCCACCTGGTACCGTGATATCCCTGGAGGGAGGACTTGGAGCGGGGAAGACATATGTCGTAAAAGGGATAATTCGGGGACTCGGTATCAGTTCAGAGGTACTCAGCCCAACCTTTATCCTGGTGGAAGAGTACAAGGGGGAACTGAGTGTACTGCATTTCGACCTGTACAGGCTCGAAGACCTGGGTGACGTGGAACGTTTAGGACTGTTCGACGCAATCGATGGCAGGAATATCGTCCTGGTCGAATGGGGTGACAGGCTTCCCGGGCATTTGCTTGATCATGATATACGGATCCTGATCAATGTAACAGGGGATGTGACGAGAAAGATGGTAATCGAAGCGCCCGGGGATCTTCTCGAAATATTGCTGGAGGAGACATGATGTCAGACAGGCCGCTGATCCTGGCCCTGGACACATCGCACTTCAAGGGGAGTGTCGCTGTCGCGCGCGGTAGAGAGATCCTCTGTGAGATGCTGTTCGATGCGAGCGATACCCATTCCGCGACACTGATGCCGGCGGTCGATATATGTTTGAAAAGTGCGCGGGTGACTGTTAAAGATATGGATCTTTTTGCCCTGGTGGAGGGGCCCGGAAGTTTTACGGGCCTGCGGATAGGGCTGGCGACGATAAAGGCGTTTGCCGCGATCAACCGGAGGCCGGTAGTTTCCGTAAGCAGCATGGAAACTCTTGCGGCGGCTTTTCCATATGCCGCCCGCCCCATACTTCCCCTTGTCGACGCAAGGCGCTCGGAAGTCTACGCGGCGATATACAATTCTGAAAGCGGCCTGCCCGTGGAAATCCTGGGCCCATGCGCTGTCAGACCGGAGAAGACAGGTGAACTTCTGTCAGGAGCGGGTTGTAAAGGGCCCGTCATTATGTGTGGAACCGGTGCTTACAAGTACAGGGACCTCCTTTCCGAATTATTGCCTGAAGGGAGTTGTTTTGCCCCTGCGCGCTGGTCGTATCCCTCCGCGGGTGTTGTTGCCCTGCTGGCATCAGGCCGGGCCCCTGTTGAGTACGGGGATCTGCCGGCTCTCGAACCGTTGTACATCAGGCCTCCAGATGCCAGGTTGCCCGCGGATTCGAAACTCAGGGCCGGGGGTGGCGCGGGGTGAGTAAAGGGTTCATCAGGGAAATGCTGGAAACAGATATTCCCCGGTTGATGGAGATAGAGAAAGAGTGTTTTTCGACTCCGTGGACAGCCAGCATGTTCATGTGCCAGATAAGGCTTGTGGATATTTCCGCCAACCTTGTATTCATCGAGGGTGGGGTGATTGCCGGTTATGTGATCGCCTGGTTTGGTTACGAGGAGATGCACCTGCTAAGTATCGGGGTCATGCCGGCAAGCAGGGGACTGGGGCTAGCCGAAAAACTTCTGGACGAGGCCATGAAAAGAAGTAAAAAAGCCGGCGGTATAAAAGTAATCCTTGAAGTACGCGCGAGTAATTCCAGGGCGCGGAGATTCTATCAGAAGATGGGGTTCAGACGAGTGGGAGTGCGAAAAGGGTATTACAGCGAGAGTGGAGAGGATGCCCTGGTTCTGGAGAGATATATTGAAGAACCGGATTGATCAGGCGCTTTTTCCGTTCATGGGAAAGGCTGATATAGCGGTTATACTCGGTTCAGGACTTTCTGTCCCGGAAGAGTCAGTTACTCCTGTAGAGTCTGTTTCATACAAAGATATTCCCGGATTTGTCGTACCGTCGGTTGAAGGGCATCCCGGCCGGCTCCTTCTTCTCGACGGGGGGTGCTCAGGGATCCTTCTTTTTGCCGGAAGGGTGCATCTCTACGAGGGTTGTAACGAATCCGGCGAGCAGAATGTGCCGGGCGAACATGATGGTATTGACCCGGGGGGCAGAAATTATAACAGTAAAAACCCGGAAATAATGGTTGCCCTGGCAGCCCGGCTTGGATGCAAAAGGCTCCTTCTTACCCAGGCGGCAGGCAGCCTGGATCCCGTACTTCAGACAGGTACATGGATGCTTGCAGACGATATTGTGTCCCTCCCGCAGAGGATATTCAGGGGGAGTATGCCACCGGGCGGATTTTCCGCGGGCACAGTTCATGCAGGCGAGATTTCAACAGGCGCGCCTCCTGTCTTCTGGCCCGGGAGCCTGCTGTCGGAAGGTTTCAGGGGAGAGATCGCCCTGGCAGCCCTGGGATCGAAAGTACCGATTCGGGATGGCATTCTTTTCTGGACGCCCGGCCCTAATTACGAGACTCCCGCTGAAGCCATGATGGCTCGGAGCATGGGTGCGAACGCGGCCACAATGTCCCCGATGCCGGAACTCCTGGAGGCAAAAAGACAGGGGATCGAGGCAGCTTGCCTGAGCTGGATAACGAATTTCGCGCCGAATGTGTCGCGTTCGGGGACGGACCATAGCAGGGTTATCGGTATGGGTAGGAGAGGGAGCCGGATGCTGCTCAAAATTATCATGGAACTGTCTCGATGCACGAATCCCGGAGGGGCCATAACGGTGGATCATGCAAGACTATAGCAGTGTTTTTCAAAAAAAGGACTTTTTGCATCATCCCGCGGGTGTTACATTGAAATCATACAGGGGAGGTGGACAGACATGAACTGGTTGAACCGGGCAAAACAGGGAATCAAGACCTGGAAAAAAAAAGAGATTCCCGACGGGTTATGGGATAAGTGCCCGTCATGTGGCGAGATTCTGTACAGGAAAGAACTTGCCAGGCACCTGTCTGTCTGCCCGAAGTGCCATTTTCATTTCAAGATAAACGTTTCCCGCTATATAGAGATCCTGACCGATGATTCGTCATTTGCTGAAATGGATGAGGGCCTTTATTCCGGCGATCCTCTGAACTTCAAGGACATCAAAAAATACAGGGACAGGATCAAGGCAGCACGCAAGAAGACAGGAAAGAACTCCGCGATAATGACCGGTATCGCCACTATTAACAAGCGCAAAGCTGTTCTGGCGATAATGGATTTCAGCTTCATGGGAGGCAGTATGGGGTCGGTCGTCGGTGAAAAGATCCTGAGGGCCGCGAAAAAGGCGATAGAGGAGCGGCTACCCTTTATTATGGTTACTGCTTCCGGGGGGGCGCGTATGCAGGAATCGATCCTCTCCCTGATGCAGATGGCCAAAACCTCCGCTTCGTTCGCGATGCTTTCGAGAGCCGAGTTGCCGTACATAACGATTCTTACCAATCCGACCACGGGTGGTGTGGCCGCGTCGTTCGCTTTCCAGGGCGATATTATAATAGCCGAACCGAAAGCGCTGATAGGTTTTGCCGGGCCGAGGGTCATTCGTGAGACTGTCGGAGAGGAACTTCCGGAAGGATTCCAGCGCTCGGAGTTTCTTCTCGAGCACGGGATGATTGACATGATAACCAGCCGTGATGACCTGAAGAGGACTCTTGGATTTATACTCGACAGTTTCATGAGCGGTGTATCGGCCAGTGTGGAGGGCAAAAACCGGGAGAATGACCGCAAGACAATCTCACTCATCTGGTAGGGCGAAGCCCTTTTCCAACATGGAATTTCTCTTTTCACTAAGGCCCGCGAATATGAAGCTGGGCCTGAGGAATATTACAGCCCTGCTGGATTCGCTCGGAAATCCCCAGGAGAGGTTGCCTGCCGCCCTTGTCGCTGGTACGAACGGCAAGGGTTCGGTGACCACTTATTTGACATCTATACTTCGCGGCGCAGGTTACAGAACAGGCACATTCTATTCGCCACACCTGTTCAGAATAAATGAGCGGATTAAGCTCAATGGGGAGGAGATCCCCAGCCCGGTGTTCGATTCTATCCTTGGAGAACTTCGTGAAAGGTATAAGCAGATTCCCTTTTCATTCTTTGAGGGGGTGACAGCCGCCGCGATACTTTATTTCGTAAGGGAGAATGCGGATATAGCTGTATTCGAAGTAGGCCTGGGAGGAAGGCTTGACGCGACAAGGCTCGTAAACGCCGTGATCACGGTCATAACCGGGATATCGCATGACCACGGGGAACATCTTGGCAGGACAAAGTCGGAGATCCTCGGAGAGAAACTTGGAATCACCAGGAAAGGCGTGCCTCTCGTGGCGAATCTCAAGGGAGGTCTCATGGCCCGCAAGGCCATGAAACATTGTGAGATAAGCGGCATTCCCTATGTTAATTCACGAAGCGGAATCTCGCGCAGGCTGCGCCGGATGAACGCCGCATCGATCGACTTCACACTTGTTACACCGAAGCGTGATTATGGTATACTCAGTTCCTCGATGATCGGCAGGGTGCAGATGGAGAATGTCACGACTGCTGTTCGCGTTGCGGAAACCCTTGGCATGAAATTCAAGGGCATCGGGAAAAGAGCGATAAGCGAAGGTATCGGCAGGGCCTTCTTCGCGGGGCGGTTCCAGGTACTGCCTGGCAACTCGAGGGTCATACTGGATGTATCGCATAATGAAGAGGCGCTTCTATCAGCCGCCGATACGCTTACGAGGATATCGCCCGCTGAACGGAATGTAATGATATTCGGCGTCATGGCGCGCAAGGAACTTGGTTCCTTTCCGTCAAAGGCCCTTTCCTCGGTGCGTGAAGTAATCCTTGTGCCGCTGAAGGGCGCGGGTTCGGCGAGCGGCAGTGATTTGTTTGCCAGGTTCACGGGGCAGATGAGAGGCCCGGGCACAGGCAGGAAGAAAAAAACGGGCGCTGCAGACGCAAACGGAGGCACTGTGATCACCGTAGCCCGGGGGATGAATGATGCTGTAAGGAAAGCACAAAAATCCCTTGGGCCGGAGGATACGCTACTGGTGCTCGGTTCACACCTGGCCGTCGAAGAATCGGTCGGGGAATTGGGCAAGATTCTTTTGTAAGCAGGGTTGGGTTCCTGCTCGAGCCAGGGAAATCTTTTTGTCAGTTACGGCAGGGTCCCTGTAAACAGGAAGTATGATATGGACAAGGTACTGGGAGTTGATATCGGTGGAACAAATATCAAGCTCGGCATTGTGACGGGCGATGGCCGGATCCTCGAAGACGGTTTGATCGAAACAGAGGCCGGCAGGGGACCGGCTGCCGCTGCCGAAAGGGTCGCCCGGTGGTATCGGTGCAGGCTCGATGATCACCCCGGTATCTGCGCGGCCGGGATAGATTGCGCCGGCCTGATAGATGGGGAGAAGGGTTTTCTGTATAATTCGCCCAATCTTTCGGGGTGGGATAACACGCCTCTGGCGGCGATATTTTCTGAAAACCTCGCTCTTCCTGTCACTGTCGATAACGATGTTAACTGTGCTGCCTGGGGTGAATTCGTGATGGGTGCTGGAAGGGGGACCCGGTATTTTGTTTGTGTCACGCTTGGGACGGGGGTCGGCGGCGGGATCGTTATTGATGGCAGGTTGTACAGAGGCGCGCAGGGGCTGGCAGCCGAGATCGGCCACCAGGTTGTAATGGCGGGCGGGCCGAAGTGCGCCTGTGGCAATAAGGGTTGTCTTGAAGCGCTGATAAGTTCGGCTGCAATAGTGAAACGTTTTACTGAAATGCCGGGGAGCAGAGAGAGTGTGCTTTCGGGGAAAGGGACGATTAACGTCAGGGATATAGCAGCCGCTGCTGCAGAAGGTGATCAACCATCATTAAGAGCGCTTGAGGAAACAGGGAGGATTTTCGGGATAGGGCTGGCCAATATCGTTCACCTGCTCAATCCTGAAGTGATCGCCGTAGGTGGGGGAGTCGCTGGAGCCGGAGACCTTATCCTTGAACCGGCAAGGATATCCATGAAAGAACATATGATGGGTGATATCCTCTCTCCTGTCCGTGTCGTTGCCGCGGAGCTCGGTAACAATGCCTCGTTTATCGGAGCGTCACTTATGGCGCTTGGGGATAAAAACAGAGAATAGGGGTGCGCCGGGTGATCCAGATCATCAATGATTGTGGCGTGTGCCCATATAATAGACGCGTTTTACGCGGGTACAGGGGAGATCGTTGCGGAGAATAGCGGGAATAAAATTGTTCGTTGGTTGCGTTGTCGTGTTCGCACGCGTTTTTTGCCTGCCCGCGGGTATCCTGGCTTTTGAAACAGGCGAGAGCAATCCGGTTCTCGCTGATTCAACACTGTACAAGGTCATAGCGGAGAGTATGCGGCTCAGGGTCGTTGACGGAGTCGAGATCACATACCTGATCGGCAACGTAAGGATCGATCACCAGACAGCATGGATAACAGGGGATGATGGCCGGTATTACCGTGAGAGAAGATACACGAACCTTACGGGGAATGTCCACGGGCATGATGGTACTATGGATATGTACGGTGAGATCGGGGAGTATTTCGGCAAGACGAACACGCTTATCATAATGGATAATGTTCATATACTCGATGACGGGATGGATATTGTCTGTGAAAAGGCTGTCTACCATCGTGACAGCGGGGCGGTGATCCTTGTCGGGAATGTCAGGCTCTCCGATGAAACCAGAGTGATGTACGCGGACAGCATCTATTACGACCGCAACAGCGAGATAGCGGATGCTACAGGCCACGTTATTCTGATCGACGAAGTGGGTGAATATTCGCTTTCGGGAAACCATGCCCGTTTTTTCAGGGAAAGCAAAGAAGCGATCATGGACTCCAATCCTGTGCTTGTATTTGACGAAATGTCGGAGGAAAGGGGCAGGATTGTCGGTGATATCATGCATTTCGATATGGATGCTTCGGTCGGTTTCGCGGTAGGCAATGTGAGGATGGTCAAAGGGGATACCTGGGCTCAATGCGATTCGGCAGCGATTTTCAACGATCTTGAATATGTTGAACTGTTCGGCGACCCCACCGCGACAAGCGGGTCTTCAGGGATGTCCGGGAACAAGGTGATATTGTATTACAGTGGAGAGGGTGTGGAAAGGATTGTCCTTCCAGAAACGGGCCGACTGACGGATGCACCGGTGCCCGGATCACCCTGGCGGAAAGATTCATGGCTCGAAGGTGATTCGCTTATCATCTACATATCAGAGGACCTTGTTGATTCGGTCAAGATCTACGGAAACGCGAGGGCGATGTACTATCCCTACGAAGGTGACGAATCCAAGGTCTCCAACAATTACTCCAAGGGTGACAGTATGTTCTTCAGGTTCAGAGGGGAAGATCTGAGTTATGTCAGGATTTCCGGAAAGTCGGAGGGGATCTACAACTATGTCAATCTTAAACCAGGGCAGACGATCGACAGCCTTGCCGCTGTCATCGATACCACGCTGATCTTTTATGATTTCAGGAAAAAAGCTGAAAGGGTCGTATACAAGGCGAAGCAGATCGAGTACTTCGCTGAAGATGAGGATATTGTCCTTGATAAGGACGCGGTGCTCGATTACCAGAACCGGTCGCTCAGGGCCGGCCACATCATCTTCAATTCCAGGTTGAATATCCTTGAGGCTGAGAATAGCCCGGTTCTTGTGGAGAGCGACCAGGAGATGTTCGGCTCGTCGATGGGATATGATCTCGATTCTGCAGGAGGGCTTGTCAAGGGTGGTTCCACGCATTACGATACCGGGTATTTTCGCGGCGATCATATTTTTAAAGATGGCGACAAGGTACTCAAGGTGTACAAGTCGGTCTATACGACATGTGATCTGAAGAAGCCTCACTACTCCATGCGTGCGAACAAGATGAAGATCTATATCGGCGACAAGATAATCTCCGGTCCGATCAAATTGTATATCGGCGAGATTCCCATATTTTACCTTCCGTACATGGCCAATTCGCTCAACCGTGACCGGCACTCGGGGATCCTTCGTCCCAACTTCGATATCGGTATAAACAGCAGGGAAGGCCGGTTTATCCGGGGACTCGGTTATTACTGGGCAACGAACGACTATACCGATTTTCTTTTGACCACGGATTTCAATGAAAATAATAACTTCAGGTGCCGTCTCAAGAATCGTTACAAGCTCAGATATGTGCTCGATGGGAATGTTGATTTCAACTATTTCAGGGATTTTTTCTCTTCTTCGAACGAATGGACGATCAAGGCGAAGCACAGCCAGAAATTCGGAAGAAAAGCTTCCCTGGGGGCCGATATCAGTTTTGTAAGCAGTGACAAGGCACAGTCGTCAGTTTACAGCGCCGATGATGTCAAGAGAGTGATCGACAGGAGAATCTATTCTACGGCCAGTTTCAGGAAAAGCTGGGGGGGGACGAGCTTGAGCCTCTCGGCCAGAAGAGATCAGAAACTGAATGTAAGCGATGACAATCCGTACGAGAACAAGGTATCGATGACGATACCTTCTCTTTCGCTCAACTTGCCGAGGACCTCGCTCTGGCGCGGGGAGAAACATTCCGAGTCCAAAAGGGGAAGGTGGGAAAAGGTGTTGAGGGGTGTCAGCTTCGCACCCAACATCAAGGCGGATATCAAAACCGATGAGAGCTTTGCCCGAAAGAGAGGCAAAATCACAGCAAGTTCCGGGGCGTCTCTGAGCCAGCAGCACAAACTGATGTTTTTGAACTTCTCGCCGGGAGTGAGCCTCAGGTGGAATTATCTTGATGTACTGTACGACAAAATCAACCAGGAAATGATTGTTGACGCGGCCCAGGCTATCCTTGCCGGTGATACGATCTCTGTTCCCGTAGATATTGATGTTTTCAACAATGCGATTCGTCTTGCCGTAAACGGTGTCGAGGGTTCCATCCTCACCGTGTCACCGCGCACCTGTAATTCGGTTGCCGATCTTCATGCCCTTGCCGGCGATATCGAAGCGTTGTTTTTTTCCGACGGTGCCGAAATCGATGTCGAATTTGTCGACCTCGGAGGCGGAACCGGCTATTTCACATTTGCCTCGCCAATGTATGGGAGCGCCGCTTCGCTGCAGATCGCCGATGCGGGAGTGAATGCTGTCTATCCAGTGATCGGCCTGATGGAGGGGCAGCATGCTACAGGCGCGAACAGGTCGGGGCCGGAAGTGGATACTTCGTACAGGAACGAGGTCTCCATGTCTTTTTCCGCCCGGATCGGTATGAGCCTGTACGGGACCTTCTATCCGAAGATCGGGAAGCTCAGAGGCATCCGGCATACTTTCAATCCGACGGCCAGTTATTCGTATACACCGAAGCTTACAGAGAAACAGGTTTCAAGCCAGAACGTTTCGTACACAATCAGGAACGTTCTCGACTTCAAATATCTCAAGGGCGAGAAGGAAGTCAAGAAGAACAACGCTGTCACCTGGGAAATGCGGGGCAGCTATAATCCCAAGCTTTCCAGCGACAGGAAGTTTTCCGTGATTCGCAGCAATATCAGGACTTCAATCGGCGGATTGATCTCGATGAGGCTTGACCATTCGATAGATCCGTATAAATGGGAGATTCTCACGACAAATTATTCCATGAGCATGGACCGTACTTTCAGCGGCAGCCTTGCTTATGGAACAGGCTGGAAAGCCGCAAAGCGGGAAAGGGTCGCCGCCGCCGAAGGCAGGGATCAAAAGGATTCTCCCGGGGAGGGCGAACAGGATCCGGATGAGGCAGCTGCCATCGATCCGGCGCATGAAGCAGCGGCGGCAGCAAATGAGCAAGGCCCGGGAAAGGTGTCCGGGAATTATCCCTCGTGGAATATCCATCTCGGCTACAGTTTTTCCACCAACTACGGAAAGATGATCAACCGCAATGTCAGCAGCAAGATAAATATCAATGGAACTCTCAATTTGACAAAGGGTTGGAAGATCAAGTATACGGCTTATTACGATCCTGAAGCAAGAAAGTTTACCAGCCAGATGTACAGCCTCAACCGTGACCTGCATTGCTGGGAAGTGAACTTTGTGCACAGAAGGTTCAGCAATGAATGGGGATATTATTTCCAGATCAGGATTAAGGACCTTCCCGATATTTTCTATGAGAGTGGCAAGAGAGGTCTTCGCGGCATCATCTGATTTCTTTCCGGCATTGCGTTTTTCTGCCCGAACCGATTCAGCAGACCGACAGTAAAAACCAAAAAACCAGGTGTAAATGACGTTGACAGAAAATCTGAAAATATCAATAAAAGTTGTAAGGACGGGAAAAAACACGTATAAAAGTGTTGACATGTTCCTGACACATCGTTAGTCTTCCGAAAGATTCAATTATTCAATCGAGGAGGTGAACAGAATGAATAAGACGGAAATGATCGAAAAGGTAGCGAAGGTAACCGGGATGACGATCAAGGATTCCCGTACGGCAGTTGATGCACTTTTCAGCACAGCGCCGAAGGAGGGCATTATTGCTACCGAGGTTGCAGCCGGAAGAAGAGTACAGATCACCGGATTCGGTACATTCGTACAGCGTAAGCGAAAAAAACGCAAAGGACGCAATCCTCAGACTGGTGCGGAGATTACAATTGCTGCATCGAAGTTCCCTGCTTTTGTGGCCGGAAAATCTCTGAAGGCCCGTGTGAACAAGTAAGCGCGATCATGTTATAGAAGGGACAAAGAGACTGGATAAGCTTTGTCCCTTTTTCTATATTTACATCAGGCATTTACAAAAAGAGGCTTTTTCAATGAAGATGTTCCAGACGTTAATCACACTGATGATGGCTGTCATGGCCCTTTCGGGTTGTGCGGACAGAGAACCCTTCACCATTCTTTTTACCAGCGATGTACAGGGACAGCTCGTTCCTTCAGGGTGAGGCGGCAATGCAACTGGGGGGCTGGCCCGGCGGGCTGCCGAGATAAAAAAACAACGTATGAAAAATCCCGATCTTCTTCTTCTATCGGCGGGAGATTTCTACGCGAAATCCGGTATCGCGGAAATGTACAGGAGCCGTTTTCTTTCTTCGACCATGATGGGGTTGGGTTATACGGCTGTAGCGGTGGGAGAGAATGAACTGGGGTATGGGCTCAGGGCGATTCGCCAGGATGCTGACGCCGGGTTGCCGGTGATATGTGCCAATCTCTATTGGGACGGGGAGAGGATTTTCCCCGCGTCGGTGATCAAGAAGGTGAGAGGAACAAGGGTAGGAATATTTGCTCTTCTCGACGAAGAGCCGAAGGAACCCGGCCGGTTCGAGATCCGTGATCCTGTAGCGGAGGGGATGGTAGTGATGAAGGAACTTGCAGGCAGGTGTGACTTCACGATACTGCTGGCCCACATGAGCGTACAGAAGCTGAAAGCCTTCCTTATGGTAGTAGATGATATAGACCTTGTGATAAGGGGGCACGCGAAAACGGGCGCGGCTGTGTCAGATGATTGTGTTGAGACGCTGGACGGAGTATTCGAGGACCTGGGCATTCCGGTTCTTTTCGCGGGGGAAAGGGGAAAGGCGATCGGTATGGCGGGGATCTCGTTCGGTCAGGACGGTGTTGCTGTCCTTTCAGATACGATGCTGATCCATCTGGAAAAAACAATGCCCCGCGATCCGCAAATCGCCAAGCGGATGAAGGAATTCGGTGTTGAAGAAGGATCCAGGATACGGCAGATGAATCTGAGCGAGTTTCTCTCGCGCGATAAGGTTACTGGCAGGATAAAGGAACGCTTCCTGGGGATCGAAACATGTGAAAGATGTCATGAAGAGATCATGGCGGATTTTATGACAACGAAACATTTCAGGGCGTTTAACGTTCTTACCGTTGCCGGTGAGGAGAAAAATCCTGAATGCCTGGTCTGCCATACGACAGGGTATGGCCAGTTCAGCGGGTATGACCCGAAGGCGGAAGAAAAGGGTGGAATCAACCTGCAGGGAGTTCACTGCGAGGCGTGCCATGGACAGGGGACGATTCACACGCGCGACGGGAAATACAGGAATTTTGGCCGGACTTCATGCAGGCGCTGCCACACTTTGGCAAGGAGCCCCGAATTTGTGTTTGATGAATACATGAAGCGGTTTGGCCACTGCGTGGATCTGCCGCAAGAAAAAGAAGACGGGGAGTGACAATGGACGGATATTCATCGAAAAGGAATCTGCTGGCCGTAGTATGCGGCCTAGGCCTTGTTCTGGTTTTTTTCTCGGGAGCGGCAGGAACCGATGTGGATTTTCTCGTGCCCGGCGTCTCTCTGAAATCCGTGATATTTACAGGGGAGAGCAGCGTCGAATACCTTGTCATATCTGAAGTGTACAGCGTACTCGATACATCCATTGTCAGGCTGTCGATTCTCGAGTCCGAACCGGGTGAGTGCCTGCTGGAGATAGTTTCTTCCCCCTACCCGGAGGTGGAAACGGAAACGGTGACCGTGAGACTCTATTTTCTCGAAAATATCACCGGGGCCGGTTCTCCTGAAGAGATCCGAAATCTTATCACGAGGATACTTGTCAGGGACGGCAAGGGGGATTTTCGAGAACCATCCGAAGAAGAAATAGATGATTTCGATCTCGAGAAACTGTTTCCGGCAACTGGAGATGGGATGGAGAAAAAGGAGCTTGAGCCTGAAGAAGTTAGAACTCCGGCAGGCCTCTTTTTGTGCAGTATGTCCGAGTTTTCGTCCAGTGATACGCGTACCGTAAATCTGGGAGGAGTTGACGCGGAAAGGTTCGAAGAACAGACAAGCAGACTGGCTGTTTCTGATAAAGTGCCGTTCTGGGGACTCGTTAGAAGCAGGGTTGAGAGAAAAAGCTACACGAAATTGAAGAATGCCCCGGGCAGGGGGCGGGCGCCCAGACCGAAAGTTGTTGTTACCGAATCGATACTTGTGTCGTTTACCGTACCGGGTGACTGAACAAAGTACGCGCTGCCAGGTTTTTGTTTGCTATATGTTCTTCCAGCATTTATTTTATTCATATATATTTGCGTGGTTGAAAGTGAGGTCGAGTGTGCGGACGATCAAGATTTTCCTTATTGTTTCTACTATTATTGCAGTAACTTGCGACAAGGCAGTGAAGGCTGATTCATATGAGGCTTTTGGCCTGAAGCCGGCTGCCATCATAGTCTCCAGCCGTGATTGGGAGACGTACAGGGCTGTACTGGAAATCGTCAGGAACAGCGATGCCAGGGGGCTTATATGTTATCCTCCGGGTTTGATATTCGGCAGGTTTTCTCCCGGTATCAGCGAGGCCGATTTTGACGGCCTGCCGGTCGAGATAATCAGGCAGGGTACGGCGATTGTACAGGGAAATCTCGACACTGTGATATACAAGATCGTCGACAGGCTTCTCAATGAGAGAGAAACTATTCTTAAGGAGCCCCGGGGAAGCGATCCCGGCCCGTACAACGGCCTGGTTCTCAATGTTCCCGATGATTTAAAGGAAAAATTCAAGGGGAGGCCAAAACCACGCACAGGATCCCCTTCGGAGATCCTCGAGAGAGGGATACAACAGAACTCGGAGCTTATGATCGGCGAGGTCCTGGTAAATGTCGTCATCCCGGAGAGTAATGGCGGGACCGAGGACTGGACGCAGGAAGAAATCGGAAATATGCTGGCCGATCTCCAACTCGGTCTTTCCCAGTATACGCAGAATTCGGGCTGGGCCAGCCTGAACTTCTATATCAATACTGATATCCCCCGGCAGATCCCGGTGAGTGTCGAACCGATTGAAGGAGATTGGAACACGGATTGGCGGTGGATCAGTGACGCGTTGACATATCTGTCGACGATGGGGCTGTTTACAAAAGCCGAGGTGGGCTCGATCGGGAATACACATCTTCTGAACAATGCTACCCGCCGGAAGTGGCTGGATGATGGATTCAGAATAGACTGGGTTTTTACAGCATATGTGGTGGATGCCAGTTTCAATGAATGCTGGCAGGGAGCGGGAGGAGGATACGTGGCGTATGCCTATCTTGGAGGCCCATACATTGTGGTGCCCTATCCCGCGTGCAGGTTCGGCACCGACATCTATTTCGGCCATGTTTTCATACACGAGATGAGCCATAGTTTCTGGGCGCTTGATGAGTATGCCAGTTACAATGGACCCTGCAGTGAAACCTCGGGTTACCTCGATATAACGAACGGCAACTCATATTATATCCCGATGGGTCAGAACGAGCCCTGCGGCGCTGGATATTCATGCATCATGAACAACGCCCGGCTGGAATCGCCTCTGCCCATATGCCCCTACACGATGGGGCAGGTGGGCCGGGGTGATTTCAACGAGAACTCGATACCGGACATATATGAGATACCCCCGATCGTCGAGATGATAGAAATGCCGGGGGTAACGAGTGATACGACGTACAACGGTTTGTATCTTGTCAGCGCT
>CBDUUV010000067.1:0-14856 GCA_965370495.1 uncultured bacterium
AAAAACGCGGCTGACACATCAGCTAAAGGAAAATATAAACCATCTGCAAAAAGAAATGAAGAGCAGTTGGTTTATTAAAAAATGGATGGTGAAATCTTTATATAATCAATATAATAATCTGTACGAAAATCACTTAAAGGGATAATTAAGTTTTGGGAAATGTAAAACATAAAATTAAAGCCCCTGTTGGTACACAACTAACATGTAAAGGATGGATACAGGAAGCAGCAATGCGAATGCTGATGAACAACCTGGATCCTGAAGTGGCAGAAAATCCTGATGAACTTATTGTTTACGGCGGTAGTGGAAAAGCCGCACGAAACTGGGAATGCTACGAAGCAATTATAAAATCGCTGCAAGAACTTGAGAACGATGAAACACTCCTTGTGCAATCGGGTAAACCTGTAGCGGTATTTAAAACTTATCCTAACGCACCACGCGTTTTAATATCGAATGCAATGCTGGTTCCAAAGTGGGCAACGTGGGATGAGTTCAGAAGGTTGGAAGGTTTGGGGCTTACAATGTTCGGGCAGATGACTGCCGGAAGCTGGATTTACATCGGCAGCCAGGGCATTCTGCAAGGCACGTATGAAACATTTGCTGAGTGTGCAAGAAAATATTTTGACGGTACTTTAAAAGGTAAGTTAGTTCTTACTGCAGGACTCGGCGGAATGGGCGGCGCACAACCGCTTTCAGCAACTATGAACGGAGCCGCATTCCTCGGTGTTGAAGTAGATAGATCGCGGGCTCAGAAAAGAGTAGATACAGGTTACCTTGATTACCTTACTGACAACCTGGATGAAGCGCTGGAAAAGGTGATGAATGCAAAAGCAAATGGAGAAGCGCTCTCAGTTGCTATAATTGGTAACGCCGGAGAAATTCTTCCACAAATTTTAGAGAAAAAAATTCTACCTGATAATACCCCTGTCACTTTCCTTTATAATAGCCCTGGCAGGAGTCAGGTATCTTACCCCGATATATGAATCGTTCACCCTGGTGACAGTCGAGCATAGGAATATACTGTCAGAGACGATGGGGCGTTACATCGCGCCGCTGGACGAACATCAGAGGACAAGGAACAGACAGTTTACGGCCATTATAGAAACACGGCTTTTAAACCGAACATTTCTGGAATCTGTGATCAGTGATCTCGGGCTTCAGAGAGCCTTCAATATTCGCCGTGAGATCGAAAAATCAAAGAAGAACCGGTCAGGTCTGTCTGTTGACAAACGGGTAACGAGGCGTATTGTTGCTTTACTCAGGGATAAGATACAAGTTCAAAGCACGATGCCCGGGTTTTATAAAATCAGCGTTGTCGATTCCGATCCTGAAACGGCATACCTCCTGGCGAGCAAGATCGCCGATAAATTTATAGAAGTAACTCAGGAAGCGAAGCTGCAGGGGTTAAGACAGGCGGGCGCTTTCAGCGATGAACAACTTGCTGTCTACAGGGAAAAACTAGAAGCGTCCGAAAAAAAGCTGGCCTCTATACGAAGGGAAATGGCCGCGACAGATATAGAGACAAATCCTGTTAATGCTTCAAACCTGCATGTAGCCGAGGCCAGGAAAAAAACGGTTGAGGCAGAAATAGAAAAAAACTCACTGACGCTGAAAAGGATAAGGGGAAGGCTGAATACGATATTCGGGCTTGTCCCTTCAACTGAGAAAATCGGAAATGATGAGATGCTCAGCAACATTGAGAGGCAACTCATAGCACACGACAACGAAACCCTCCTGGCAATCATCGGAGGTGAGGTGGATTCTGAATTAGAAGAAAATGCCATGGCCTCGCTGTGGGATGACCTCAGAGGGCGTATTTCTGAAATAGTATATGAAGAGTACAATGAATTCTCAGCCGAACTTCGTCCCCTTATTACGGAATATTTTTATCAAAGATATGTATATGATTTCCACAGTTCGCGTAAACAAAAACTGCAGAGTTATATCGATCGACATAAACATAACATGGCACTGCGTCCACAGCTGGAAAGGGATGAGAACAGGCTTAACAATGAAGTTGAGACAAACAGGGCGATTCACCAGGCATTTCTTGAGTCTAAAACATCGGCTCAGATCACTGAAGCGGTTCAGAGCACCAGTCTCGGTGTCAATATAAGTATAATAGAAAAGGCCGAAAAAACTTTCGTACCTATCAAGCCAAATAAGCTGAAGATCATCCTGCTGGCCCTTGTCTTTGGAGGTGTCTGTGGCATCGGTACGATCCTGATCACCGAGTATGCCGATGATTCGTTCAAATCTGTAGAAGAAGTCCAGCGGGTTCTGAAAGCACCTGTTCTGGGGACTGTTCCGAAAACAATTTCTCATTTTGCCTGGGAAAAAAAGAAAAGAGGCAGGATGATCGTTGCCTGGATCATAGGTGTGTTCCTGTTCATTTCTGTAGTCAGCGGGACTCTCTATATGTACGCCAGGGCTCTTAGCAGCGCTAATATTGATATGAGCACCGAAAAGGATGAGAGGTAGATATTGCAAACCAGCGATAAACAGACAATATTCGATATCTTTGATCAGGAAAGCCCTATCGCTACTGAGATGAGAAGGTTGTACTCGAATATCCGACATATCGACGGCAAAACAAACAAGCGCAGCTTTCTTGTTACGAGCGCGAATAGAGGAGAAGGGAAAAGCACGGTTGCTTCCCATCTGGCTCTTACAGTAGCGAGATTCAGGGGCAAGAAATCCCTGATCGTCGACGCAGACTTGAGAAGGCCACGATTGCACCAGATATTCAATGTGCCGAAAGAGCCAGGATTGCTTGAATGCCTCAAGGGTGATATCGATCCACTGAAAGCGATCAAGGATACTCCCATAGAAAACCTGAAAGTTATACCGGCAGGAAAAATGGTGAAGTCACCTGCGCACCTTTTCGAGGGTGATATAATGTCCGAGATCTTTGAGAAGATCAAGTTCTACTATGATATCGTAATCGTGGACAGCGCGCCGATAATCCCGGTAAGCGACCCGATGCTTATTTCAAGCGTCGTCGATGGAGTGATCATGGTACTTCTCGCAGGAATGACACCAAGGAGTGTCGCCACCAGGGCCAAGAACATACTTCTTGATGCAGATGCCAATCTACTGGGTGTGGTCGTGAACAACCTTTCGGAGGTTCTTCCGTATTATTATGATTACAGGTATTATGGATATTCAGAGGATACAAAAGAGTGATATTCAGATTAGACGATTATCAGAGTGATTCGAAACAGCCGAATAAATCTTTCGGGAAAAGGCGCTTCGGCATGTTTATCAACAGTTTTTTTGCATCGGCGATTCTTCTCGCGGGCATTTCCGGTAAAAGTGCAATTGCTGGAAGTCAGGATTCACTCTGTATACACTTTACCAGCAGTTCAAGAGCTGCCCATATCAGGCTTGAAAATGGATACTCACTAAACGGAACCCTTCCCATGACTGTTTGTGACCTGGTTCCCGGTGATAAATGGGTAATTACTGTCGGTGGTAAGAGAATCGAGCGAAGAACAGGCTATTTCAACCCAAGCAGTGGGGGAAACCCTGTAATAAGAGGAAAAAGGGCTGGAACGATCCTCAGGAACATGATCTTTCCTGGTTGGGGTTCAAGATCAGCCGGAAGAGTCGGTACAGGCTGGACCGACCTGACTTTGATCTCGTCTTATCTCTATTATTTCATGATAGAGGAAAAAGAATACCGTAATATGCGCGAAAGTTACGATTTGTTGCAGGAACTGCTTGAAACTGCTGAATCACAGGAAAATAGAATCAGGCTGCTGGATGAATCTCATACAGCATCGATTGCGCTTAATGTACAGAATCAACACAGGAAAAGGATATTGCTCCTGTCTGCCGTAATGTACGGGTACCAGCTTCTGGACCCTTTGCTTTTTGACAGGCCACCGGGATGGAGGCTCGATGCGGGAGGAAGTATTATTAACATAGACGCTGTTTCATCAAGCAGAAAAAAAGCATTATTTTATTCCCTGACATGTCCCGGCAGAGGACAGTTCTACCAAGGGAAAAAAATTCGGGGAATACTGTATTCAGCAATGACAGCAGCGGCTGGATTTTACGCCTTGGACCGGTGGAACAGTTTTGACGAGAATGTTTTATTATATGACATAGAGATAGAGAAGTACAAACTGTCAACCTCACTTAATGAAAGAATGTATCACAGGGACCGGGCTGCTTCGTTATGGGATAATGTCGATAATGCCCGACGCGAAAGAAATACCGCTTATATTATTCTTGCCGGCCTGTGGGGGCTGAACATGTTAGACACTTTTTTTGATGCGAATGAAGTTATTCCATCAATGGACCTTTCTTTTGAGCTGGGTCCTTCACATGGAGCTTTTGTATTAAAATTCTGATTGATGGAGGTGCTCCCCATGAGGAGGCTTGTTTTTCCAGCTGTTCTTATTATAACCCTGCTTTTCTGTTTATTTGGTTGTCTGGATGATGTCGAAGAGATTGCTCTTGATATTCCAGAGGGAGAGATAAACGCGCCAGCTGGTCTGGCTGCCGATGCAGGTGATGAATTAATCCTGATCAGATGGGAAATTCTCCCAGGCGTATTGTCATACAACGTCTACAGAAGAACAGGTGCGTTCGGAGAGATGAGACGTGTCGTACATACGGCTGGTACCTGCTATATGGATGAAGATGTAAGAAACGGGCAGGATTATTTCTATACCGTTGCTGGAGTCGTCAACAATGGGTTTGAAGGGAGACGTGCAGACGAAATACATGCAATGCCTTCAGTCTATTCGATAATGATAAACGGGGGCGCGAGATTTACAAATACGACAGACGTAGTACTGTCGATTACAGCTCCCGTATCAAGTGTTTTGATGCTAATTTCGAATGTTCCTGAATTGACGGGTGCTGAATGGGAAATATTTAGCAACTACAGAGATTGGGAACTCGAGACCAGCGATGGGGTAAAGACCGTATATGCCATGTTGCAGAATGACGACGGTTCCAATTCTTCGATTGTTGCCAACACCATAATACTTGATACATACTCTGCTGCTACGGTGGTCGGTTTTACTCCAGACATTGAAAAACATATGATCGGTTCTGCAGTTCACTTCGTGATTGAAACTGACGGTAATGAGGTCGGCGGTGAGGCATTTGTCGAACTGGAAGGGTATTCCGAGACAATAACCCTTTATGACGATGGAAGGGGAGGGGATCAGTTTCCCTCGGATGGTTCATACGAGGCTGATTTTACGTTTCCCACGAGTTTGAGGGGTATGGACATCTGTGTAGCCGGCAGGTTTATTGACCAGGCGGGGAACTTATCCCCGATGATAGAATCTGTCCAGACGATATCCTTTTCCGACCCTCCCGATGCTGTTCAGTTTCTTGGAGCAATTGATTCCACTACAAGCAGTATAACGATAAAATGGGTTGAGTCCACCGAGCCGAATTTCCATGCTTACAGGATATTCAGGAACACCGCACCCGGAGTAACCGATTTGCCTGAATATTTTGTCAGGGGACTGGACAACAGAGCCCAGACAAGTTATCCCGATGGAGAGCTGACGGAAGGTGCTACATATTATTACCGTATTTTTGTAGTCAATGACCTCGATGATGCAGCGGGAAGCAACGAGGTATCCCTGTCTACTTATGATGGGTATCCGGATGAGGTTACTCTTGATCCTGTTTCTGCTGTTGGTATTGACAGATTGACATTGACATGGAGTATCAATGTCAATACAGATTTTCTTGAGTACAGGATCTATAGGTCGACTACACCAGGTGTAACCGTAGATTCGGAGCTCGTGACAACACCTGCAATAGATGACAGAGAAGCAATATTTTTTGATGATACAGGCCTTGACCTTGCGGGCAACACCTATTATTACAGGGTCTTTGTGTATGATATCGGGGGGAAAAATTCAAGGAGCAATGAGGTCTCTACATTGGAATGATCTTTACGAAATCGCTAACTCCGAACAGCTGGAACGAAATCGGAAAAAGAAAATCGGGCCAGGGTAGGGGGGGGACTGCGAGTGTTTGGATTAAAAAGGTCTTGAGAGCAGTGGTCAGGCATGGGTAATAATCCTCAATTCGCCTACTAAAGTGGGGGAAACCCCCCAACTATTCAGGTAGATAAAACTTTATTTTAACATGCTCTGGATTATTTTTGGTTTGCGTTCTATGTTAGCTTGTGATATAATAACACCTTAACATGGCAAGGGCAATCCATGTTCTAGGGGACTTCAAGTAACCTTAAATCGGTACACTTATTGCGATGGTGTTACAGTAATCTGTAATGTTATGTGATTTATCGCCGCAAGGAAAAAAAGACGGAGGGGAAGGGACCGGTAATGTTCAGCAGGACCATGCTAAATATTGGATTTGCAGGGGATGATGCCTGTACACGGGATTTGGACCAGTTAGGGGACGATATTTCGTATCTTGGAGAAATCGTTTCGCGATCCAAAAAAGAGATATCCAGATCAGACACAAAGATCAAAAGAATATTTGATCTTGTATTCTCATTGATTGCGATTGTTGTATTGTCACCGGTGTTGATAATTGCCACTTTGCTGATAATACTTGAGTCAAGAGGATTTGTATTCTACAAACAGGAACGTATCGGATTGAACAGACGAAGGAATGACAGGAGAAGTTCGTATTCCAGAGCTTTTTCTGATGATAGAAGAAAAGAAACTGACCGGCGGAAGAATATTCATGCAGGAAAGCCTTTCCATATCTATAAACTCAGAACAATGCGGCAGGATGCGGAGAATGCGGGCCCCACACTGGCAAAAAAAAATGATTCCAGGATCACTAGAGTAGGCGGTTTTCTGCGTAAAACAAGGATCGATGAAATCCCCCAGTTCATTAATGTGCTCAAAGGCGAGATGAGTATAATAGGGCCAAGGCCCGAAAGATCTTTCTTTATCAACAAGATAAAACAGGAAGTTCCGGAGTTTCCTCTACGGCAAAAGGTAAAGCCCGGTATTACAGGGTTGGCGCAGGTTGAAGATGGTTATGCGGAGACCCTGGAGATGATGAAAAGAAAGCTTTTCTTCGACCTGAAATACATTTCACAATTTTCCTTGTTACACGAGCTGATCATCCTTTTTAAAACGGTTTCTGTTGTGGTAACGGGAAAAGGTGCTTGCTGACCCTTCCACCAACCCGATTTTATCTGTAAAAGCGAATAATCTTTTTTTAGATCATAGAATAGCTTGACCTTGGGTTATTTCGGCATTAAACTGCTTTAATGGTGATTATATGCTGAGAACACAAGGTCTTATACTGCTTTCTCTGATCTACTGCCTGCTTATAGCTGCCGCAGTTTTCATGCCTTCTTACGGCCTGCTCATGATTCCCGCCGGACTTAGCGTCACAGCTGTCGTCATCCATAATAAAAGGGCATCACATAAAAGGAAAATCGATGAGATCCAGAAACGGTTGAGTAATCTTCGGAGTGAAGGATTGATAATCGAGGAGAAGGTGAAGGAGAGCGAGGGGGATGCCTTTTTCAGGATGATCCTTACGCTTCTGACTGATCTCGAAAGGTTGCTTTTCAAACTCGTTGAAAAGAACATTCAGTTCCTGAGCCTGAAAGAAATCGGAAGAAATATTATCAACTCTATGGATGAAAACAAATTAATAGATTCTGTCTTTGAATATCTTATCCATGGAGTAGGGTACAGGGAAGTAGCATTTATTTTTCTCAGAAAGGAAAAGAAATGTTTTCAGGCCGTTGTCTGTATAGAAAAAACAAACAGTATTTCGAGAAGAGTGATCAATCTTGAAATTAATGATCTTAAAGGTGTTCTGTATGATTCATTTGTATCTGGAAAATCCTTTCTTGTCAGGGATGCGGATATACATCCGTTGCTCAATTCGGAAAGTGGAAATCTTTTTCCAGGAAGCACCATGACTTCCTATATATGTGTTCCCCTCGTAAAGACATCCGAAAGAACACCCTGTTGCTCTGAGGGTAAGTGCTGCAGGGAAATACCGGAATCAAGCGGGACAGCTCGTTCCGGACGCGACTTCATGTCAAGTCTTGAATGCCTTTCCTGTCACGAAAACCCTGTTTTGGGTGCTGTTATCGTCACTGACGGGTTCAGAGCGACACCCCTCACAAAAATTGATCAGGTCACGATCGAAACAGTAGGGTCGCTTGTTGCTTCGAACATTGAGAACTGGATGTTATACCAGGAACTCAGGCAGGAGGAGATTTTTCGTGAGAAGATCCTGGAATGTATGCAACACGGGTTATTTGTCACGGATCTGGAGGGAAACATTACACTTGCCAATCGCAGTGCTCTTGAAATGTGTGGCTATAATGATGAAACGGTCAGGAAGACAAAGATCTATGAATTGCTATATGACGGAGCTTATAAAAAAGGGGACAATGGTATTCTTCCTATATTAAACGGGAAAACCCCGTCTATTTTCCACGATGCGTTCCTTAAAAGATTCGATGGAGCACATATCCCGCTTCGAATGAATGTATCACAACTGTACGGTAATGAGGGGGATGTTCAAGGCACAATTATTCTTTTTGTGGATCTAAGTGAGATCAGAAGGATGGAACTGGAAATAAGGCAGATGGATAAACTTGCCGTGCTTGGCAGGTTTACATCGGCAATTGCTCATGAGATAAGAAACCCCCTGACTGGAATAGGCGCGGGAATACAATACTTGCAAAGAAAAGGAGGCCTCTCCGAGGAACAGACAGAGAATATTTCATTTATTCTAAACGAAGTCGACAGGTTGAACAGAATAATCACGGACCTCTTCAAGGTGGCAAAACCACGCGAACTTTTGTATCAGAAGATAGAGATTGACTGTCTTATTGAAAGAAGCTGGAAAAGTCTGTCCGAACAATTTTCTTCAAAGAATATTGAATTTATATCAAAAACAGATGACAACCTCGAAACGATCGAAATAGATGTAGACCAGATTACCCAGGTTTTGATCAATCTGATGAAGAATTCCGCCGAGGCGGTTTCAGAAGGCGGGATAATCGAAATCAAAACCAGCCTTTATGGAGGCGAAGATCCCGATGTTCCCAGAGAAAAACAAGGGGGCCTGGTCTGTATCGAAGTACATGATAACGGGTCGGGCATCCCAAAACGCGACATTGGAAAGGTCTTCGAACCATTTTTTTCAAAGAAGGCCGGTGGGACCGGCCTGGGACTTTTTGTGACACACGGTATTATCTTGCACCATCACGGTAGAATCAGTGTTTTGTCGGAACCGGGAAGAGGAACTACCTTTAAAGTATATCTTCCTGTATCCCGACCAACAGAGGGAGGAAAAGTTGAAACCGGTAGTACTTCTGGTTGATGATGAAGATACAATAAGACTGTTTCTGGAGAAAACTATCACCGATGAGGGATATGAATCTTTGACGGCGGCAACCGGAAATGAAGCGCTCGAGATCGCAAGAAGGGAACTGCCGGACCTTGTTCTGCTGGATCTCAAGCTTCCCGATATCAACGGAATCGAAGTGCTTGCCAGAATCAAGGAAGAAATGCCGGATATCTGCGTGATCATGCTTACTGCATTTGGAGACATAGAAACTGCTGTCTCAGCGATAAAGAAAGGTGCATTCGATTTCGTGAGCAAACCGGTTAATCTCGAACAGCTTCTTCTTACGATCGAAAAAGGACTTAATTCACAAAAACTTACCCGGGAGCTATTTCAGTTGCGAAGAAGATTGAAAACCGGGTTGGATAATCAGTATGTGTCTGGTGAAAGCCCGGCTATGAAGGAGATATACGATATAGTTAAGGCAGTGGCCAAGAGTGAAACAACTACTGTGCTGATCCAGGGTGAAAGTGGTACGGGAAAAGAAATCATCGCCAACATGATACACAAGAACAGCCCCAGGCATGACAAGCCCTTCCTGGAGATAAATTGTGCTTCGCTTCCTGAAGGACTACTGGAAAGCGAACTTTTCGGTCATGAAAAAGGAGCTTTTACCGATGCGAAAATACAGAAGGCCGGTTTGCTTGAACTGGCGAACAAGGGAACCCTCTTTCTTGATGAAATCGGCGAAATGAGTTTGACTATACAGGCAAAACTTCTAAGGGTACTGGAAAAGATGTCTTTCAGGCGTGTTGGGGGCACAAAGGATATGAATGTCAGCGTGCGGATCATATCCGCAACAAACAAGGATCTTACCACAGAGGTCGCAAATGGAAAATTCAGGGAAGACTTGTATTACCGCCTGAAAGTGATTCCTATAGATATTCCTCCTTTAAGGGAGAGAAAAGAAGATATTTATCTGCTTCTGAAGCACTTTCTTAACAGATACAATAAGCAATTCAAAAAGAATTTCCAGGAAATAGACGATGATGCTTTTAAGGCACTTCTGGCTTACAAGTGGCCTGGAAATATACGCGAGCTTAGAAATGCTACTGAACGTATTGTTCTGGTTGAGGATGATACAGTTCTGCGAAAGAAACATTTGCCACAAAGCATCATTTCAGAGGAAGGGGAGGACGGTGGGGCATCAGTTGCGATTGATCTGGGAGCCGCGCTTGGCAGGCCATACCCGGAAAAAGGGATTCCTTTTGAAGAGCTGATGAAGAACACCGAAAAAGAATTGATCATGAAAGCAATGAAACAGGCGGATAACAATCAGAGCAAAGCTTCCCGGCTTCTACAACTGAATCGTGATAAACTGCGATACCGTCTAAAGAACTTCGAATTTGATAATTGACATTACTAACAAGAGGAGGGTTTCTTGAATAGGACATCAATGACGATTCTGTTAATGGTAATGATGTTCATTCTTAATTCTTGTGGTTACTACCGAACGACAAGCAGGTCCGCGGGTGATATTAAAAGAATATCTATTCCATACATTGGCAACGAAACTGCCGAGCCTGATATCGAGATAGAGATTACGCAAAAGATCATAGACGGGATCATAAACGATAATACTTTAAAAGTAGTTTCGGACGAAGATGCCGACGGCATACTCGAAGCGGTCATAACAGAATACAGAAACATTCCCTATACCTTTTCCGAGAGCGGAACAGAAGTACAGGCAGAACAGTACAGGCTTGTGATCAGGTTAAAAGCATCTCTTTTCGACAAAAGGAAGAATATCTACATATGGGAAAACAAGACAATCAATGCTACAGGTGATTATTATCTTGAAACTACATCAGAACAGACCTATGAAAAGGCACTTGAGGATGTTTACAGGGACATAGTGGAAGCCATTCTATCCTCGACTGTTGAAGACTGGTGACAGATTGAAAGCCAAGATCACATATTACAGGAAGATTTTCAGTGAAATCGATTCATCTGAGATGGCTCCTTTATACCTTTTAAAGGGCGAAGAAAATTTCATCATGGAGGAGATGGTCTGCAAGCTGGTTGAAAAGGTCGTTGGAGAGGATCTGAAGAGTTTCAACCTCAACACCGAATACGGGGGGGAAGTCGATATGGAAAACTTCATTTCCACAGCAAATTCTTTTCCCTTTCTCGGTGAAAGAAGAATACTTGTCCTCAGGGAACTCGAAAAAATAAAAGGCAAGTGGAAACAGCTTCTGGACTATTCCCGGACCCCGGTTCCATCCACCGTGGTGATCTATATATTCAATACTCTTGATGATGCGGGTCGACGTATCAGGCCACCACGTGATTATTCAGCTCTTGAAAACGCGGTAAGGGCTAATGGCAAGATCATACAATTCGATCGTTTGTCCGATAGCGATCTTGAACTCTACGTTCAGCGGAAAGCGGTAAAAGCAGGTTTGAAAATGAAACGCGGAGTTGCGGGAGCCCTGATATACAGTGTTGGAAACAACCTTTTCAATATCCAGAATGAGTTGGATAAACTTTCCCTGATATATGAAGGAAAAGAGATCGGGAAGAGTGAACTGGCCAGGGTGATAGGCAATTACAGGCTTAATGCGGTCTATGACCTTATCGACAGTACAGGTGTGGATATGGGGAACAAGCCTCTGGAATTACTATCAAGTATTATTACTACTGGTGCCGAGAGGCCTACTGTAGTAGTATACCTTCTGATTCGCCATTTTCTGGTTCTGCTCAAGATCAAGGCGGGGTACAAGTTCGGTGGATATCGGTATGAAAAACTCACGAGGAAGGCTGATCACCTGGGCACGAGGAAGATAATGATCTGGCTGGAGAATCTGCGGGTTGCCGAGATTATGATGAAGAGCGTATCTTTTCCCGAAGCGTTGCTTCTGGATAGTGTGTATGTACATTCGATGAAAAGCAGATTGATCCAAGGAGGATTGGAAAAACAATGACAACCGATACCAGGATCACTGAACTTACAGAGACAGATTTTGACAATATTGTAATAGATACAGGCAAACCAGCTGTCGTTGATTTCTGGGCGACCTGGTGTGGACCATGCAGGGAACTTGAAGTTATTTTAAAGGAAATGGCTTCAGAATTCGAAGAGAAAGTCTTTTTCTATAAAGTGGATGTCAGTGTAAGTAGTAGTATAGCGTCCAGATACGCGGTGAGAAGTATTCCCATGCTTCTTTTCTTCAATAAAGGCGAGATCGTTGATCGGGTCGTTGGTTCATTAACACGGGAAAAACTGAAAGAAAAAATCGAAACAATTGCCGAATCCTCTTGAGAGAAGCCTGGCCAGAATATATCTTCTGTTGAAAAAGCCTTGTCGATAAAAGGATCGGTTAAAAATATTGCGAAACGGGAAGGAAATGGACTGGATACCCGGCAATAAGGAAGAAAAAATACTGGCCCGGGGGCTTAAAGCTCCAGGGGTGCTTTTGCTGGTTAAAAGAAGCTTACAAGGGATTTCCTTCGGTTTTCTCAGGGTAATCGTCTCATACCGTGAAGCGGCAGACGAACTTGTAGAGTACTTTGAGACAAGAGGTGCTGAAACCGAGATAGATGTTGCTGGTGACGATTTTCATGTGATTATTGATATGAAAAGATTCAAGGATGTAGATTGATGAATGATTTTTTCCCTTTTAAGGATGTTGAGGCCAAATGGAGTGGTCGCTGGAAGAAACTTTTTCAGTGCGATCTGGATGGCCCCGGGGAAAAATATTATTGCCTGATGATGTTTCCTTACCCGTCAGGCGATCTTCATGTAGGCCATGGCCGTAATTACATAATCGGTGACGCACTGGCCAGGATCAAGATGATGGAGGGAGTCAATGTTCTTGCTCCGATGGGATGGGATTCGTTTGGCCTCCCTGCTGAAAATGCGGCTATTAAAAACAATATTCACCCTTCGAAATGGACAGAAGACAATATTGCCAATATGAAGACTCAGTTTCAAAAGTGGGGGGTCTTGTATGACTGGACGAGAGAAGTAGCATCCTGCAGGCCGGATTACTACCGTTGGACGCAATGGCTCTTTCTCCAGTTGTTTAAATCCAACCTTGCTTACCAGGAAGAGGCATCCGTAAACTGGTGTCCGTCATGCATGACGGTTCTTGCAAATGAACAGGTTGCAGGCGGGCAGTGCGAAAGGTGCAAATCTGATATAGAACCGAGGAATCTTAAACAGTGGTTTTTCAGAATTACAGTTTATGCTGATAAACTGCTCGATGATTTGAATAAGCTCAACAACTGGCCGGAACGTGTCCGTACAATGCAACGTAACTGGATCGGAAGGAGCGAAGGTGTAGAGATTGCTTTCGGGCTTGTTGATTCAGATGCTGTTCTGAATTGTTTTACTACAAGAGTCGACACGATTTTCGGCGCGACGTTCATAGTAATAGCGGTTGATCACCCGCTATCGAAAAAGCTGATAAAAAATGGATTCAGGGAAAATGAAGGTCTAAAGTTCATAGATCATGTAAAACAACTCAGGCTGAAGGAAAGAGAAAAAACCGAAAGTACGAAAGAAGGGTTTTTTACAGGATGTTATGCCGTCAATCCATGCACGGGTAACAGGATACCTGTTTTTTTGGCGAGTTATGTGCTCATGGATTATGGTACCGGTGTAGTTATGGGGGTCCCAGGTCACGACCAGAGGGATTTTGTTTTTGTGCAGGAATCATCACTAGAGATCCCTGTTGTCCAGGTAATCCATCCGAATGGATCAGACGCCGATTCATCAGAACTTTCGGAGGCGTATACCGGTGACGGGTTGATGATCAATTCTGACGAGTTTAACGGGCTAAATAACCGCACCGCGATGGAAAAGATAACAGAGTGTCTTTCTGAAAAGGGACTCGCCTGGCGCACGGTGCATTACAGGTTGAAGGACTGGCTTATTTCAAGGCAGAGATTCTGGGGTGCTCCGATACCGGTAATACATTGTCCGAATTGCGGAGTAGTCCCTGTTCCGGAAGAAGAACTTCCAGTTCTGCTTCCGGATAATGTGGATTTTATGCCGCGTACGGATGGAAAAAGTCCACTGGCATCTTCTTTGGATTTTGTTCAGACAACATGTCCGGTATGTGGAGAGAAAGCGCAAAGAGATACAGACACCATGGATACATTCGTCGATTCCAGCTGGTATTTTCTGAGATTCCTGTCTCCAAATGACATCACAAAGGCGTTTGACAGGGATAAAGCAAACAGGTGGCTTCCTGTAGACCAGTATATAGGTGGTATAGAACACGCTATTTTGCATCTGCTTTATTCCAGATTTATTGTTAAGTTCTTGAAAGACAAGAATATATTAGATTTTGATGAACCGTTTGAAAACCTTTTTACGCAGGGAATGATAACCCGTAATGGCGTTAAGATGTCAAAAAGTGCAGGAAATACTGTTAATCCAATACCATTACTGGAAAAATACGGAGCTGATACAGTACGACTCTATACTTTATTCATAGGGCCTCCTGAAAAGGACGCGGAATGGAATGATCGTTCTGTCGAAGGGGTTTTCAGGTTCATAAACCGAATATG
>CBDUUV010000068.1:0-14789 GCA_965370495.1 uncultured bacterium
GTCCTGACCAGGCTACACGATGGGGACGCTGGATTATTTTGACTGATGGAAGTTATCAATGCGAAGTTGCAAAGTCAACTGGAAAATCGCATCACCCGCTGTTATGATCTCTGCCCTGATCCAGTCAGGGCAAATCCGATTCTACCAGTCCTCATCATCCATAAAGGAAAGCTGCCTGCTGGTTTTGTCCTTTCTGGAACGTACCTGTTGGGGTGGTGAGCGAAAAAACCCGCCTGCCCTGGCGTGCTTCTCATAGAACTTCAGAGATTCCTTTTTCATATCAGAATGCTTGATCATAAGGAATTCGAAAAGACCGGCATCTATAATATCGTTCACCGAACTCATTGGAAGTTCGGATGACATTCGTTCGAAAAATTCTTCGAGCAACCTGAATTCACCTTTTTCGTTACGATCAGCAATGATTTTCTCAAGATCGGAATCATCAAGCGTATTCGAATAGTTAAGCGGAGCCCTGATCCCGCCAGATTCAGTTATGAATTCCATCGAACTTGAATTGATATCCGCGGGAAACACTTTCTTCCGGATATGATCAAGATAATCGAGATATTTCTTCTGTCTGTCCCGAACATCCGATGTACTGTTCAGGAGCGCCGCAAAATATTCATCCATATAATGTGCCTTGAGAAAAGCCGTTCTGTAACTTATATAGGCCTGTGAACAACTGAACGCCTTGTCATATGTGAATTTTATGTGATGAAGAAGAAAATCAAATATCTTCTGAGCATTTTTTTCGTCGATGCCATTTTCCATAGAGCCCCTGATAAATCTCAGCCTCGCATTAAGGAGATCGCCGGTTTCCTGTTTTCTCAACGCGTTTTCCACGATGATAGCATTTTCCCCCGTAAGAAGAGCCGAGCATCTCAATATCTCCCTTACCTGTTCCCTGTATAACAGTATCCCTCTCGTCTTCTCCAGGGGAGCAGACATTGAATGGTGAGGCAGGAGCGCCTTTTCCCCTCTTTCAGAATTCTCCAGATACTTTTGCCACAACCTGCCTTCAAGAGGGGCAGGGCGATATAAAGAAATCACATTTACCAGCTCATCAAAATTATCGGGGCCTATCCTGACCAGGAGTTCCCGTATTCCCTTGCTTTCCAGAAGATAGACTCCTGTCGTATCTCCCCTGGAAATCAGCTTGAATGTCTCTTGATCATTCAACGATACCGGGTCCCACATCTCCTTTGCCCTGGCAACACTCTTTGTGATCGTTCCAGTGGACCGCGGTTTTCCGCCTATTATTCGGATCGCCCTTTCAATCGCGGTTAAAAAGTGCAGCCTCTGTACTACCAGAACCCATCCACCGAGTTGAATGACCGCGTTGTTGTCCAGTGCTGCAAATCGCTCGTCCTCCCCTCCCATCATAAACATGACTTCCCTGTCCACCTTCCTGGGGAGAACGACCAGCCTGGACGTATTCAGGATAAAATGATGTACTCTCCCGTGAAGGGCAAAGGAAGTATGAAGAATCTTTTTGACAACATTATTCTCATTATACAGCCATGTAAGCCTCTCAGAGTACTCAAGCAATCCATGCAATGAGATCTTTCGTTTTTCAGAAGACACGATAGAAGCGATTTCTTCACCGAGTTCCTGTTCCACACCAAGAACATCAGCCAGTTCCCTGACCAGTGTCACAATCGAAGTTTCTTCACGGACAACCTGATAAACGATCCTGTGGCCCGATAACAACCTCTCGAGCATTAAAGAAAATTCTACTCTCGTACCTGCAGGTTTGAACAACTCTATCTGAGGAGGGATTCCGGGCCCTGATGAATTAAAGGATTCGAAAACAAGCCCGTGGCTGACAGGATCAAGAGGTACGATTCCAAGCAAATTGGCTATGCAACTTTCCAGTATCTCACTCCCCATCATCTCCAGCCTGATCCCTCTGCCCTGGCACCCAAGTATCAAGCTTCTCAGAAACAACAGGAACCCGGACAAACGTTCCCGCGAAGCACTTTCCAGCTCATCCTGTAATTCCTTTCTGCGCTGTTTTATTTCATCAGTTTTTCTGCCGCGATATTTTAGAAGAAACATCCGCTTGCATTCTTCAGCCAGAGCATCATCACTGTCAGCTTCACCGAAAAATATAATTCGCCCGGAGCAATCGAGTTCGACATTACATCGTTCAGCTATTTTTCCGGATTCTTCAAGAGCGTCACTTACTACATAGAAAAACGGATCCAGGTCCTTTTTCTTTTTCAAGAAATACTCGGCTTGTATTGCGGCATCCTCGCCAGGTTCATCCCCACCATCAAGAGCCCTCAACAGCGAATAATATACTGCCTGATCCTTCTCAGCAAACCTGTCATTGTTAGTAACGACCATCGGAACTTTCAGTTTCCCGGAAAGAACTGCCATTTTGTCGAGAACAAGTTGTTCCTTTTTTCTATTGTGATTCATTATCTCGAGAAACACATTTCCTCGGCCGAAGATTCCGAGTAATATTTCTACGACTTCTTTCTCTTTCTCTGTGTTATCGTGTAATATCGCCTGATTGGTTTCGCCCCGGATACATCCTGTCAACACGATCAATCCATCGCGATGAAGGAGAAGCTCATCCTTTGTTACATAAATGTTATTTTCTTTTTCATAGTGCTTGGTTAGAAGAGCCGTCAGATTTCTGTATCCTGAATTGTTCTCGGCCAGAAGTGTCAAATGATAGATGCCCCCGTCACCAGTCAATGAAAGATGCTTGATCTCCGCACCAAGCAGAGGTTTGATGCCGGCGGCTTTCGCAAGTTTGTAAAACTCATAATGACCATATGTCGTCCATCGATCTGTAAGAGCGACAGCCGGCATTCTCAAAAATGAAGCACGAGCGACGAGTTCTTCCGGTGTCATCATCCCCTGATGAGGGCTATTGATACTATGGACATGCAGTGGTATATAAGACAATCCCCTTCTCCCTTACAGCCTGAAGCACATGGCATGAGGCTATCATCGGGATTGTGATGAATAAACACCTCCCTTTCAATATAAATATTTAACATTCAGAAACTGATAGAATGCCCGGTCTTTTCCAGGAAATTGTCTGGACCTGTCAGATGTTGTTCTCTACCGCCGCCTGGCAATGACCAGGACCGCAGTTGAAAGGAAGGGGAAGCGTGTTGTGTCGTTCCTGAATATCGTCGTCCGCAAAGCTCTTTTCAGCCAGCCCCAGCTCACTACATCCATCGGGGCTGTTATGTATAGCTCCTCCACTATGTCGAAGCCAGCCGACTCGACCTTCCCGCAGATCTCCCTTCGAGAGTATATCCTCGCCCTTGCCCACCGGTCGTGTACAGGCGTTGGAATCCAGCTGAAGAAAGGGACCCTGTTCCAGGGGAGAAGAGGGAGGTTCGCCCCGTGCGTTTCGAATATCCACCACCTGTTGGGGACCGATATGGCGAGAAGCCCTCCGGGCCTGATCACCCTCGCCAGTTCAGAGAGAACCTGACGCTCGTGCTCGACATGCTCGAGTACCTCGAAGGAAACGGCACAGTCGACCGAACTGTCACGAAGGGGAAAATGGTCACCGTCATACGCAAGCGGAAGAATGATACCCTGTTGTCCTCTCGCGAAGGCTCCTGCCCTGAGCTCTCTGAGAAGGGGCAGGCTGACATCGAGACCGATGACGGAGGAGAACTCCCCGGCGAAGAGACAGGTCTGGGCACCGCTTCCACATCCGAAATCCAGGAGGACCCCCTCGCGGAACGGGATTCGTTCGCTTACAAGACGGTGCCTTCGAACGATAATCAGATTGTCCTCGCCGGCCGGCTTCCCGGCTGCGAGATTGACAGGAGTTGTATCTTTATTCATCACGATATGTTCATTCCCTGCTTTTCTTCCTGCTTTCACGCTGTTTCACAATACCATACCGGCTCTTCGAATTTAAGGCAAAATATCCAGGGTCAGGGGATAAAACCCAAGTTTCTTTTTGACCTTGAAGCGATAAGCAGATAGAATGCAGCCTTGGCTGCGGCAAGGCGATCTGAATACGAAGGAAAGGAAGAATGCTGGATGGGTAGACGCATGTGGACCCCCTCCGAAGAGAGGGCAAAAAGCACGAACATGTTCAAATTCATGAACTACGTGAACGACAGATATGAAAAAAACTTCATCAATTACGATCAGCTCTGGGAGTGGTCAATCGACGATCTCTCCTCTCTCTGGGAATCTTTGTGGGATTATCTGAAAATCAGCCATTCAAAACCATATGATAAAATCATCGTGGATGGCGACAGGATGCCGGGTACAAAATGGTTCACAGGAACCAGGTTGAATTTCGCCGAAAACCTGCTTCGTTACAGAGATGACAGGCTGGCAATCATTGCTACAGGAGAATCCGAAGAGACCGTCCGGATCACATATGCCGAGCTGTATGATAAAGTAGCCCGACTGGCAAAATCGATGAGGGATATCGGTATTACTTCCAAAGACAGGATCGTGGGATTCATGCCGAATATACCTGAGGCAATAATAGCGATGCTCGCGGCTACAAGCATAGGCGCGCAATGGTCGTCGTGTTCTCCCGATTTTGGTATAAAAGGCGTACTGGACAGGTTTGGCCAGATCAAACCCAAACTGTTATTCACTGCGAACGGGTATTCCTATAACGGAAAACTTTTCGACTCACTGGAAAAAATCTCAGGTATCCTTGAAGGGCTCGATTCTGTCGAGAAAGTAATCGTAATCCCCTATACTGAAACAAACCCCGACATTAAACGTGTTTCGAAGAGCATCCTTTACGAAGATTTCATCTCGAAAGAAAAAGATCTGGAGATAGAGTTCGAACAGCTTCCTTTCGACCACCCCCTCTACATAATGTACTCATCGGGCACAACGGGCCTTCCAAAATGCATGGTGCAAAGCGCAGGTGGCATCCTTGTCCACCAGATGAAAGAACTCGCCCTGCACACCGACCTGAAGAGAGAAGACAGGATCTTCTACTTTACTACATGCGGGTGGATGATGTGGAACTGGCTCACCTGTTCTCTTGCCCTCGGAGCGACGATAGTGCTGTTCGATGGATCACCCTTCTACCCGGATCCAGGTGTGCTTTTCAAACTGGTGGAAGATGAGAAAGTAACAATCTTCGGTACCAGTGCCAAGTATCTCTCGGCCGTCAACAGAGCCGGTTACAAACCGGCAGACAACTATGACCTGAGTACTCTCAAAGCTGTACTTTCCACCGGTTCCCCCCTGCACCTGAGTGAATTTGATTTCGTCTATGAAGATATCAAAAAGGACCTCTGCCTGTCATCTATCGCCGGTGGTACCGACCTGAACGGATGTTTTGCTGCAGGCAACCCGATGGAGCCCGTTTACAGGGGCGAACTCCAGTGCCGAACACTCGGCATGAACGTAAGGGCATTCGACACTGATGGAAATTCAGTGGAACAACAGCAGGGGGAACTCGTCTGTACATCCCCTTTCCCCTCCATGCCGATATACTTCTGGAACGACAAGGATGGAGAAAAATACCACAAGGCCTATTTCGATGTTTACCCGAATATATGGCGACACGGGGATTTCATAGAAATCACCGAAAACAAGGGTGTAATAATGTACGGCAGATCCGATGCCACCCTTAATCCCGGCGGTGTCCGGATAGGAACCGCCGAGATATACCGACAGGTCGACACAATAGAAGAAATCAGGGACAGTCTTGTGATAGGACAGGAATGGGAAGATGATATACGTGTCATCCTCTTTGTGATCCTTGCCGACGATATCGAACTCACGGAAGAGCTGAAAACAAAGATCAAAAATACGATCCGGAAAAACACATCTCCAAGACATACTCCGTCAAAAATCATCCAGATCGATGATATTCCTTATACCATCAACATGAAGAAAGTAGAGATCGCGGTAAAAAACATCCTTCACAACAAACCTGTTACTAACCAGGACGCCCTGAGAAATCCGGAATCTCTTGAATTGTACAGGGATATCCCGGAACTTACGGAAAATTAAATCCACTGAAGACCGAAAAAAAGGCTGCTGACACGATCATGCGATCATTCAACAGCCTTTTCATATAACGTCGCCGGATCCTGTCAATCCTTAAAAGTCAAAACACCCGATATGTCTCGAGATCACCAACCTCTGAATCTCGGAAGTACCTTCCCCGATCGTGAGAAGCTTGTAGTCGCGGTAAAAACGTTCGATGTCATACTCCTTCATCAGGCCATACCCGCCAAAGATCTGAACAGCTTCATTCACAACCTGTCCCATAACTTCCGAACAGTACAATTTGGACATCGCCGCCTGTTTGGAGAAAGGTTTTCCCTCATCCTTCAATATACACGCTTTGTACAGGAGAGCCCGGGCAGCTTCGATCCCGGTTGCCATATCGGCCAGCTTAAATGAATTCACCTGGAAAGTAGAAATCGGTTTACCGAACTGTTCACGCTGTTTGGCGTATTTCAAGGCCAGTTCAAAGGCGCCCTGGGCACCACCCAACCCCATAGCAGCGATCGCAAGCCTGCCGTTATCGAGTGTTTCGAGCATCTGGTGGAATCCTTCTCCTCTTTTGCCCAAAAGGTTTTCTTCGGGTACGCTGCATTCTTCGAAGAACAACTCCCCGGTATCCGAGGCTCTCCACATCATCTTTCCAGTCATCTTTTTTGCTTCAAAGCCTGGAGTACCATTCGGAACAAGGATGCAGGACATTTCCTTTTTCCCGTCAGGGCGTTCCCCTGTTATTGCCTGCACAACGCATATGGCAGACATCGGAGAGGATGAATTCGTAATGAATATCTTGCTGCCGTTTATCACCCACCGGCCATTATCCAGCTTCGCCGAAGTCTTGCTTGCACCCGCATCTGAACCGGCATCCGGTTCAGTGAGCCCAAAAGAAGCGAGAATCTCACCTTTGCAGAGACGGGGAAGCCATTCTTCCTTCTGCTTTTCATTCCCATAGTAGTAGATCGGCCCTATTCCGAGTGAATTTCCGGCGGCTACCGTAGCTGCCTGCGAACCGTCTATCCTCGCTATCTCCTCTACCGCGATTATATATGAGAGGTACCCCATCCCGGAGCCACCGTATTTCTCATCAACGACAATGCCAAACAAGCCCATATCAGCCATCTTGCGTGTCAACTCTACAGAGAATTCTTCATTCTCGTCCAGATCCCGGGCTTTGAGCGTTATCTCGTTTTCAGCAAAATCCCTGATCGCTTCCCTAAACACCCTTTGATCTTCAGACAACCCGTAATAGATTATATGCCTCCTGGTTATAGCTTTTATATCCAGTTACTTCTAGAAGCTGAAACCCTCCGGTAATGCCTTCGCCGCAGTCCCTGCGGGAACCCATGAAAGATCCAGAATAGTGAATGTCGGGTTCTTCGTTCTGAATATCGGAACTACCTTCATCCCCATTTCAGGATCACCGATAGAAATGTAACTCATCAGGATAGTATCCACACCCTCGAACTCGATGTTGATGAATTTGATAGGTTTTTCGAGAGCATTGAAGGCTCCTGACCTCTCACAAACCATAAATGTATGAACAAACGCCGTGGTTTTAGCAAGCTCTGTCATATCAATAATCGTATTCTTCCTGAGGCAATCGGGACAATAGATCCTGAAAGGCTGATATACGGTACCTTTGTATTCACAATCAGGATTGTCACAACGTGTTGCGAGCAGCTTGCCTTCACCCAGCCCTTCGAAAAAAGCTGCCTCCCCTCCATAGGCATGAATGTAAGTCATGGCCCTGGGATTGGTCACACCCATCAGTTTCCAGCCATCATCCGCGTTGCGGATAGGCATATTGGGAGTAAGTTGATGAAAATCACCTTTAAGCTTGTATCTTCCGTTCTTTACAGAAACCTGTCCAAACATACTCATGATTACTCTCCTTTATGCTTCATCCTTCAACAAGTGATCAGGATCCATCAATATAGTCGATGTCACGTGAGAACCGACCCCGGCATGACTGATCGCCATTCCCCTTTTAGCTCCCTTGACCTGCAGGTCGGTCCAGTCAGCAGGCTTTTTACGGCCGAACTCTTTCCATCTCTTTTCATCTCCATGGATCTCGGCCCATCTGTTCCAGATATGCGTGGCCACTTCGAATGTCTGCATGATCCCTGTCGCTCCAACAGCATGCATGCACCCTATCAGGCCGCCTGAGATATTGGATGGAAGCCTGCCCGGCTTGCCGGTCTTTGGATTTTTATGATAGCAATCACCCGATTCGACGTAATCACGGCCTTCCCCGTACGGGCGAATCCCGATGTCCTCGTATGTCTGTACATCACTGATTGTAAATGCGTCGTGTAGTTCGACAACATCCAGATCCTCGGAAGGGTCCTTGATCCCCGCCATCCTGTATCCGTACCATACCGCCATTCTGGCGCCCAGGAATCCTGTGAAGCCGGGATATCTGTCTCCCCCGGGAAATCTTTTGCCCAGGTCTTTATACTGATCTTCTGTCTCATTGGGCAGAAGCGGTATTTCCATATCCCGCCTGTCGGCAGGCCTCAATGTATGAGAACTGGCCGCTACCCATATGCGCAAAGCCTTGTGACTTGAGTTCTTCGTCATTTTATGTGCAGTTTTCTCATCGCATATTATAGCGCAGGCCGCTCCGACACTCATCAGGCAACAATCCAGTGCCCTCAACGGGTACGCTACTACGGGAGAATTGAGCACATCATCCACCGTGATCTTCATCGGTGAATGGGCATAAGGATTCATCCTGGCATATCCATGGTGTTTCACCGAGATCTCAGCCAGCGTCCTGCGGAAAGAATCTTCCGCCTTACCAAATATCTGCCAGTATCTCTGGGCCATCACAGCGTAATAGCCTGTATATATATGCCCGAGTGGTGATTCCCAGTCCTTGTCTGCTGCACAGGATATCAGGAAGTTGCCCTCATCTGTCGGCACCTCATCCATTCTCTCCCATCCCATAGCCAGAACGCAATCCGAATACCCTGATGCTACGGTTTTTACGGCCTCCCAGAGAGTCGAGCCGCCTGTTGCTCCGCCAGTCTTGATCCCGATGTTTCCAAGCGGATCGAGTCCAAGTCTGTCATGGATCACGGCCTCACCGAGAAGCTGATCACCGAAGTGGTCCGCAAAATGGCCATAGTAGCATGAATGTATATAACTCTTCATCTCCGCTGGCGACATATTGATAAGTTCCGCTGCCTGCGTAATCGCGTCGATGCACAGTTCTTCTGTTCTTTTCTCCGGAATGCCCCTTCCAAACTTCGATTGCCCGGCGGTAACCAGATATACCGGCCGCATCAGTTTGGGGACCTTTAACTGCTGCTTGCTGAATTTGATCATACTTCCGACTCCTTTTCTCAATAGCCAGCGGTTTCAATTATTTGCGGACGTTCACAATATCAAAAGAAAAAGTTCATGTCCATAAGTTTTACAATTATCAGCTTTAAGAAATAATCCATGTCGATATAATCTGCATTTATCAGCCCCCCGGGTTGAAAAAGCCATCCTGTATGTGATATAATTATTATGGAATGAGGCCATCCCGGGAGGAGACAGCTTTGACAAAAGCTTCATTACATGCAACAATTTTTCTGATAACCCTTGTAACATTCGGCATTACTGGTAGTTACAGCGCTGAGGTTAATTGTTACAACGGATCCTCGCTCAGTGGCATCGAAGGATTCGATATCGATGTAGCCTGTAATCCACTGGCTGAAAAAATACTTTTTCACAGATCACTTGTCAGGGACTACGCGTTGAAATACCTCATGAGATCAGGGATCGAATTGATCGATCAGCTGAATCCGGAATCTGCAATGCTTGGAATACATGTGGTAAGCGTCGAAATACAGATGAATGATTCCATCAAGAGACTGGCAACAACAATCAACATAGATCTCAACCGCGCGGCCCTCTGCCTTCTTGAAGACAGGGAATTTCACGCAATCTCGTCTATCGTCTGGGAAGAGGACAGGTTGATCGTTTCAGATGAAAAGGAATCCAGGGAGTTCATACTCGGGATCCTGGCCAAATCTCTGGACAACCTTGTCGAAGACCTGCGCAGGGCTGACCCTGGGAAATATATCTCCCCTACAGCAGTCCCAACGCCTGATTGACCATTTCAAGAGTCTGTATTTCCTTGTATCCAAGCTGCTGCATCGCTCCCGAGGGACATACGGTCGAACAGCTTCCACATCCCTTGCAGAGAGCCGTATTGATATAGCAGACCTGCCTCCCACTGAGCCAGATAAGGCTGGGTGCACCATAAGGGCAGGCAGCAACACACATGCCGCACGCGGCGCAAGTTTCCTCATCGACATTAGCGATGTTTGCAACCGACAGATATTCATTTGAACTTATTATAATACATGCCCGCTCCGCCGCCGCTTTTGCCTGGGAGACAGTCTCATCCATCATTTTTGGAGAATGAGCCAGACCCGCAAGGAATATCCCTTCAGCCGAAAAATCAACCGGCCTGAGCTTCACATGCGCTTCCATGAAAAAGTTATCTTCGTTAAGGGGTATCTTGAGCATCTGGGAAATTTTAAACGCATCTTCCTGCGGTACCATTGCCGGAGCCAGTACTACACGATCCGGCCTGATATCAATCTCGGCGCCCAGTACGATATCCTTAACACGCACTGACAGTTCCTTCTTATCACCGTTTTTAACGTATTCCACAACCGGCTTGTCGTCTTCTTCATACCTTATGAATAAAACACCAAGCATTCTGGCTTCCTGATAGTACTTTTCATTGAAACCATAAGTCCTGATATCCCTGTACAGAATAAAAACATTCATTTTTGGATTGAGTTTCTTGAGCCGAATCGAGTTCTTGACCGCCTGTGTACAACATACTCTTGAACAATAAGGGTGCTCTTTGTCGCGGGAACCAACACACTGGATCATCACGATATTTTTGAGTTTCCTGAAGGATGTTTCCTTTTCCTCGAGAATGTCCTCAAGATCGAGCTGAGTCAATACATTGACTTCCCCGTACAGGTATTCCGAGGGTTTCGTTTCGTTCGCGCCGGTGGTGATAACTATTACCCCGTGCTCATAATCTTCCACCCCACCACTATCTTCAGACTGGATCGTTGTCAGGTAATTGCCTATATACCCGTCGATACCAACTATCTCTGAATTCAGAAACACCTTTATCAGGGGGTGATTATCAATCTTCTTGATTATCCCCTGTAAATATTCTTCAACTTTTTCACCATTAGGTTGCCTTTTGAGGCGATTGAGGTTGCCTCCCAACTCTGAATTTCTTTCCACCAACGCTACTTCAAACCCCTGCTCCGCGATAGAAAGGGCTGCCGTCATACCGGCAAGGCCTCCACCGATAACAAGCCCCTTCTGCGTCACATCAAGTACCATTGAAAACAACGGCTCAAGGAGTCTCGCTTTTCCTATGGAGATCCTCGTCAAAATCTTTGCCTTTTCCGTAGCCCCGGCATGATCGTCACGATGCACCCAGCTGCAATGATTTCGTATGTTGGCCATATCGAAGAGATAAGGATTCAGCCCTGCCTCTTTCATCGTCTCCTGGAAAAGAGCTTCATGGGTACTCGGCGAACATGATGAGACAACTACCCTGTTCAATTTATATTCTTCTATAATCTCTTTCATCTTTTCCTGTGTATCCTGTGAACATGTAAAGAGATTTTCTTCAGCATAAACTACATCAGGCAGTGTCCTGGCATATTCGACTACAGAAGGCACATCAACGATGCTGCCAATATTGGTGCCGCAATGACACACAAAAACACCGACCCTCGGCCGTTGCCCCCGAACTTCCTTTTCCCTGGGATATTCTTTCCTGGTTATCTCCGTACCCCTGACATCGGAAAGCAGCTCGGCAGCGCCTGCCACGGCTGCTGAAGCCTGCATCACCGTTTCAGGAATATCTTTCGGCTGAACAGCAGGCCCACATACGAAAACACCCGGTCTCGTAGTCTCGATTGGTGAATTTCCGATATTTTCAATAAAATCATAGTCGTTCAGCCGTATTCCGAGCCGGTCGGAAAGTTCCCCCGCGTTTTTTCTTGGAGTAAGCCCAACAGACAGAACGACCATGTCGAATTCTTCCTGTTTTACCTCACCGTTCTCGGACGTATAATAGAGTACCAGGTTGTCGGAACCGGGGATTTCCCTGATCTTTCCAACTCTTCCCCTTACAAACTCCACTCCAATATCTTTTGCCTTGTCATAATATTTGTCGAAATCTTTCCCATGCGCTCTCAGATCCATAAAGAAAATCTTCGGTTCCACGGAACTGACATGTTCTTTTGCGATTATGGCTTCTTTCATAGCGTACATACAGCAGACCGAAGAGCAGTAAGGCATATGCGAATCTTCCGTTCTGGACCCCACGCATTGCAGCCAGGCAATCTTGACCGGGATTTTTCCGTCCGACGGTCTCTGCAAGTGGCCCTCAAACGGACCTGATGCAGCAAGTATCCTCTCAAACTGGATACTCGTCAGAACATTCCTGTATCTGCCATAACCAAACTCGTGCATCCCAACCGGATCAAATGTATCAGCTCCCGTAGTGATGATTATCGAACCGACCTTGAGATCGGCCACTTCCTCTTTCTGATCGAAATCGATTGCATCCGCTTCGCAGAATTCCTTGCATATCTGACACTCGCCTGTGGTCAAATGCACGCACTGATCCGGGTCTATATTAGCGTAGTTCGGCACCGCCTGTGCGTAGGGAATATAGACGGCAGACCTGCCGACCAACCCTGAATCGAAATCGGAAATTATGGGCAGTGGTTTGTTTTCAGTTATTTTATCAAACTTGATACCTTTTTCTACGGGACATATATAATAACAGGCGCCGCATGTCTGACATTCTTCAGATCTTTCGTTAAAAGCGGGCGATACAATTCTTTTGCTGCCTCTGTTGGAGAAACCAAGAACTCCTTTACCCATTCTTTCACTGCACATACGCACGCATAGGCCACATAGAAGACAATCCTCGTTCTTCAGCTCCATTCTTTTTTCTGTTACACCAAGTTCTGTAGCTATACTCTGGATTTTTTTGGAATCGGGACACCTCGCCAGGAGAAGTTCCGCCATTATCTTCCGGGTTCGTATAATGCGCTCTGTGTCAGTTCTGACCTTGATCCCTTCCATGGCCGGATAATTACATGACGTACGTATCGAAGTCCTGCCGTTTTCTTCAATCTCTACAAGACACAAGCGGCATGCCCCATAGGTAGAAAGCGCTTTATGATAACAAAGAGTAGGGATTTGTATATCGAGCTTTCTGCAGGCTTCGAGGATCGTAGCACCTTCTACCATTTCAACAGGTCTATTATCAATAGTCAGATTGATCATTTCTGTTTTCGTTCCCATATTTACTCCACAATGACCGCGTTGAATTTGCAGACTTCCCTGCATACACCACATTTTGTGCATTTGCCCGGGTCGATTGAATGTGCTTCTTTTTTGTTACCGGTGATTGCTCCGACAGAACAGTTCTTAAGACATACTCCGCATCCAATACACTCTTCAGAATTTATACTATAGCTGATAAGCTCCTTACAAACATGTGCGGGGCATTTCCTGTCCACGATGTGAGCATTATATTCTTCCCTGAAGTATCTTATTGTAGAGAGAACAGGGTTTGGCAATGTTTGCCCAAGCCCGCACTGGGATGCATCCTTGACCGCCTCCCCCAGCTCAACAAGTAAATCAATATCCTCCGGTTTACCTTTCCCTTCCGATATCCGCGTAAGAATATCCAGCATCAATTTACTGCCATCCCTGCAGGAAGTACACTTACCGCATGACTCGCCATTTGTGAACGAAAGAAAATACTTTGCAATATCAACAACACAGGTATCTTCGTCCATTACAACCATACCGCCAGAACCCATTATTGACCCCACTTCAGCAAGTTTTTCATAATCGACAGGAATGTCCATTAATGACGCGGGGATGCATCCACCGGAAGGCCCTCCGGTTTGAACTGCTTTGAATTCTTTATCGTCAGGTATGCCGCCTCCAATACCATAAATGATTTCTCCCAGGGATATTCCCATGGGCACCTCGACCAGTCCCGAATTATTAATTTTCCCGACAAGAGAAAATATCTTTGTACCTTTGCTATTCTCCGTTCCAATACTGGAGAAATATTTGCTTCCCTTGTTGATAATCAACGGGATAACAGCCCAGGTCTCCACGTTATTTATGTTTGTGGGATTCCCCCAAAGCCCTGATTCTGTCGGAAACGGAGGCCTTTGGCTTGGTTCCGGTGATAATCCTTCAATCGAATGCATCAGCGAGGTTTCTTCGCCGCAGACAAATGCTCCAGAACCTTCCCGGATTTCGATATCGAATGAAAAATCCGTACCAAGGATATTTTTTCCGATGAGCCCGAACTCCTTTGCCTGCTCAATAGCCCGATTCAGGCGTTGAATTGCAAGCGGATACTCTGTACGGACATAGATATATCCCATGGATGCGGTAATTGCAAACCCGCCTATGAGCATTCCCTCAATAACAGAATGAGGATTACCTTCCAGGATAGACCGGTCCATATATGCCCCGGGATCACCTTCATCCGCATTACAAACTATATTCTTGATTTTCCCTTTGGCATTTTTACACAGCTTCCATTTGATACCTGTTGGAAATCCTCCCCCACCCCGGCCTTTCAGGCCGGAATCTATAACCATATTAATCACCTTATCAGGAGTCATCGAATCCACAACATTGGCAAAAGCCTTGTAACCATCAACACCGATATAATCTGTAATAACCATCGGGTCGATTAATCCATTACTTCCAAGCACGAGACGCTTCTGCTT
>CBDUUV010000069.1:0-14354 GCA_965370495.1 uncultured bacterium
GTTGCCGCCTCCATCGCATCTCCCGGAATAACTTAAAACCAGCCGTTTCAAGCTCGTTCAAATATCGGGATAAGGCCTGAGAAGTGCTTTGTTCTCATCCTGATGAACGTGCCATGTTGTTGCCTTTTCACTTGATGAAAAATTCGATGCGTTATAAATTAAGGCGTGTGCCGGGGTGGCGGAACTGGTAGACGCAGCGGACTTAAAATCCGCTGGAGCTTGGCTTCGTGCGGGTTCAAGTCCCGCCCTCGGCACCATATATTACAAGGGGTTGGCGGATTCGGGCTGATCCCTTCTTTTGTTTTGAAGAGTGAAAAATATTATGAGCCACATTCCCTCCCGCTTTGGGGCAATACCAGTCCTGGTATCGGGAGTGTTTAAGGCATCTTGTTTCCTTACCGAGTTTCCAGTATCGTCAATGAATATGGTTAAGGTGTTGACCAGATGACGCCTGTTTCGATACATTCCAGTTTATGGATAGGGATGTAAAAATATCGCTGGGAAGAGAAATCCTTGGATGGGAAAAGTCACTACTCGCAGAGTGTGATCTCTTACTCGTGGGCGGAGCCGTTCGAGATATAATCCTCGGAAAACAAAAAGAATCTCTTGATGTCGATTACCTGGCGTCAGGTATATCAATTGACAGACTGCTGGAATTGCTCAACAAACTTGGCAGGACCGATCTGGTTGGGAGATCTTTTGGTGTCATCAAGTTCAAAGCAGAAGGATTTGAAACAGTAGATATTTCACTTCCGAGGACCGAGGATTCTACAGGGACCGGCCACAGGGATTTCGATGTCCATTACGATCCCGGGATCCCCATAGAAGAAGACCTGGTACGCAGAGACTATACGATCAACTCGATGGCGCTGGACCTGAGGAGTATGCGGTTGATAGATCCGCTTGGAGGAAGAGATGATCTGAAAAAGAAGATTCTGAGAGTAAATAGAGAAAATTCTTTTACGGAAGATGCACTGAGGATCCTCAGGGGAGTCCAGTTCCTGGCCCGTTTCAAGCTTTCCGTAGAGAAAACCACGATGGAACTGATGAAAAAACATGCTTCGGCTCTCGATACAGTTTCATTTGACAGGATACGGATAGAGCTTAATAAAATGATGATTCTTTCTGAAAAACCGAGTGAAGGTTTTATTTTTATGCACGATAGGGAGATCCTGCGGGTCATCCTGCCCGAACTTGAAGCGACGTGGGGAATAGAACAGAATGAATATCATGTCGATGATATTTTTCATCACAGTGTGAGGAGTTGTGATCTGGCGCCGAGAAATCTGGAATTGCGTTGGGCCGCGCTTTTGCATGACCTCGGCAAGAAAAAGATGAAACGCGAGATCGAGGGCAGGGTCGTTTTTTACAGGCATGAGGTGGAAAGTGCAAAAATCGCTGAAAAAATTCTAAAACGTCTCGTGTTTCCAAGCAACTTTATAGCAAAAGTTGTTCATCTCATCTTTCATCATATGTTTTTTATTACGGAGGACTGGTCAGATTCGGCTGTCAGGCGTTTTATTGTGAAGGTCGGCACTGAAAACATAGATGACCTTTTTGCGTTAAGAATGGCGGATGGAGTTTCAAGAGGGGATGGACAAACAAAGGCTGAAGTCGAACTATCGAGAAAGAGGGTGGATAAGATTCTTGCCATGGATTCTGTTTTCAAGAGAAAGGAACTCGCGATAAATGGAAATGATGTAATAAGGATCACTGGAATCTGTGAGGGAAAGAAAATCGGAGAGATCCTGGGAAAACTTCTCGATACGGTGCTTGAAAACCCTGAATACAATACAGTCGAAAAACTTGAGGACCTGGTGAAAAGAGCGATTGAAAAATGATGAGCAAAAAAAGAAAGGTTCCTGTAACTTGGTGTCAGGGGTTTTTCTCAACGTGAGTCCGACTGGAAATGAGCGACGGATCACAAAATGTTGAGCAAAACCATTCGGAAGAGAGGGAAGATACAGGAACCCTCTGGATGAATAATAGGGTATAATACCTATAATAGTCAAGTGGTAAATTTGCTGAAAGTGAATGCAGGATGGCAGGCGTTAAAAAACGTAGAAGAAAGAAGGGTGTGGGCCGAAGTGTTTCGGTTATGAAAATACTGGGCGAGATCTACACTGAAACAGGCAGGGCACTGAACTGGAACTGGCTGGTGATGAGTATTCGGGTTCGGGAATATGGTACAAGTGGCGTCTTTGCCATTTGTCGGCATTCAGGATCAGAAAATGAATTGATGGCCGAGCGGTGGCAACGGAGTTACTGAAGGGTTGAAGTTAGCCATAGAGGAAAGTATGATCCGGTTTTGCGGTCTTTACGGGAATATGGAGACATGATGAAGCTTGAAAAACTGATCAGGGAAATGCGAAAGAAACTGTTCCCTTATCATCACGAGCATGATATCGAACGTGGTAGTGAAAGATGGGAGGTCGGAAGTGGAGAATACCTTGAATCCTGGTTTCTGGAACAACTCAGGACATGCCGCAAGAAAAACCGGTGTTCCAGAAGAAATAGATGCGTATTTTACGAGTACGGGGATATTTCAAGAAGGAACTACGAGATCTGTCTTGAAGTACAGCTGCGACTTGAAAACGGTAGTATAAGGTGTTCCATAAAGACCGAAGGGCAGCCCCTGGAAGAAACTTGATATCGATACAAAAAAACCGCATTGGGGGGGGCAAAAACGGCAAGGTGTGGCTGACAGGCGTGTTCTTATTCTAAGGATCAAGAAAAAATTCTGCCTTGCGACTGTCATAGTATGCCATGATGACATCAATGGCAGTGGTTGGCACATGTCATTTAATTATCAGTTGCCAACTTCTTTCTTGAAAATTTCATAAATGATAATATAACAATCAGTTATAACCGCCAAGCGGGGGTTGGTTCTTGGCATGGTTATTGATTGGTGTTTGAGTGTAAAGTTACCTTTGCTTATAAGGAGGAGCAGATGTCAAAGATTATAGGAATAGACCTTGGAACTACTAACTCATGTGTATCAGTGATCGAGGGCGGAGAACCTGTTATCATTCCGAACCCTGAGGGGGGACGGACAACACCCTCGATGGTTGGATTCAAAGACGCGGAAACACTTGTCGGTATGCTCGCTAAAAGGCAGGCTATTACAAACCCGACCGAGACGGTATTTTCCATCAAGCGTTTCATGGGAAGAAAATTTTCGGAGGTTGCCAATGAAATATCAGAAGTGTCTTACAAGATCAAGAAGGGGCCCGGCGGAGATGTGAGGGTAATTGTCGGTGGCAAGGAATATTCTCCACCCGAAATCTCAGCAATGGTGATTCGGTATCTGAAGGAAGCTGCCGAGAAACACCTGGGAGAGAAAGTCAAAAAAGCGGTTATCACAGTTCCTGCATATTTCAACGACAGTCAGAGAAAGGCAACAAAAGATGCGGGAAAAATCGCGGGACTGGAAGTCGAAAGGATAATAAACGAACCTACAGCAGCGGCGCTTGCCTATGGGCTCGAGAAAAAAGGTGAAAAGACGATCGCTGTTTTTGATCTCGGTGGTGGAACATTCGATATCTCGATCCTTGAACTTGGAGAAAGCGTCTTTGAGGTCAAGGCTACAAATGGAGATACACATCTTGGTGGAGACGATTTCGACCAGAGGGTGATCAAATGGCTCGCGGAAGAATTCAAGAAAGAACAGGGAATAGATCTTAAAAAGGACCCTATGGCGCTTCAGAGATTGAGGGAAGCGGCGGAAAAAGCCAAATGCGAACTTTCAACAGTCTCACAGGCTGATATCAATCTTCCGTTTATCACCGCTGACAGTTCCGGGCCCAAGCATCTCAATGTAAAACTTACAAGGGCAAAATTTGAATCTCTTACAGATGATCTTATCGAGAGGACAATCGGGCCCTGCAGGAGTGCGATCAAGGATGCAAAAGTGAATACCTCTGAAATCGACGAGGTTATCCTCGTAGGTGGAACAACAAGGATCCCAGCCGTCCAGGCGAAAGTCAAGGAGATCTTCGGGCTTGAACCTCACCAGGGTGTCAACCCGGACGAAGTCGTGGCGCTGGGCGCCGCTATACAGGGCGGAGTCCTTGCCGGTGATGTCCATGATGTTCTTCTTCTCGATGTGACACCGCTTTCTCTCGGTATTGAAACACTTGGCGGGGTTATGACAAAGCTTATCAACCGCAATACGACAATACCAACAAGAAAGAGCGAGATATTTTCTACGGCCGCGGATAATCAGTCGACGGTAGAGATACATGTACTACAGGGTGAGAGAGAGATGGCCACGACAAACAAATCGATCGGGCGCTTCCAGTTGGCAGGAATTCCACCGGCTCAGCGCGGCATTCCGCAGATCGAGGTTGCATTCGATATCGACGCGAACGGAATTCTCAATGTTACTGCCAGTGACAAGGCTACAGGCAAGGAACAGAAGATTATAATACAAGCATCAAGCGGGTTGTCAGACAGTGAAATCGAGAAGATGGTTAATGAGGCTGGAGAACATGCAGAGGAAGACAGGGAGAAAAGAGAAATTATCGATCTTCGGAATCAGGCGGATCAGTTAAGTTACCAGACTGAAAAACAGATGGAGGAATACAAGGATAAGATCTCTGATGAAGATATAAGCGAGATCAGGATATCACTTGAAGAACTGAAGGAAGCATCAAAATCTGATGACAAGGAAAGGATTAAAAAGGCTGTAGACGGTCATAATATTATCTGGCAGAAGGTAGCGCAGGCCATGTACCAGGGCGTGTCCGGACAGCAGGAGCAGGATTCGCAGCAGCCTCAAGCCGATCCAGGCGGAGAAGAGGCGAAAAAAGATAATAATGTTGTCGATGCTGAATTCGAGGTTATCGATGACGAGGAAAAGAAATAATCGCTTGAAAAGATTATTTAGTTGCTAGGGATCGATTTATTTCATAAGATTCATCGGTAATCGTGAGTGGGCGATTAGCTCAGATGGTTAGAGTACCTGCTTGACATGCAGGGGGTCACTGGTTCAATTCCAGTATCGCCCACCATTACCTCTATTTTTCTTTCAAGGTGGATAGCTTGGGTATGGTAGAAATTATTTATCCCGATGGATCAAAGCAGAAAGTAGAAGAAGGTACACCGGTAAGTGAGCTCCTTAAAAAACTGCCGCAATCGGTTCGCAGAAAAGCTGTTGCTGTAAAAATCGGGGAAACTCTTCTCGATCTGCAGTGGAACGTGACCGGAGGCGGGGATTTTCTTGTGATAACCACTGATAACATCGAGGCGCTGGATATTCTCAGGCATAGTGTTTCACATCTGATGGCACTTGCTGTAAAGGAGCTTTATGACGATGTAAAGTTCGCTATAGGGCCTTCGATCGGGGATGGGTATTATTACGATTTTTTGCTAGACAGAACGTTTACTCCCGATGACCTGGAAAAGATCGAACTTAAGATGAAAGAACTTCAGAAAAGTGGGAATCTGAGATTCGAACACGAGAACCTCCCGAAAGAGGAAACTATCCGGTTATTCGAAAGCCTTGGTCAGCCGTTCAAGACTGAACTGATCGAAGAACTCGAGGACGAAACCCTTTCTGTTTACAAGCTCGGGTCGTTTACCGATCTTTGTAAAGGGCCACACATTCCAAACATGAAGATGCTGAGGCATTTCAAGCTTCTTTCGCTCGCTGGAGCATACTGGCGCGGCGATGAAAAAAGGGAGATGCTTCAGAGAATATACGGAACGGCCTTTTTCTCTGCTGATGAACTCGAAAGTGAAATTGAAAGGCGAGAAGAAGCCAGGAAGAGGGATCACAGGAAGCTCGGCCCGAGACTGGGTCTTTTCGATATCAAGGAAGAAGCAGGCGGGGGGCTGGTATTTTGGTATCCGAAGGGATATATCCTTCGTGAAGTGGTCGAGAATTACTGGAAAGAAGAACACCGGAATAATGGTTACGAAATAATCATGACACCCCATATAGCCAAAAGCGAACTCTGGAAAAAGTCAGGGCATTACGACTTTTACAGGGAGAATATGTTTGTAATAAATACAGGTGAGGGTCAGGAATTCGTACTAAAGCCAATGAATTGCCCCGGACATATCTTAATATACAAAACACATCTGCACAGTTATCGTGATCTGCCGATACGATACGCTGAACTCGGAACCGTCTATCGTAATGAGCGTTCTGGCACTCTGCATGGACTTCTCAGGGTGCGTGGCTTTACGCAGGATGATGCTCATATTTTCTGTACTCCGGATCAGCTTGAGGAAGAAGTTGACAAATGCTTTGAGCTCGCTCACAAGATCCTTACGACTTTCGGATTCACGAAGTACACCGTAGAACTAAGCGCTCATGATCCTGATAATATGGACAAGTATGCGGGGTCGGAGGAAGAATGGGAGATGGCGGAGAATGCTCTGCTGAAAGCTATCGAAAAGCGGAACATCCCTTTCAGGAAGATTCCCGGTGAAGCCGTGTTCTATGGTCCCAAAATAGATTTGAAACTCATAGATGCTATCGGCAGGGGATGGCAGGCGACAACGATACAATTCGATTTCAATCTTCCGCGGAGATTTGATGTAAAATACATTACCAATGAAGGGAAAAAAGAATACGTCTATATGATCCACCGTGCGCTGCTCGGATCCATTGAGCGTTTTATAGGAACGCTGACCGAACATTATGCGGGGCTCTTCCCACTATGGCTTGCTCCCCAGCAGGTGATGGTTTTCCCTGTACGCAAAGATCATCACGATTACGCGGTTGCGTGTGTGGAGAAGCTTCGCTCTGCCGGAATAAGAGCTGATTATGATCTCAGGGAAGAAAAACTTGGATTCAGGATACGTGAATGTGAGTTGCAGAAGATTCCGTACATGGCAGTATGTGGAGATAATGAGGTGGATGAAGGGACCCTGGATGTCAGATCCAAATCAGAGGGAAGGCTGGGCGTGAAAAAAATCGAGGAATTTATTGCGGAATTGGTTGACGAAGTTGATAAGAAAGCATAATATTAACCCGTACTTGTTAAGTACACAAAGAAGAAGTGAAAGCTTCTCACCTTACGGTCTTGAATGTACTGTCAGGGTTTCATCTAATGCCGAGTTAATCCGGGCAGGTGGAACTTCTACGTGCCCTTTTTTTTATTTCAGTTCCTGGAGGTGAACTAATTAAAAATCGATTTAGAAGCGATAAACGGGAGAAAAGGACCCGGGTCAACGATATGATCAGAATCGCCGAGGTAAGAGTGATCGATGACAATGGTGATCAGCTTGGTGTTATACCGACCGATGAGGCGAAGAAGATCGCGGAGGAGAAGGGACTGGATCTTGTTGAGATCGCTCCGAATGTCAGACCTCCGGTCTGCAAGATAATGGATTTCGGGAAATTCAAGTACGAACAGAGCAAGAAGACCCGTGATTCGAAAAAGAAACAGCATGTGACACATCTCAAAGAGATCAAACTCAGGCCGAAGATCGAAAGACATGATTTCGAATTCAAGATGAAAAATGCCCAGAAGTTTCTTGAACAGAAAGACAAAGTCAAATTTACCATCATTTTCAGGGGACGGGAAATGGAGCATATCGAAAAAGGGTACAGACTTCTCGATCAGATTACAGAAAGGTTCTCGGAATTTGCCTCAATCGAAAAAACTGCAATAAGGACGGGAAGGATTATATCGATGATAATGGGACCTCTCTCGGAAAAGAAATCAGGAAAAGGAGGTGGAGACGAGGATGCCAAAAATCAAGACTAATCGTGGAGCAGCAAAAAGATTTCGCTTGACCGGAAGTGGAAAGATAAAAAGAGGGAAAGCGAATGCCAGCCATATTCTAACTAATAAATCGACCAAGAGGAAACGAAACCTCCGCAAACAGACTCTGGCAGCCGCATCCGATGTTAGAAGAATAAAGAGGATGCTGGGGATGTAAGTCTTTTGTTAATTTGTAAATCATAATTGTGCTGATTCGGATGGAAACAGATACAGGAGGCATGCAGGAATGCCAAGAACAAAACACAGTGTAGCTTCGCACAGAAGAAAAAAGAAGGTGTTAAAACAAGCCAAGGGCTTTACAGGCGGGCGCGGCAAACTATTTCGCTCCGCCCAGGAAGCTGTTAACCGGGCGCTGTCATATGCGTACAGAGATCGTCGTGCCAGGAAAAGAGATTTCCGTAAACTATGGATCGCCAGGATAAACGCAGCCGCGAGACTTAATGGTCTTAGTTACAACCGGTTTATCAATGGACTCAAAAAGTCCGAGGTCGAAATCAACCGGAAGATGCTTTCGGAAATTGCGATCCATGACGCCGAAAGTTTTACAAAACTGGCAGAGATCGCGAAGGAAGCTCTATAAATGGGTAATGAGAGAGTTGATCGCAAGGTCCTCGAACAGATCGGGAGAGACGCTGAAGAAAAACTGAAAAAAGCGTGTGATATTGAAACTCTCGAGGAAGTTCGGATACAGTATTTGGGAAGAAAAGGAGTGCTTACGACCGTACTGAGGTCGATAGGTAAGTTGCCACCGGATGAGAGGCCGCTGCTCGGTAGTCTTATCAATGAGATGAAGCAGGCATTTAATTCTCTTTTCAATGAGAAGCAAAACGATATTTCGGGCGACATCAGGGACGAGGAACCCTTTCCGGGAGACCCGTCGCTTCCAGGCAGGAGAGATTGGGACGGTGGGCTCCACGTTTTAAGCAGAGTAACAAGGGATATCAAGGAAATATTTTACAGAATGGGATATTCTCTGGCTGAAGGCCCTGAAGTCGAACTGGATTATTACAATTTCGAAGCTTTGAATTTTCCACATGACCATCCTTCGCGGGATACTCAGGACACATTCTATATAAACAGGGATATTCTTCTCAGGACCCAGACTTCTCCGGTGCAGGTCAGGTATATGGAGAAGCATGATCCCCCGCTTCGTGTGATCTCTCCCGGCAGGGTATATAGAAATGAAACTGCGGACCCCTCTCATTCAGCCGAATTTCATCAGATGGAAGGCCTTTATGTAGACAAGAACGTTTCGCTGGGGGATTTGAAAAACGATGTTACTTATTTCATTCATTCATTCTTCGGAAAAAACACAAAAGTTCGTTTCCGGCCTCACTATTTCCCCTTCACGGAACCGAGCGCAGAGGTCGATATGACTTGTTTCTCATGCCATGGTAAGGGATGTTCCATTTGTCAAAAAACAGGCTGGATAGAGATCATGGGTGCCGGAATGGTTCATCCCAATGTATTCAAGTTCGCTGGGTATGACCCTGATTCAGTTACAGGTTTCGCTTTCGGCATGGGGATAGACAGGATCGCAATGCTTAAATACGGTATAGATGATATCAGGAGATTTCTTGCCAACGATATCCGGTTCCTCAAGAAATTCTGGGCCGGTTCATGGGTGGGGGTGCAGGATTGAAAGTTAGCCTGAACTGGCTTAAAAAATATGTAGATATTAAGGAAGACCCGGAGACTCTTGCCGCAGACCTGACGATGTTCGGCCTGAATGTCGAAAGCATCAAGGGTAACAGGCCCGAATTTAGCGGGATTGTTTTTGGGAAGGTATTAGAGTGCAGGAAACATCCCGGCGCGGATAAATTAAGTGTCTGCAAAGTGGATGCAGGTGGGAAACAACTCCTGAGCATAGTATGTGGCGCTCCGAATGTGCGGGCCGGGTTGAATGTAGCTGTTGCAGTGAACGGAGCAGTTCTTCCCGGGAATTTCAGAATCAGGAAAACCAAACTTCGCGGAGAAGTTTCCGAAGGGATGATATGTTCTGAAACCGAGCTTGGTACTGGTAGTGATTCAAGTGGTATCATCGAACTGGATTTTGAGCTGGAACCGGGTACGGATCTTAAAGGTTACCTGGGTGACGACGATATAATACTTGATATAGAAGTCACACCGAATCGTCCTGACCAGCTCTCACATACAGGTATCGCAAGAGAAATTGCCGCATTGTACAGGAGGGAATTCAGAGAACCGGAATACTTTATACTCGAACCGGATGATCGGTTCAGTATCAATATAGAAAATGGAACTGACTGTCCAAGATATTCGGCAGCTTTCATTGATGATGTCAAAATCAAGCCTTCACCGCAGTGGCTTCAGAACCTTCTTGTTTCCACCGGCGTCAAACCGTTGAACAATCTGGTTGATATTACGAATTTCGTTCTGATGGAGATGGGGCAGCCATTACACGCATTCGACAGGGATTGCATTCGTGGAGATCAAATATCAGTGAGAAGGGCCAGAGAAAAAGAAAAAATGGGAACTCTCGATGGAACTATAAGAGACCTTGATGAAAATATACTCCTGATTGTGGATGCCGAAGGGCCGATTGCCATTGCCGGAGTTATGGGGGGCAGCGCGACAGAAATCCATGAAGGTACAAAAAGGGTTATTCTTGAAAGCGCATTATTTGATCCAAGAGCCGTCAGGAGGTCCAGTCACGCGCTGAAACTCGATACTGAAGCGTCATACCGTTTCGAACGTGAAGGGGATATAGGAATTACAAATAAAGCCCTTGAAAGAGCGTGCTACCTGATAGCGGAAACAGGTGCGGGCAAACCTCAGGGGACATTTACCGATAAACTGGTTGATGGGAGATCGTTTGCTCCTGCGGAGATATCGTTGAGGATCAAGCAGGCAAACAGACTGATGGGAACCCACCTTGCCGCGGATGACATTGTGGAGTTGCTTGGCAGGCTTCAGCTCGATGCGCATGTTTCGGGAAAAGACCTGTTAGTCTCTGTCCCTACCTTCAGAAGAGACCTTAAAATGGAAGTGGATCTGATAGAAGAAGCTGCGAGAGTGTATGGCTATGAGAATATCGGAAGGGAAGAGGATCGAAAAGGCAATATATTTTCGATAGTTTCCGCAATTGACAGGATGAGGGAGGATACACGTTCTTTCCTTGCATCGAGAGGTTACGCGGAAGCGGTTAATTCTTCTTTTATGGATCCAGATGACTCCGGGAGGTTCGAGTGGAAAAAGAATGACCCCAGAAGTAATCCTGTTATGCTGCTGAATCCACTTTCAGCCTCCCAGTCGGCATTAAGGACATCTCTTTTACCAGGAATGTTAAGGACTCTCGCGAGGAATGCGCCGGTCGAACAGGAAGGGATAAGGATGTTCGAGATGGCAAATGTGTTTCTTTCGTTAGGAGACGGAGAAAGCCTCCCTGACGAAAGACTCCATCTTACCGCGATCTTTTCGAGGAGGCAGGCTCCCCTTCAATGGATCGGGGAGAAGCGCGATTTCGGGTTTTTTGATATGAAGGGTGAGATAGAATGTCTTTTTAACCGAATGGGTGTGCCTCCTGATACAAGTATAGAAAGAATCAGGGATGAAGAGCCTGATTATTCCTTTAACTTGTTGTACAAAAACAATATAATCGGGGTATGCGGAATGATTCCTGGAAGGGTAGCCGAAAGATATGAAGTCACTACCACCACCTTCTATTTTACCGTATTCATGGATATTGTGTACTCAGTACGAGTAAGTGAGCCGAGATATACCGATTTGATTCAATACCCGGCGGTTAAGAGAGATCTATGTGTGGTAGCTTCTGACAGGATCACATTTTCCGATATAAGAAAGGTTGTTAGAAAAAGAGCCAAATTCCTTGAATTTATTGGACTTTTCGATTACTATCAGGGTGGCAACTTGGGAGAAGGTAGAAGAAGTTACGCTTTCAGGTTGACCTTCCGGTCACCGGAAGGCACTCTTAAGGATAATGTGATAGACAAGGTCATAGAAAAGGTTCTTGATGGCCTGCAGAGAGAATTGCAGGTTATCCTTAGGACGGAATAGGAGCCGATAAATGGGTTCAACAGGACTTGCAAGCCTGGAAATGCTTGAAAATAAGATAATTAAGGCAGCAGACCTTATTGAGAGGCTTACAATAGAGAAAAAGAAGCTGGAAGAGTCGAATAAAGTATTGAAAGAAAAGGTAGAAACGTTGTATATTGATAAATAAGGATTGATAAAGGAACTTGAAATCTTTAACAAGGATAATAAATAGAGAAAAGATTTCGAAAAAACCAGAGAGGAGATAGGAAACAAAATCGAGGAGATGCTGGTAAAATTGGATGGACTGGGATTCTAGTGCATTATACCTGGCGAGGTTGTTTCCGGGTGGGGGAAGTGAGGATTGAACTGTGTTGATCTTGAGAGGTAGATAGATGACCGAAAAAAACACGGAGAAAGTGGAGATTTTTGGTCAAGAGTATAAAATCAAAGGTGTGGGTGACCCTCACTATATCCACAGGATTGCAGGATATGTTGATAAAAAGATGAGGGAAATCGCGCATTCGAGTGGAATAATGTCACAGTCACGTATTGCTATTTTGGCTGCTCTGAATATTGCCGACGAATTGTATCAGGAGAAGGAAAAAGAGAAGAATGCCCTGAGAGAATTCGATCGGAAAGCTGCGAGACTGGGTGAATTGATCGAAGACAAGATCGGTGCGGTACGTTGATCCTTATATCTCCGGTAAGCCCTTAATATTGATAAGAGGGGTTTTGGGGTTGGGGACAAAAGATAGAGCTATCGGGTAATTCCCTGCTGTGTTTGTGTGGTTGAAGATCATTTTTTGCCAACACTTTGAGCCCGGAGATCCAAAATTTGGTATTTGATGTCAGGCCGGGACGCACCTGGAAGGCTGAAGGTGCCATGAGGATATCCACCTTGTTGGTTTGGGCTTAAAAGGATTCTTCCCTCACGGCATAAAGTGGGGAATTTTCCATTTCTTGCAGTAACTCCTTTTAATAAAGAATATTTTCAAATCGCATATGTCAAGTGTGTATCGATTCGTTACTGTACGTGAAATAATCAGGAGGTGAGCCTCCCCCGGAATAAAAAGGGGGATAACGGAATGGAAAACATATATTTCTATTTCATGGCTGGAATCCTCGTTCTTTTTCTAGGTTTTATGCTGGGTTGGTTCATCAACAAAAAAGTTGCTAAAAACCAGTTGAAGCATACTCAGAGGCTTGCGGAGAATATAATTTCGGAGGCTCAAAGAGAGGCGGAAACCAGGAAAAAGGCGTCGATTCTTGAGACAAAAGAGGAATGGTACCAGGCAAAACTGAAATTCGAGAAGGATACGTCTGATACCAGAATAGAACTGAAGAAAATGGAAAGGCGTATCGAGGAAAAAGAAGAGAACATCAACAGAAAGGTAAACTACCTCGAAAAACACGAACGGGAACTGAATGATAAAGACAAGGTTCTCGAGACCAAAATTCTGGCGGTCAATGAAAAGAAAGAAGAAATAACTCGGGTGCTGCACAGGCAGAACGATAAACTCGAGAGGATTGCCGGAATGAGTACGGAGGAGGCCAAGAAACTTCTTATTTCCAATCTTGAAAGTGAGGCGAGACTACAGGCAGCCAGGAAAATAAAGGATATCAAAGATGAAGCAGAAAGAACTGCAAGTAAGGCTGCCCGTGAGATCATCACTCTGGCTATTGAACGGTGTGCGGCTGATCACGTGGTAGAATCGACCGTATCGGTTGTGGATCTTCCGAACGACGAGATGAAAGGAAGGATAATCGGGCGTGAAGGGCGGAATATAAGGGCTTTTGAGAGCGCTACAGGTATCGATGTAATAATCGATGATACTCCGGAAGCTGTGATTCTTTCCGGTTTCGACCCCATCCGCAGGGAAATCGCAAGGATCTCGCTCGATAAACTTGTGAAAGATGGCCGTATTCATCCGGGCAGGATCGAAGAACTGGTTGAAAAGACCAGGAAAGATCTTATGGAAGAGATAAGGGATATCGGCGAGCGAACCTATCTCGAACTCAACATACATGGACTCCATCCCGAAATTGTAAAATTGCTGGGAAGATTGAAATACAGAACTTCGTATGGACAGAATGTTCTTCAGCATTCAAAGGAAGTAGCACTCGTATCTTCTCTGCTTGCAGGCGAGCTTGGTCTTGATGTGGCCGTTGCAAAAAGAGCGGGGTTGTTGCACGATATTGGAAAAGCTGCCGATCACGCAATAGAGGGGCCTCATGCTGAAATCGGAGCAGATCTGGCAAAAAGATACGGCGAATCGGAAATAGTAGTTAATTCCATCGCTTCTCATCACGAGGATGTCGAGGCTGAATCACTGATTGCACATCTTGTTTCCGCTGCGGATGCCATATCGGGCGCAAGGCCGGGTGCCAGGCGCGAAACACTGGAGAATTACATCAGAAGGCTCGAGAAACTCGAGAAGATCGCTGATGCTTTCGATGGAGTGGAAAAGTCGTATGCCATCCAGGCTGGCCGTGAAATAAGGATCCTGGTAAGCCATAAAAAGATCGATGATTTGCAGGCTACACAGCTTGCGAGCGAAATTTCAAGAAGAATCGAGGATGAGATGGAATATCCGGGGC
>CBDUUV010000070.1:0-14184 GCA_965370495.1 uncultured bacterium
TGAGAGAACACCTTCCTGTTTATGCCCGGAAAGGCTGCTACCTTCAACCTTTCCATTAAATCACTCAAGGATTATAATACAGCCTGGATAATATATTGAAAATAGATATTTTTTATTTTTTTATCTATTCATACCAGCCGTTAGATACTATCTTCCTCCCTGCAACGGAGACCATGATGGAGATTCTCCCTTTACAAGCCTCCTGCTGCTGCCGGAATCAATATCTACTATGACTATCCATGGAACTCCGCCATATTTGACAGTAGCAGCTATGTGGCGCCCATCCGGCGCCCAGCATGGATCTTCATAGCTCAACCGGTTATCAAAGACTGTTTCTTCCCACAGGCCATCCGGCGAAATCAGTTTCAGCCGGTATAGCCAGCCTTCACGGGAAACAAACGCGATCATGTCTCCTTCGGGCGACCAGGCCGGAGACGTGTTATACGATCCGACGAAGGTAAGCCGCCTTGAGTTCCCTCCAAATCTATCCATAATATATATTTGCGGGCTACTTCTCCGGTCCGACACAAAAGCCAGCTCTCTCCCGTTTGGCGACCAGGAGGGCGAACAATCTATGGCGCGGTTTTTCGTCAATCTCCGAATTACTTTTCCGTCAGATTTTATCAGATATATTTCACTGTTCCCTTTGACACTCAGGGTCATTGCAAGCTCATCCCTGCCCCTGAAATGGCTCCCGGCGATATTTATCCCTTTACGATGCGAGATATTCGTTCTGGAATTTCCGTCAAGATCGATCAGATAACAGTCAGGATTATCTCTTTTGTAAGAAGTGAAACAGAACTTTCCGGCGTCGATCCATTCAGGAGAGACAACAAGTTCGTCCCTGGTCACCTGTCGCTCCCCATATCCATCATAATCGATGATAAACAGGTTTCTATCAACACCATCTTTTCTGGTGAACAGAAGGCGAGTATTAGCCACCCCCGTTTCCCCCACCAGAAAAAACAGGATCTCGTCGCACAGATGATGTGCGATCGTACGCCTGGCAGCCTTCCGGAAACTGTACCTTTTACTGAATATCACTTCCCGGCTCGAATAATCAAGCAACCCTGCTTCCAGGATATATCCGCTGTTTTTCTGCTCGAGAAATCCTTCTATAATCGCTGACGCTGTTTGTCCACCGGGCAGTGTATCAGCTCCGGCCTCAAATCCAATCGGTTCAAAGACACCTGTATACAGAAGGTCGTTCCTCAGAATCTTTGATATATACGCCGCGATTCCTGCCACCTGGGCTGAATCGACCTTAAAATCACATACCACGATCGGGATCCGCCCACTACCCGGTTTCTCCGTACTGAGATGGATATCGGTCTGGCCGGATACTTCCAGGGAAAAACCTGCTAACAGGACCGGAAGCATCACAAACAGTGTCAGGATTTGTTGTCTGGTCATCGATTCACCCTTCTCAATCAGTATCAATCCTTCTGTACGAAAGTAAAATGAACTCCAAGCCAGGAATCGGAAAAAGCCCGCGGAAGGGGCGGGAATGGAGCCGAGCTCCTGATAGCCCTAAGAGCCGCCCTGTCAAAATAGGAATTCCCTGAACTTTCCTCGATCCTGACTTCGGATACTCTTCCACTACGACTCATCTTGAAAAATACGACACACGAATACACGGACCCCCTGCCGGATGACGAAGAAAACCAGTTCTGTGACACTTTTCTTTCAATTGCCGAAAGATAATATGAAAATGGAAAACGCGGGGCATCTACCGAAACGGAAGTCGGTTCCACGGTTTCTTTCTGTACAGATATATCAAGCTTCTTTTCTTTCTTTGCGGGTTCCGTTTTCTTTTCTTCCTCTGTCTTTTTTTTCTCTTCTGGTTTCGGCTTTGGTTTCGGTATTGACGGAAGCGGTTTTTTCTTTTCGATCACGGTCTTGATTTCAGGTTCAGCCTGTTTTTTCCTGATAGCCGGCTGCAGGATCTTGACCGAGTAGATCTTTTCTGGCAGGCGCATATCCGGGACTACCTTGAATAAAAACAGCAAGGCACACAATAACAACGTGTGTACCAGAATCGATATCAGTAAGGAAAGCCTCATCCTCCCCTGCCCTCCGACAGATTATCCGTTTTCTTCCTGTTCCGCGATAAGACCAAGGTCTTCGATCCCCATCATCTTGATACGGGCGATCACTTTCATCACATCCCCGTATCTTGTTTCCTTGTCAGCCCGGAGGAAGACTCTCGGAGCGCTGGTTTCCATGGATTTGCGCAACTCAGCGGAAAAATCACGCCATGTAACCTTATCCTTATCTATAAATATCTCCCCTTCCCTGTTCACTGAGATCGTGATGCCATCCTGCTCTTTTATAACCCTGGCTTCTGCTTTCGGCAGGCTGAGCGTCACACCGGCCTGAAGGAAAGGAGCAGTCAGCATAAAGACTATCAGCAGAACCATCATGACGTCTACAAGGCTGGTAATATTGATATCTGCCATGGATGAGTAGCGTTTGTGTTTCATTTCATCCTCTCCGCCCGTGCACGGTCAGCGCAGCTTATCGAGCTCATCATATCGTTTTTCCAGGACCCGTGTCCGGAAACGAACTGCAAACGATGATAATTCGTATTCTTTTCTCCTGATGATCCGCAGGATGTAATTGTACCCTACCACCGCTGGAATGGCGGCGCCGAGACCAAATATTGTCGTGATCAAGGCATCAGCAATACCAGGGCCTATAACAAAAAGATCGGCAGAACCCCTGATCCCCATACTCATGAAAGAACTCATGATACCCCATACTGTTCCCATCAGGCCGAGGAACGGTGATACCGAAGCTGTCGTCGAAAGGAATATCAGGTATGATTCCCAGTCAGAGACCACTGAATTCATACCGGCGTCAATGTATTTGTCCAGATACGACATATTGGAAATTTCGCCGCTATTTATCTCCCCTCCCACGATCCTGACAATAGCAGCTTCGGGACACTCCGGTGTCTTCTCAGCTTTCTTTATCAGGGTAACAAGTGACTTCTCCTCTCTGAAAATACTCCTGAATATCAGGCCCTGGCGTGAAATTCTCCTGAAGAACCTGATCTTCTCGAAAATAATCGTCCATGAGACAACAGACAATACGAGCAATATGACCAGTATCGTCTTGGCAAGTGTTCCGGTATTGGCAATTAATTCCGTAAAACTTCCCGACACCTGCAGAAAGATTGGCACCCCGTCAAAACCCATTTGCATCCTCCTTTTTCCATGTCAACGCGCACACTATCATTCTACACCTTCCGGGTCAAGTCAGTTTCAGAAACAACGGGATCCAGGTAAACTATTGTATTCTCCCCTAAAAATATACGTACCCGGAAGGATGTATTACCCTGTTTTTCTGATAATGCTGAAACTTTTACGGCCTCCCAAACGTATTATCAGTAGGCATTATTATCAACAGAGAGGTGAAAATGATGCTCATAATCGGAGTTAGGCTTGTAAATTTGTCAAAAAACTACTATAATTTGTATAGAAGTTGAAGGGAGCTCTTTGCCCGGTGCCAGCCGGGGCACTATAGTTGCTTCCATCCACCAACCCCTGGAAGGAGTAAGAGTCATGAAACGCAAGCTACTGCTCTTCCTTCTGGCTACCATTTTGATTCCATCAAGCGGTTTGAAGGCTTCACCTGTTGATGTCACTAGATCGTTGTCCGGTAACAATACAATGATCCGCGGGGATATCGACGTATCGTTGCACCTTGTCGGAGGCAAAGGATCCATCCTGAGACAGGGAAGAAATATCGAGCTGACCTTCAAGACAAGCACAGACGCGTATGTGGTCATATACAACATCGATACTGAAGGCCTTGTACAACTCCTCTACCCTGAAAACGGTGAACTGAAAAAAACCAGGGGAAACAAGATGTATTTCCTGCCGGAAAAAGGCAAAGGAATATCCTGGAAAGTCAGAGGCAAAACAGGAATCGAGTACATTCACGCTATTGCTGTAACGGACGGCGACAGGATCGACCGCAATGAGCTCCGTTTTCTCGCGCAGAACCACGATCTGCCGGAGAAAAAACAGTTCAGGATCGATATGGACCCGTTCCTGGCGTTCAATATGATCGATGAAGGAATCATCAGAGATGCTGCTGATCTTGCTCCGGCCTCGGACTTCACCTATTTCTATATCGGCCGTGAAGTCGATTATCCCAGATATCTCTGTTCAAAATGCCACGGAGTGGGGAAAATATCGGACCCGTACGGGATGGAGTGCCCCGAAATCGTGATCGAGAAGATGATATACGAAGAAGATCCCGTCTACCCGTACCCGGCGCTGTTCAGCATTCAGCACGTTGACGACGATGATGACTCATACAACGCACCGGAATACTACGCTGATAATATTACCGGTGGCTATGACGATTACGATGACTACGATAACGACAAGGTGTACCTGTCGATATATTACACCAACTACGATTATCCCTACAGTTTCTACTATCCATCCTTCTGGACGTGGAACACTACCTACTATGATCCCTGGGGCTGGAACAGCTGGGATCCATATTATAGCGGCTTTTCCTTTACTTTCCATTGGGATAATTATTATTACCACCACTGGCCCTTCTATTCCTGGTACGGTTATCGGTACGACTATTACACATGGGCCTACAATTACGGTTTTTACAACGGGTATTACCCCCCGTATGACTACAATTACTATCGCTCACACAGGTCTATTTACGCAAAACGTACGTTCAAAAAACGAGCCCTGGATTACGCCTCGGTATCAAGAACCAACAACCGCAGGCAAACCCTGGCAGACAGCAGGGTAAAAAAAGCCAGGCCCGATTCCAGGACGATCAAACACCCGGTCCGGGACAAGAACAACATCAGGCGGAATACATACAGGCCTGCCACTGTCCGTACACCTGCTTCCGTGAAGGACAGAAGCTATATCGGCAAAAGGGTCATACACGGAGATTCCCGGAAGACTCGCACGATTCGCCCACCAGGGACACCTCGAAATGTACGTGACCCTTCCAGGCCGACCTCTGACAAAGGAACCCGGAGAACGCTCAGGGACAGGTCTACAGATAGAAAAGAAAAACGTACTGTCATTGACCGGAAATCGAATACCCGCAAGGAGAAAACCCCTGACAGATCCCGGTCTTCGGCGAGGAAGGAACGGAGCGGAACTTCCTCCAGATCCGGGTCTTCAGCCCCGAGCAGGCCCAGAAAGACAAGTGGCAGTTCGGCAGGAAAAAGCAGCTCCCCTGACAGATCCCGGGCCGGGAATTCTTCGTCGAGGAGTTCCAGAAGTTCTTCCTCGAGAAGTTCCTCTTCCAGAAATTCTTCTTCCAGGGGCTCTTCGTCCAAAGGAAGTTCAAGCAGATCGAGAAGAAGGTGATGACATAGTATAGTAGAGAACGGGCGGAAGAATAAAGATAGTGGGGGGGGACATGCATCGTCCACCCCCTTTTTCATTCTTTTTTCTTTCAACACTCGCGCAGGTACGGTTTCAGGAGGAACCTGTATCTCGACCAGCCCGCAGTATTCACGATCACTACCTTTGATTCCCGTTCGATAATCCCTGAATCGACGAGAGATTTCAACCCTGCCCAGGAAGCCGCCCCTTCCGGTGAAGGGAATACTCCAGTGGTCCTGGCCATCTCGGATACCGCATCGATGATGCTCTCCTCAGATACTGCTACGGCTGTCCCCTCCGTTTCCCTGAGTGCTTTCATTATCTGCCGATCTGCTCTTGAAGAAGATACTCTTATACCTGCAGCTGCCGTTTCCGGAGCCGTCCAGGGCTCGATCGTTTCTTCTCCTTTTTCAAACGCCCTGACGACAGGAGCACACCCGGTGGACTGAACCACCGCTATGCGCGGCCTCGCCCCCCTGAGCCAACCCAGCAATTCCAGTTCCCTGTACGCCTTCCAGATCGCCACAATACCCGTCCCTCCCCCCGTAGGAAACAATATCCAGTCCGGCGAATCGCCAGCAAATCCGCTCTCGATCTCGAAGGCAATGGTCTTTTTGCCTTCTACCCGGCACGGTTCCCTGAAGGTACTCAGTACGATCACTCGATCATCATTGATATCTTCTTCCAGCCTTTCAACCGCATCTGACAGAATTCCGGGGACAACGATGATTTCGCCCCCATACGCACGGCATTCTTCCACAAAACCGGCAGGAATCTCAGATGGCAGATAAATCTTCGCCCTGACTCCACTGAACGCGGCATAAGCAGCCAGGGCAAGCCCGGCATTACCAGCTGAAGGTATAGAAACAATACTGGCTCCAAGATCGATGACCCTGGATATCGCTACTGCCATCCCTCTTGCCTTGAAAGACCCGGTTGGATTCGATGACTCATCCTTGATCCACAGGTCGTCCATCCCAAGCACACTACCCAACCTCCCAGCATGAAGAAGAGGCGTGTTCCCCTCTCCCAACGATACTTTGTCAATAAATCCCGGAAGAAGAGGACTGAATCGCCATACTCCCGCCTCGCCCCAGGAAAAAAACTCATCCCGTGTTATCGTATTTCGCAATAAACCCAGATCATATTCGCCAAGCAGCGGGCCATGGCAGGTGGGGCATTCACCCGCCAGCGAACCGGCCGGGACCTCTCGCCCACAGTTTCCACATCGATACCCTTCGAAAAACCTCATTCCGGACCTCCAAAGATTCTTGAAAAAATCTCTGAATTGGTTATCCTTGATTGGTAGCCTATTATCAACAGGGTCAATTATATATGAACTGGAAAGAAACGAATAGCATGAAACTGGGGATCTTCCCCACACTGGGTATACTGGCCCCGGAACTTTCAGTGAGTTTCTCTTCCAGGGCAGGAGGCGTAAGCCTTCCTCCCTACGATTCTCTGAATCTTGGTGAAGGGACCGGGGATGCCAGAAAAAGAGTATTGGAAAACCGGCATATCCTGCTTGCCACACTTGGAATCACTCCACAGAAAACAGCACGTATGGGCCAGGTACATGGAACAAAGATCAGGATCATACAACATGGGAACCTGTTGAAGGGAATAGACGGAATGATCACCTCCTCCAGAAATCTTGCTCTGGTGATAAGCACAGCCGATTGTTACCCGGTATTCCTGTACTCTCCCTCTGAAAAAGTGCTCGCCGCACTTCATGTCGGCCGTACCGGAGCCCGTGACGGAATAATCGAAAAAGCGTTTGGGATCCTGAATAAAAAGTTTACCGTTGACATCGGTAATACCCTGGCAATCACCGGACCGGGGATATGCGGAAAATGCTACACGGTCAACCGTTCAGACGCTTCCTCATTTCCCGCTGACGTAAAACAATACAAACAGAATAAATGGCATCTTGACCTATCCGGATTCTGTGAATATGAATTCAGGCGTGCCGGAATCCAGCCCGGAAACATCCTGCTTTCTGGGATTTGTACATCATGCACGCCGGAGCACTGTTTTTCATACCGAAGAGACAGGGGGCGGACGGGCCGTCACTGGTCAATAGCCATGATCTGTTCTTCACCCTGACGATATGTTTGACTTACGGGTTTGCACAATTTATTTTCTAGTATGTCTCTTATCCGAAGGTAAACGCCCATGAGCAATGCAAACAATGAAGCTGTTAAACCCTTTATTGTCATGGAGATTCTTGAAAAGGCTATTGAACTCGAGAGAAAAGGCAGATCGATCATTCATATGGAAATCGGTGAACCTGATTTCCCCACCCCGGGAAAAATCGTAGAAGCCGGAATAATTTCCCTGCGGGCCGGAGACACTCACTACACAGATAGCAGGGGAATCAACGAACTTCGCTCCTCTGTCGCAACATATTACAATAAAACCTATGGCGTCAATGTATCTTCCGGACAAGTCCTTATCACAATGGGGGTTTCTCCCGCTCTTCTACTTGTCCTTTCATGCCTGGTCGAAAAGAGTGGCGACGAGATCATTCTCGGCAACCCGTGCTACCCCTGTTACCCGAACTTTATCAGGTATCTCGGAGGAGTACCGAGATACATTCCAACAAGAGAAAAAGATGGCTTTCAACTCAAAGCCAATGATATCAAAAAAACCATTACAGCTAAAACCCGGGCTGTAATAATCAATTCGCCGGCTAATCCTACAGGAACACTCATCCCGGCAGTTGATCTCAAGGCGATCTGCGGCCTCGGACTCCCGGTTGTCAGCGATGAGATATATCACGGCCTTGTCTATGGCGAGAATGAACATACTTCTCTCGAGTTTACTGATGAAACATATGTTTTGAACGGATTTTCAAAACTTTTCGCAATGACCGGTTGGCGCCTCGGGTACATCATCATGCCGGAAAAAGCGCTGAGAAAGATGCAGATTCTGCAGCAGAATTTCTTCATTTCACCGAATTCTTTCGTACAGAAAGCCGGGATCTGCGCTCTTGATGAAAAACATCCCGAAATCGCGGATATGACGGAAAAGTATGATCGGAGAAGGCAATATTTGTTGAAAAGGTTGCCGGAAATAGGCTTGCACTACACCGTCGAGCCAAAAGGAGCCTTCTATTTCTTTGTCAAAACAGATCACGTGGATACTGATTCCTATCGCCTGGCATTTGACATCCTGGACAAGACCGGAGTTGCACTGACTCCGGGAATCGACTTTGGCGAACGAGGTGAAGGACACCTGAGAATCTCATACGCAAATTCACTGGATAATATAAAGGAAGGAATGAAAAGGTTGGAATCGTACCTGAAAACACGAGAAGTTCTCCGGTAAGGACTGTGTGTCCGGTCATAATTCTGAAAGGAACCACCTGTGAAAAAGTTGATACTATCGTTGACTGCTGCCATATTATTACTGGCGCCAAATCCCGTGATATCAGCATCTTTCCCTGTTTCCTTCTCCGTAAAAGGTGGTGTCGGGAGCGGATATTTCTCGATGAACGAAATCAATTCACAGATTTCACGCCTCCGGCAGGCATATAACACAAACCTTTCCCAAATCGAAAAGGGGACTCAGATCTGCGTCGATGGCAGGATATGGTTCTTCGACAAATTTGCAGTCATAGCCGGTTTCGAACACTACTGGGCAGAATCGGCCATGAACACAGGAGATTTTTCCATTATACATAAATTACCTGCAACCGTTTTTCTTGTCGGTGGAGCGGTAACCGTCCTTTCGATACCCGCGGTTATGGACATCAACATCGGCGCAAGGGGTTCCTATACAAAAGCAACCTACGAATCAAATGAAGAAAACCCTTCATCTACCAGGCTGGGTGAATACAAAAACAATTCGCATGGCTGGGATGTGTTCGTAGAGGCCACCACAAATTTCCCTCGCCCGATCGAATGGGGTGTAATGCTCGGCTACAGAAATAGCAGAGTAGATAACCTCAAAAACAAATTTCGCGATCCGGCTATCCATGTTTCATCCGGCGACTATGTAGTACTCGATTACAGCGGAATGTTTTTCTATATAACGACGGGGATCAGACTCTGGTAAAAAGTTTGACTTTTCCCGGTTATTTCATTACATTACCGTCCTTGTAAAGGACATACGATTATGATGCTTTCAAAAAACATTAAAAAATCAGCTATTACTCTCCGGATGAATGCCGCTGGCAAGAGCCAGGCACTCGAGGAACTCGTCGATCTGCTGTGTAACGCCTACAAATTGAAGGACCGTAACACGATCCTGGAAGCAATAAAGAACAGGGAAAAGAAACAGAGTACAGGGATCGGTAATGGATTGGCCGTCCCGCACGCGAAAACGCCTGCTGTCAAAAAACTGCACGTCGCTTTCGGGCTTTCACTCGAAGGGATCGAATTCGATTCCATGGACGGCGAAAAGGCCCACCTTTTTTTCATCCTGGTATCGCCGCGTGACGTATCGGGGCCGCATATCAAGGCCCTGGCCGGAATATCACGCCTGATCAAACATGAAGAATTCAGAACCGATCTGTTGAAATGCAAAAACGAAAAGGATTTCTTCACGCTCGTTACTGATGCCGAGCAAAAATATCTGTGATTTATTCTACGGCTGACGAAGGGTGAATATTGAATATCGGAAACTATATCAATAGGGATTTCCGCGGAGTATCGCCCCATGCACCGATGAAAGAAGTTGCGAAATTATTCTTCGAGACCGGTGAGTCGGTTCTTGCCGTAGTCAAAGACGATGGGTCGCTTGCGGGGATCATTACGATAGATGACTTCATACTTATTTTTCTTCCTGATTACATCGACATGATAAGAAGTGTTGATTTTATTCATAATTTCGGTGCGCTTGAAAATATCTCCTTCTCAGTAGAAGAAATGCTTTTTGTGGCAGAGGACCTGATGCGGGAAGATGTAACAGTACTCAATGTAAACGACGGTATAATGAAGGCAGCCGCGGCGCTTCACAAGTATGGCCTTTCGCGGATCCCCGTCTTAGATAACAACCGACTGGTCGGTATGATGAGCCAGAATGACATCTGCAGAGCCATATACGACATGGAAGGTCTTGAGTGACGCTACTTATGTTTACGGCAATCGCAACATTCATACTGGCCTATCTGCTCATAATCACCGAAAAGATCCACAGGACAAAAATCGCCATTCTTGGCGCCGTCCTGCTCATTCTCTTTCACGTCATGACCCAGGCCGAAGCTTTCCATTATATCGATTTCAACACAATAGGGCTCCTGATAGGAATGATGCTCCTGATCAGTGTAATCAAGGAAACAGGTGTATTCAGTTATATCGCGATAGTTATCACAAAAAAGACAAAGGGTGACAGCTGGAAGATTCTTCTCTGGTTCTCCCTCTTTACCGCTATTGCGTCTGCCCTGCTGGACAATGTGACTACGGTCCTTTTGATCGCGCCGATAACAATACTTATAGCGGAGATGCTGAAAATAAGCCCGTTCCCCTTCCTCATAGCCGAAATCCTCGCTTCAAATATCGGGGGAACAGCTACTCTTATAGGCGACCCTCCGAACATACTTATAGGAAGCGCCACAAATCTGTCATTCCTCGATTTCCTGATCAACCTGGGCCCGATATCCGTTGTTATACTTGCTGTAACACTCCTGTTACTGCGGCTGATTTTCAGAAAACAGCTGAAAGTCGAATCTTATGACTACAAAAAGGTCCTTGATGGAATGGACGAAACAAAAGTCATAAAGGACAGAGTCCTGCTCAGGAGAAGTATGATCGTACTAGGGCTGACAATGGCCGGGTTTGTCATGCACGATTTCCTGGGGCTGAAACCTGCTACAGTAGCGATGGCCGGCGGAGGAATTCTTCTGGTCTGGAGTGGCACGGACATCGAAAAGAGATTTAAAGAAATCGAATGGACCACATTATTCTTTTTCATGGGACTTTTTATTCTCGTCGGGGGACTCGAGAAAGTGGGATTGCTTGAACGCCTCGCTCTCAGTGTTCTTTCCTTCAGTGACAATATAATCGTACTCAGTCTCTGTATCCTCTGGGTTTCAGCTATCGCTTCATCCTTTCTCGACAATATCCCGTTTGTGGCGGCAATGATCCCGCTCCTGGCCAGAATCAGTATCGCCCTTTTCCCCAATACGGAAGGCCTCGATGAAGCGGCTTATCACATTTACTATATCCAGCAGTCGCAGCCATTGTGGTGGAGTCTTGCTCTTGGGGCCTGTATGGGGGGAAACGGCACACTCATCGGCGCTTCAGCCAACGTGGTCATCGCGGGGTTCAGCGAGAAAACAAGAAGCCCGCTCAATTTCAGGAATTACTTCAAATTCGGATTTCCCCTGATGATAGTCTCAATAATTCTGTCAAGCATCTACATCCTGATCCGCTACACTTTCCTGAAATAGATTCGTATCATACACTTCGAACCTTCCCTTCTCACCCCTTCTTACCCTGCATGCGGTTATTTTCGGGTCATGTTCGAAGAAAAGTATCCAATCCTCGACAGAGGCTCTTTCGAGTAATTCTTTCTTCTCGGCAAGCGTTTGAAGCGGGAAATGATCATAGGCCATTATATACGGGAGATTGACATGAGACGCAAGGGGAATCAGATCGCCGCAATATATGAGAGATCCATCAGGCGTCTCGATGAGAACAACCTGCTGCCCCGATGTATGCCCTTCAACGGGAAGAACTTTTATTCCAGGAATTAATTCCTTCTCGCCGTCAAGCAGTTTGAGCTTTCCGGACACTTCGATCTCGACAAAATTATCGGGGAAAAAACTGGCCCTGTCTTTTTCATTGGGGCTCAACGCAGCTTCCCATTGACGTCTCTGGATATAATGGATAGCCCCGGGGAAAGAAAGTTTGATACTCCCGTCCCTGTCATAATATGTATACCCGCCCGCGTGGTCGAAATGAAGATGCGTCGCGATTACATCTGTGATGGAATCAGGTTCTATTCCGTACCCGGCAATAACATCCCTGAGAAGCCCACTTTTAATTTCGTAATTCCTCAACATCTTTTCGTCAAGTTTCGTCCCGGCTCCACTGTCTATGAGTATCTTGTGTTCATTTCCTTCGATATAGAGTGCTCTCATCTGCATCGATATACGGTTATTTTCGTCCGCCGGATCGGTTTTCTCCCATAACACTTTGGGCACGACACCGAACATGGCCCCGCCGTCAAGACGAAAATGTCCGGTATCTATACTCATCAGGTCAAAAGCACCAAGTTTCATGATTCATCCTCTATTATCACTCCGGTACCATATGCCAGGAGTTCAGCCGCACCATCCATCATCGATGATGTGGTAAAACGAAATCCCACGATTGCGTTTGCGCCGATTCTCTCGGCATCAGCCAGCATCCTGTCGAGAGCCTGTTCACGCGATTCCGCGATCATCTTGGTATATTCCACTATCTCGCCACCGGCAATATTTCTAAGCGCAGCCATAATATCCTTGCCGATGTTCCTGGCACGAATCGTATTTCCACGAACAAGACCCAGGACCCTGACGACCTTCTTGCCTGGAATCGCATCGGAAGTTACTATAAGCATCGATATACTCCTTCCTGGAATACACAGAATATCTACCTGATTATATCTTTGTATTTATCTGTTTTCCGTTGATGGATTCTCTCGCGGACAACAGAGACAAGTAGCATAACCATCCCCGTGATCAGGATAATAGCCACTATCTTTTCAAAAGTGATCTCGCCGAAATTCCGAATCGATCTGTAAATCTCATACAACACGAGCAATATGCCGCCGACCAAGACAAATATCCATGCTGTCTTGCGTTCTATCCGCCTGTAGATCGACTTCCAGTATCCTTCCCAGAACGTATCCATTGGATCCCCGATCAAAACACCGGATGTCAATTCATTCAACATACCCAAGTCCTCAAGAGACTTCCTGCACACCTCACACTCATTTACATGTTTTTCGAATTCTTCTCTTTCCGAAGGAGACATCTCCTTATCCAGATAACGCATACCATCGTGTTCCATACGGGTACAACTCATAACACATCATCCCCTTCTCAACGGGATTCATCAAATCGGTCCTTAAGGACCTCGTAAAGAGCTTTTCGGGCATAGAAGAGCCGTGACATCACCGTGCCGCTGGAAATACCGAGAACCTCTGATATCTCCCTGTATGAAAGATCATGAAACGACCGGAGGACTATAACCTCCCTGTGTTCATCCGACAGCGTAAACAGTGCTTTCCACAGGGCCTCGGCATTTTCCTTCCTGATTATATGAGAATCCGGCGATGCTGCCGGGCTTTCCTTTTCCACCAGCACATCTATCGATATTTCCCTTCTCCCCGCTCTGCTCCGGATAAAATTCAGGCACCTGTTCCTGAGAATCCTGTAAAACCACGGGAAAAAAGGTTTTTCCGTATCGAATCTCTTCCGGGCATGGTGCGCAGCCATGAATGCTTCCTGGGACAGGTCCCGGGCATCCTCACTGTTTCCAACAAGTCCCAACGCCACAGAATAAGCACGTCCCCTGGTCACCATGACTATCTCCTCGAACGCCCTGATATTGCCTTTTTTCCATTCCAGCAATATCTCTCTCGTTATGTCCGTTTTACTGTTCGGCATATTCTCACCCTAAATACAATAAACGTCATGATATTATTCAATAAATATTATGCCCGCAGAGGCGCGCGGACAGTATACAGCGACTGTATCGGATGGGAAAAGAAAAAAATTTCACCGTTCGACGGCGGTTGGCATCATCATGACTTGACGGTAGTCCTCGTGGCGATACTACCAGCGCATGGCTGCCCTTAGCCAATCTAGTAT
>CBDUUV010000071.1:0-13592 GCA_965370495.1 uncultured bacterium
TTGCCGTTAATATCGATCCTGACAGTGACAGTGTGATCGTAGACGGGCTGAAAGTAGAAATGACTTCTGAAACTACTGTGCTCGTCCTGAACAAACCGGTTGGTGTTCTCAGTACCGTAAAGGATGATTTTGGCAGAAAGACTGTTATCAACCTTGCTTATGAAAGTGGTTACAGAAAGAGGTTGTTTCCGGTAGGAAGACTCGATATGGACACTTCGGGAATCATTCTTCTGACGGATGATGGGGAGCTTTCCTACCGCCTGACTCATCCTGGATACAAGATAGACAAAACTTATGAAGTACTTGTGCGGGGAGAGGTTTCTAAAGAAACGGCAGGGAAAATAGCATCCGGTGTAAAACTTGAAGATTATATCACACAGAGATGCAGTGTAAGAATAATCAGAATAGAAAATGGTGAAACAAAGCTTGAAGTCATATTGAGGGAAGGGAGGAACAGACAGGTCAGGAAGATGTTTGCCGAATTCGGCTACAAGGTTAAGGCCCTTCACAGACGAGCTCTTGGAGACCTGTCCTTTGAAGATGTTGGCCCGGGAAAGATTCGTCCTCTTACCAGCAGTGAAAAGGATCGTCTGAAAAAACAGACAGGTTTGTTGTAAAAGGAGTATCCAGGATGAACTTTAAAAAACTTATGAGATCTCACCTCAGAGAAGTAAAACCTTATGTTCCGGGAAAACCTGTTGAAGAACTCAGAAGGGAAAAGAATATTACAGGTGAGATCATCAAACTGGCTTCAAACGAGAATCCATATGAACCTCTTGATGAGATAAAACAGGCAATAACGGAAGAACTGTTCCAGCTGAACAGGTATCCAAACTCGGGAAGCCATTACCTGTCGCAGGAACTAGCTGATTATTACGGTCTTGATGCGGACCAGATATTCGTTGGTAACGGTTCAAACGAGATTCTAGATCTTCTTGTAAGGGCATTTATAGGTTCTGATGAAGAAGTCATCTATCCGTTCCCGAGCTTCATTGCCTACCCATTAATCTGTCAGCAGGCCGGGATATATCATAAAAAGGTGCCCCTCAAAGATTATCGTATCGATCTCGAAGCCGTAATGGATGCGGTTACCCGAGATACAAAAATGATTTTCATTTGTAATCCCAACAACCCTACGGGAACATATGTGTCACAGAAGGAAGTCGATAGTTTTCTTTCTTCAATACCACAGGATATAATCGTCGTTTTTGATGAAGCTTACTATGAGTATGTAACTGCGCCTGATTACCCTGACACAAAGAAAATACTGGGAAACAGAAATAACATTATCATACTCAGAACTTTTTCCAAGGCACACTCGCTCTCGGGGTTGCGTATAGGTTATTCTATCTCTCATAGTGATCTTGTAACAGCCCTTCATATGGTGCGACAACCTTTCAATGTAAATCGTATAGCCCAGGCAGGTGCCAGAGCAGCCCTGAAACATATCGATAAGCTGAAGGACAGGGTTGACGAAAACACTTCGGAACGAGAATATATCGAAAGAGAGCTTTCAGTGATGGGATTCACTGTGCCACCTTCACAGACAAATTTCGTACTCGCGATACCTGACATGAAATGCAGGAATATTGTCAACAGAATGATGGATCAGGGTATGATTGTGAGGGGAATGGCTCCATTCGGTCTTGGTAAGGAATCATTCCGCGTTTCTGTAGGCAAGCCCGAAGAAAACAGAAGGTTCATTGAAATTCTCAGGACTGTTATTTGAGTTTTGTACCTTTCAAATATTGAGCCTCTTATGAAGACTGGGTTTTAATAAATGGAAAATGCTGAAAAAACAAGAGCAATGCTTTCCGATATGCTTGTCACTATCGATGGGCCTGCAGGTTCGGGAAAAAGTACGACAGCTTCATTACTGGCAAAACGGCTTGATTTGATATATCTCGATACAGGGGCGATGTACAGGGCTGTTACCTGGTGCGTGCTTGAGGAAGGTTTCGATCCGGCTGACGAAGAAAAAATAACTAAAGCAGCCAAGAACATTGAGCTTGAACTGAGAATTGTCGATAATACCCCCTTGTGGTTCATAAACGGTAAAGAAGCAGGTTCGGAAATAAGAGAACCAGCTGTGTCTGCCGCTGTTTCCCCTGTTAGCAAACACGCAGGTGTCAGGCGTTCAATGGTAAAGCTACAGAGAAAAATCGCTACTCAAGGTGGAATAGTGGCTGAGGGAAGAGATACCGGAACCACAGTATTCCCTTTTGCGCATGTGAAAATATTCCTGGTTGCTGATATAGAATCAAGGGCGCAAAGGAGAGTCGAACAGATGCGACTGATGGGGATCGATCAGGATATCGACCTGATAAGGGCAAATATTGCGAAACGGGATGAGATCGATTCCACGAGGGAACACAGTCCTCTTTTAAGGTCTCCCGGTGCGATATTAGTGGATACTTCTCACATGACAATCGATCAGCAGGTGGGGATGATCGAAAGAATTGTTATCGATGAAGCGGAAAAACTGGCTGCGCTCAGGGTATGGCCAGGTGAAAAAAATCCGAATGCACACAAACCGATCTACTGGGCAGTTACGACTTTTTTTGTGAGTATGTTCTACAAATTTGTTTTCGGTCTGAAAATATTTGGGGAAGATAACCTTGACTACCGCGAAAACTATATTTTTGCTTCCAATCATATATCGTATTCTGATCCACCGCTTATCGGCAGCACCGTGGGAAGAGAAATATGGTTTATGGCCAAGAAAGAACTTTTTCAAAACAGACTTCTGGGATGGCTGATCAGGAAATACCATGCAATACCGATAAACAGGGGTGAAGCGGATAGAAAATCTATAAGGACGATTTCGGGAAAACTTGACGATGGATATTCTATCCTGCTGTTTCCTGAAGGCACCAGGTCCCGTACAGGCAAGATCAGAAAACTGAAATCAGGCTTGGGGTTTATGGCACTTCAGACCGGGACAGCTATAGCACCACTTTTCATTTCCGGTGCAAACAGCATGAAAAAATGCTTTTTGAGAAAAAAGAGACTCGAAATCCGTATCGGAAAACCCATAAGGGTGAATTCCACACGTTGTGTCGCTGAAGATAAGAAAAGAGATTACCAGACCCTGGCATCGATGGTCTGGGAAGAAATGAGAATGCTCCAGGATGAATCGAAGGCTTGAAATTATCTGTTCTCCTCATACTGGTTACTGTTTCGGTGTAAAACGTGCTATGGGTTTAATCGAGGATGGACTGAAAAGCCACAAAGGGAACATATACTCAATAGGCGATGTGATTCATAACCCCCAGGCCGTTGACAAACTGAGGTCTCGCGGAGTAGTACCCGTTTCCTCTATTTATAAACTAAAATCAGGGGATACGATGATAATAAGGGCGCATGGGGTTCAACCGGATATCATCGATAAATGTCTGTCGCGGGGTATCCATCTCATTGATACTACATGTCCTTTCGTTAAGCGAATACACAATTATGTAACTCAAATGTCTGGAGAATCCCGCAAAATAATCATAATCGGGGATAAGAAACATCCTGAAGTACGTGGAATCGAAGGAAGAACACAAGAAAAGGCGATAGTAACAGGATCTGTGGAAACGACACTTGGGATTGACAACATGGAAAAGGCGGGGGTCGTCATTCAGACAACTTTTCCGAGAGAAAAGGCTAAATCGATTATTGATATCTTGAAAAAAAGAGTTAATGATCTGCAGATCTGCGATACAATATGCGAAGCTACGACTCTCAGAAGAGAAGCAACCCTCAAGCTGGCGAAAGAAGTTGACATGATTCTTGTTGTCGGTGGGAAGGAAAGTTCCAACACAAAAAGACTGTACCAAATGTGTCTTGATAACAATATATCAGCAAGATTTATCGAAATCTCGGATGAGATAAATGATGCCTGGTTCGAAGGATGCCAGAAAATAGGATTGACCACGGGAACATCGACTCCGGACTGGATTTTGGAAGAAGTAATCGACAGATTATCCGCTATTTAAAAAACCTTTATGAACAGTTGATTTACAAGAAAAATCCTTGCGTACACATATGGAACCACATATCATACTACCGTTATAAAATCCATAGGAAAGGGGCGATTTATTAATGTTGGAAGAAAATTTCGAGGAATCATTGCAGGACCCCGGTTTGTCCGGGACAGAAGAAAAAGAGGTGGCAGACGGATCTGAGAAATCAGGCACGAAGTATTCCTACCTGAAGATGTTCGATATTGTCTCTGAGGATGAATTGGACTACGGTATCGAAGAGGATGCTGAATGGGAAAGTATGGTCGATGCTTTTGGCGTTGAATCCGGAAAACTCAAGGAGGGAAAGGTAGTCAAGGGAACTGTCTATTCCGTCCATGAAAAGGAAATCATTCTCGATGTCGGGTTTAAAAGCGAAGGAACCATCCCCATAAATGAATTTGCCAATTGTACGGAGGTCAAAAGGGGTGATGTTTTCGATGTTTTCCTGGAAAAAATGGAAAACCAGGACGGGCTCATCGTCCTGTCGAAAACGAAAGCAGACTTCCTGAAAGCCTGGGACTCCATAAAAGACTCGTACGACAACAGTAGTACCGTAACTGCGGTTGTCGACAGGAGGATAAAGGGCGGGCTCGTAGTAAAACTTATGAATGTTGATGCATTCCTTCCGGGTTCGCAGATTGCCTTGAGACAGGTACCAAATCTTGATGAACTTATCGATCAAGAGCTCGAATGTAAGATCATCAAGCTTAACAAGCGGAGACGCAATATCGTTGTCTCGAGGCGTGTTGTTCTCGAAGTTGAAAGAGAAGAAAAGAAAAAGAACCTTCTTGCGGAGATCAAAGTTGGCGAGGACCGTGAAGGTGTAGTCAAGAATATCACTGATTTCGGCGCGTTTGTCGATCTTGGTGGCATTGACGGGCTTCTTCACCTGACAGACCTTACATGGGGCCGTTTGAGCCATCCTTCGGAAGCTGTTGCAATAGGGGACAAGCTCAAAATCAGAATACTTGATTTTGACAAGGAGCGCGAAAGAATCTCTCTTGGCCTTAAACAGCTTACTCCATATCCGTGGGAAGGGGTTGAAGAACGATATCCCTCTGGTAAGAAAATTCGAGGCAAGGTCGTTTCGATAACTGATTATGGTGCTTTCGTCGAACTGGAAAAAGGCATAGAAGGGCTGATCCATATTTCCGAGATGTCGTGGACACGCCACGTAAAACATCCTTCAAAAATCGTAGCGATTGGTGACGCAGTAGAAGCAGTGATCCTTAATATAGATAAGGAACACGAAAAAATTTCTCTGGGCCTCAAACAGCTCGAACCGGATCCATGGAAAGCTCTCGAAACGAAATACCCTTCGGGAACGAGGCTTAAGGGTAAAGTCCGTAACCTTACAAATTTCGGTGCTTTTGTAGAAATCGAGGATGGTATCGATGGCCTGGTCCATATCTCTGATATGTCCTGGGCAAAAAGGATCAGGCATCCATCTGAAATGGTTCATAAAGGCGACGAGGTTGAAGTAGTCGTTCTCGAGATCGATAGTGGAAAAAGACGGATCAGCCTGGGCATGAAGCAGACACGCGAAAATCCCTGGACCGGGCTTGCTGATGAATTCACCATCGGTACGGAAACTCACGGTATCATCTCACGCATCCTGGACCGGGGAGCGGTTGTGGAATTAAGGAAGGATGTGGAGGGATTCGTACCTTTGTCTCACCTTGGAATCGAAGACCTGAAGAAACCAATGGAATATTTCGATATTGAAATGAAGCTTCCACTCAAGGTAATAAAAATGGATCCCCAGAACAAGAGGATCGTATTGAGTGTAAATGCTTTCCTTGACGGTAAAACTTCCGAGGAAGTCGAAGAGTTCAGAGCGCGTTTCCCGAAAAGGGAAATTCCTGTTTCAGACACAGAAGAAGCTTCAGAAAGCAAGCCTGATGATGGTATTGTTGAACCTTACAGCGATTATTCCCCTGACGAGAGCGCTGACGAGACAACCAACACAGACGACGATTCGAGTTCGACACCTGATCCTGTAGAGGAAACAGTTGAAGAAAAGACTGAAGTTTCTGAACCTGCTGAAGAAGGGGAAGATATAGTCTCGGAACAAAAAGAACCCGATGTCGAAGATTCGACGGATCCCGTCGAAAAAGAACCTTCGGAAAATGAAAAGATTCAGAAAGAGGAAAAAAACCCTGAATAACCATTGGCGGGTTACAGTTATCTCAAAGCAGTGGAGTGAGGGTGGAAAACCACCCTCATTTCTCTTTCCATGTAAAAGAGAAGAGAATGGACCTCAAAAAGAGTATAGATAAAAGTTTTGCGATCACAACACTTGGATGCAAACTCAATCAATATGAATCTGAGTGCATTCGTCATAACCTTTTAAAAGAAGAATGGGAATACAGGGAATTTGAACAGAGTGCCGGTTTCTATATTATAAATACGTGTACTGTTACGGCCAAAACAGATTCTCGATGCAGAAACGCAATCAGAAGAGCTCGTAGAATATCACCTGATGCAATAATACTGGTTACCGGATGTTATGCCGAGACACAACCTGAAAAACTGGGAGCTATGCAAGAAGTGAATATGGTTATCGGTAATAATGACAAGGATTACCTGCCTTCAATCATGGATGGCTTTCTCAAGGGAAATGGGGAAACCAGCATTGATCGGAGAAGCCTTCCAACCATTCCCGCCAATATTACTGACTTTTTTGGTCACTCGAGGGCTTTCATCAAGGTACAGGAAGGCTGTGATTCATCCTGCAGTTATTGTATCATACCGCAAGCTCGTGGAAAAAGTAGAAGTACAGAGCCGGATGCAATTATCAGACAGGTAGCCACACTTGTTGATAATGCTTTTGAGGAAATAGTCCTTACCGGTATCCATATAGGCAGATACGGCAAGGACATTGAAGGCTCTGTTGATCTGGAAGGACTTATAAGAAAAATACTGGGTAAAATACGGAACGTAAGGATCCGGCTCAGCAGTATTGAACCAAATGAAGTGACGGATGGCCTTGTAGATCTTGTAGCGACTTCGGCCCGTGTCGCTTCGCATTTTCACATACCTCTCCAAAGTGGTGATGACGAAATCCTGAGATCTATGAAACGCCCGTATTCAACAGGTAAATTCAGTGAATTGGTCAAAAACCTGAAGAAATACTCTGAGGAAATCATTATAGGTACAGATATCATTGTTGGATTTCCCGGAGAAACCGAATCACACTTCAAGAATACTTATGCTTACCTCAAGGCTTTGCCCGTTGATTATTTTCATGTATTTTCCTATTCAAAAAGACCGGGGACACCTGCTGAGAAAATGCCGGGGCAGGTACATCCGGATGATAAAAAATCAAGAAGCAAAAGACTCATCCGGTTGGGGAAGATCAAGAAACGGGCTTTTATGAACTCTAGAACAGGAAAAAGAGAACTTGTCCTTATTCAGGGCCCTGACAGGAACCATTCCCGTTTCTCTATCGGTTTGACCGGCAATTACTGTGAAGTAAGCTTGAAATGCCCAACCGAAATGACAGGTAAGCTGAAGCAGGTGGATATCACTCATTTTTCCAGGGGTAGATTATATGGAAGACTGAGCGTTGGCTGACCGGAATAAAATCACCACTGAGAAAAATGGAATTCAATGAATAATTACAAAGCATATTATGAAAGTTTCGGGTGCCAGATGAACGTATTCGATACGGAAGTACTCGAGGGTATGATGTTGGAATACGGATTCACGCGAACTCCGAATCCTGATGAAGCTAATGTAATTATAGTCAATACCTGCAGTGTCAGAGAAAAGGCGGAACAAAGAGCGATAGGAAGACTCAATGATCTGTCGAGGCATACAAATGCTCTTCTTGCAGTCTGTGGTTGTATGGCTCAGAGAATGGGAGACAGATTATTCAAAGTCGTGCCGCATCTTTCGTTGATATCAGGACCTGACAATTACTCCAGTTTCCCATCAACACTTCTCGAACTCCTCGAAACAGGGGGGAAAAGAGTAATGACATCGATGGATTCCTCTGTAACTTACCCTCTTCTTGCAGGTATTGAGAACAGGAAGGTTTCTCGATTCCTTTCTATCACGCGCGGGTGTGAAAATTTCTGTTCCTACTGCATAGTTCCTTACCTTCGAGGTGCTGTCAGGAGCAAAGACGCCGCCCAGATTGTACGTGAAGTGAATAACCTTCACGAAGCCGGTGCCAGGGAGGTAACTTTCCTGGGACAGAATGTCATGGCGTACAATTCCGGCGAATACGACTTTGTTTCCCTTATCAAGAAGATACTTTCCGACACAGAAGTCGAAAGGGTAAGGTTTCTGACAACCCATCCAAGAGATATCAGCGAAGATGTTTTCGAGCTTATGGCAGCTGACAGAAGAGTGTGTCCGCATATACATCTTCCATTCCAATCCGGGAGTAACCGTATACTTGAGCTGATGAAACGGGGATATACGAACAAAAATTACCTGAATATTATAGAAAGGGCGAGAGAGATAAAACCGGATCTTGCAATAACCACTGATATAATCTACGGTTTTCCTTCTGAAACTGAAAGCGATTTCATGGAAACACTTGAACTTGTTGAAAAAGGGAGATTCGATTCGGCGTTCACTTTTAAATATTCCCCCAGGAAATGGACAACCGCGTACAATATGGCTGATGATGTACCGCCGGATATCAAAAAAGAACGTCTCAACAGGCTGAACGATATGATCAAAACAATCCGAAAAGAAATAATGGAACAACAGGTGGGCAAGATCGAGGAAATCCTTCTTGACGGTTTGGTTAAAAAGGGGGAAAATACCTTTTTGAAGGGTAGGACCCCGCATTTCAGAAATGTTCTTTTGAAAAGCGGGAATCTGAAACCCGGAGATATCGTGAAAATTGTAATAAAGGAACTGCGTAACTTCACGCTGGTTTGCGAGGAGAAAAAAAGGAGGTAACAGAAGTGTGGATCGTTCGGGGAATAATACTCCTTGTGGGTGTAATCGGGCTTGCCTGGATGGGTACCAGGAATGCGGGTACGGAAGTTACATTTCATTTTTTTACATGGACATTCGGCGATGTCGAGCTGAATCTCCTTCTCGTAATAACTTTTGTTTCCGGTATGATCGTCTGGGCCATAGGAGCCTGGATCCGTGAAGCACAACTCCTGTTCAACCTGTCAAAAGAAAAAAAGAAAAATCGCAGGTTGATTGAAGAGATCTCCGACCTCAGGAACCTGCCACTCGAAGAAGAGGCGATAGAGGATCCTGGCAATATATAACGCTGGACAGGTTTTTTATGGATTCCATGACAATAAAATCGATTTCGTTGATCCTGCTGGGCATTGCGGCGCTAATCCTGTTCAGCTTCCTTGTCTTTCAGAAAAAACGTAAAAGAAAAACGAAAAGAAGTAAATATATAGACGCTCTTTACGCGTTGATCGAAAACAGAAAAGATGATGCGCTGAAGCTGCTGTCTCAGGCTGTGAAGAACGGGGAAACAGATGTAGATGCCTACCTCCAGCTTGGAAATCTTCTGAGAGAGAATAAAATGCCTGAAAAGGCCTTTCAGATACACAGGGGATTGACTGTTCGCAGGAATCTGGGATACGAGGAAGAAAAATCGATACGGCTCGCAATAGCCGCGGACCTGGCCGACATGGGCAAGTTGAACAGAGCTGTCAGCACGCTCAATTCGATCAGCAAGGGAAAAAAAGATCCGGATATCTTGATGACGTTACATACGCTCTATCATAGATCCGCGGATTATGATAATGCGTATTCCGTCTTGAGGAGCCTGTCTGGAATCGATAGCAGGATAAACACAGAAGAAAAGGCATCATATCTTGCCACAGTAGCTTCTATATTCCTTCAGGATGATAATTACGCATTAGCAGCAAAATTTCTCGACAAAGCATTGAAAGAAGACAGGAAATGTGTCCCTGCAATGTATCTTTCCGGAAAAATTGCCATGACAAAGATGGAAAACGGCAGGGCTGTGGGATTGTGGCAAAATCTTGTAAAGGCCGATTTTTCCTTTTTTAATGAAGTATTTCCCATGCTTGAAAAAGTGTTGTTTGAATCGGGTGATTTCGGGGAGCTGGAAGATATTTTGGAAGAGTTATATGAGAAACACCCACATGACCTTCATATCACAATGGCACTTGCTTCTCTGCATATTAAGAAAGGAAAGCTGGAACGGGGTATAAGCATACTCGAAGAAGAGAGAAAATACAGCCACAATGATCCCGTGGTTTCCCCGAAACTGGCATCCGCTTATTTCGATGCAGGCAGGGAAAACGATGCACGCAAAATACTCGAGGAATCTGCATCAAACATTGAAACAACTTTGAAATGGAAGTGCGGATCGTGCGATGAGGAGTCAGAATATCCACTTGGTTACTGCCCGGCCTGCAATGGTTTTACCTGTTTTATTCGATTGTCATGAGAAATATACACTTAATATTGATAAAAGGCGCCACGGCCTTTTTAATCTTCTCTATGGCGGCGCCAGCGGTAAACGCTGGCTTGAGAAGCATTCAAAGGAAGATCGATCGCAAGGAATATGACATTGCGAGAATAGAACTTGAAAATGGGATGGGTGGGATGAGAGGTGGAACTTTGGTTAATGCCAAATTGCTTCTTGCTGGATTATATACAGACATCGATATAGCCGAGGCACTTTACATGAAAATTATATCCTCGGACAGAATCAGAGAATCACTTCAGGCCAAAGTCGAATTGGCCAAGATCTATTATTCGCTGGGCCGTTACCGTGATGTTATAGATATCCTTGACACAATTCCGTCAAAGGGACGTTCTTCTGACCGGTTAGAGGCAATCTACTTCAGAGGTTTGTCATGGAAAGAACTGAGGGATGCGGGGAGAGCGATAATCGAATTCAAAAGCATTGACAGGGGCATCTATCTATACTGGGGATACATGGCCCTTGCAGATCTTGATATTCAGTATGGCAGGATACCCGACGCCATCGAGAGGTATGAGATGATAGCCAGCAGCCATTCCAATCCCATAGCAGGATTCAAACTCGGTGAATGCTATGAAACTCTCGGGGAGAAGGAAAAGGCGTTGAATGTTTATCGTAATCTTGCGAGGCTGTTCCCAGAATCCCTGGAAGCTCCCAAGGCAAGAGAAAAGATTCATAAAATAACGTCACCTAATAGATACTGGCGGAAAAGAAATATCACGGGAGGGGGTGAAAGGGAAGATGTATCCAGTGCTGGCAATAGAAAAAGCGTGGTTAGTGAAATCAGTTATACTCTTCAGTTTGGCGCGTTCAGTATAAGAGAAAATGCTATCGCGTTTGCGGAACAGCTCAGTGTATTTATCGATGGACTCAAGATAGAGAATGTTGAGAGCAGGGGACGTACCTGGCACCGTGTCAGGGTTGGCACATATACTTCACGCGAAAAAGCTGAAGCTGATGCCCTTAGATTTTTGGAACAGACAGGATATTCCAGCAAAGTTCTTCCCATAGAATAGATGAACTCAGGAAAAACTTCCCTGATGCGTCAGTACCAGGAAATTAAGGACCAGCATCCCGAAAGCATTCTTTTTTTTCAGGTCGGTGATTTTTACGAAACGTTCTACGAAGATGCCAGAAAAATATCACAAATCCTGAGTATCACACTGACATCAAGGGACAAGAAAAATCCCGTGCCTCTCGCAGGCGTACCAATACATGCTTCCGATGCTTATATTTCCAGGCTGCTTAAGGCCGGAGAGAGTGTCGTGATATGTGACCAGGTAGAAAAAGCATCTGACGCAAAGGGTATAGTTAAAAGAGAAGTCACGGATATCATAACACCGGGAACAACACTATTACAGGCGACACTCGAGGATAGAGAGAATAATTATATTCTTTCTGCTGTTGAAAAGTCAGGGGAATTGGGGTTTGCTCTTCTCGATATTTCAACAGGCGAATTCCACGTTTCCCAGGATAATATCCATGCATCGGAGAACATGCTTGCTGCATACAGAATAAGGGAGGCGATTATTCCCGTTGATGCAGAGAATATTCGCACTGCGTTGACCTTGAGCAGTCCAGCGTGTACATTCAATATCGTCCCTTCCAGTGATTTTAACGAAAAAGAATGCGTTGAGACTCTAAAAAATCATTTCGGTATAAATGACCTCTCCTGTTTCGGGATAGATGATAAACCACTTGCGATAATCTCTTCCGGAGTTCTTCTCAGATACATTAAAACCCTGAGGCATAATGAACTAAAACATATAACTAACCTGAAACTTCTCGTTTCCGATGACACTTTATTTCTGGATGTCGAGACGGTACGCAACCTCGAATTACTTGAACCTTTAAGAGGGAGTTCGCCTGAAACGACCCTTATTTACCATATCGACAGGACAAAAACATCCGTGGGAGCCAGAGAATTGAGGAAATGGCTGATGCAGCCTTCAAGGGTATTGAGCTTGATAGAGGAAAGATTGGACGGGATATCAACTTTTTCTTCGGATCATATCAGGCTGAGGAATTTGAGAGCAAAGATGACAGGATTTCCTGACATCGAAAGGATACTTTCGAGAATTACTACAAACAAGGCGGGGCCACGGGAACTTCTGCGTTTACGCGATGCATTGAACATGATACCCGGAATCACAAGTCTCTGTGGGGAACTGAGTTCAAAGATGATCAGGGAAAACACCAATGCTGTTGAAACAAATATCGAATCAAAAAACTTGATTGAAAACAGCATCGAACCAGGATGTCCTGCAGGATTCCGCGACGGAGGAGTAATTAAAAAGGGATTCAATAGCGACCTTGATATCCTGATAGACAGTTCTGAAGACGGCAGGAAGTGGATTGCTTCTCTACAGAAATCTGAAAGGGAAAAGACCGGGATTCCCTCCCTTAGGGTAGGATACAACAAAGTATTCGGGTATTACGTCGAAGTATCCAGAATCCATGTCGAAAAAGTTCCGGAAGAATACACATGCAAGCAGTCTCTCGTATCATCTCAGAGGTACATAACAAAGGAACTCAAGGAAAAGGAAAACGATATCCTGACTGCAGATTCGAGAAGAATCAAACTCGAAAAAGAAATTTTTTCGGAAATATGCCTAAAAATCGCAAAAGAAAGCAGTGCTCTTCAAAAGATCGCTAAGGGAATCGCTACCCTTGACTGTTTATCATCATTGGCTGACCTGGCGATCGATAGAGAATATTGCCGGCCAGACATGAACAAATCTACAGATCTTGTCGTTTCCGAAGGAAGACACCCTGTTGTAGAGGTGATTTCAAATAAGAGTTTTATCCCGAACGATATCGTTCTGCGGCCGAATGAGAAACAATTTCTTCTGATAACAGGCCCGAATATGGGTGGAAAATCTACATATATCAGACAAACAGCATTGATTTCCATCATGGCTCAGATGGGCAGTTTTGTTCCTGCTTCCAGGGCAGAGATCGGTTTGATGGACAGGATATTCACAAGAGTAGGCTCAAGTGATAATCTTGCAAAAGGCCAGAGCACATTCCTGGTTGAAATGGGTGAGACGGCAAAGATTCTGAATAATTGTACATCCAAAAGTCTTGTTCTTCTCGATGAGATCGGCCGGGGAACAAGTACCCTGGACGGCCTCAGC
>CBDUUV010000072.1:0-13427 GCA_965370495.1 uncultured bacterium
GACTACTCTTCTGCCTTCCCTCAATACCACACCCCACGAAATATCTCCTGATTCAGCAGCCAGTGTAAAACCGCCTTCACCACCGAATTCCTCATTGAGTACCTGCAGGAATTCGGGTGTAAAGATATCTTTCTGCAAGGCCGCCACCATGATTTCTTCCTTGCCGGAAACAGCCTTATGAAGGATCAGATCCTTCAATATCCGCCGGCATTCATCCACCGGAAGTGCTTCGATCTTCTCACGTGCTTTATCATAAAGCTGCCCGAGGATCTCCCTTTTTTTCTTGAGGATCATCTTCCTCAATTCAAGCTGTTCGCTGACGATCAGACGTTTTTCTTCCTCATCGGCCTTTTTGCCCGCGTACAATTTCAGCCTGGCTTCCAGCTCTCCGGCTTTTCCTGCATACTCCTTACTTATTCCGCTGGCCTCCGTATTTGCCCTGTCCAGAATCTCCTTTACGGATTTGTCCGCCTCACTGCTGATCCGTTTATATATATTCTCAATCGACATTTTCTGTCATCCATTTCTGTTTTCAGACGGCCCTCTATCAGCCGCCAAGAGAAATCTTCTGAAGAAGAAGAATTGTTCCAAGAAGCCCGAGCACGGCATATGTCTCGACGATTACCGCGAAAACCATACCCTTGCCGACTTCACCCGGGCGCTTCGCGACAAGGCTGCAGGCTGCCGAACAGACCTTGCCCTGGTACATCCCCGAAATAAGCCCGGTCAACGCTACAGGCAGAGCCGCCCCGAGTATCGCGAGCCCGGCTCCGACCGGAACGTTTCCAAGCTTATCGAGAGCCGGTAATTTGTTGATGATCATGAAGAGCGCCACGAGACCGTAAATACCCTGCGTTCCCGGAAGGGCCTGGAGTACCAGGAGGCTTCCGAATTTTTCAGGATCTTCACTCACTACTCCGTTGGCAGCCTGTCCGGCGATTCCGGTACCCACAGCAGACCCTGCTCCCGCCAGGCCGGCCGCCAGTGCGGCTCCCAGAATTACCAGCATAAAACCCATCATAGTCTTTCTCCTTCCTTGAAACTTATAATCCATTGTCCGTTTTTTTCAGCATCGAAAATTTTCTTTCGCTTCTGAAAGGCTTGAACTGCCTGCCTCCACCTGTAAAGAACTTCGAGAAAAACTCCAGGTACTGAAGCCTGCCCGAATGCACGAAAGCACCCAGCGTATTTACCGCAAGATTGAACGTATGACCGCCAATAAGTACCAGGACCATGACGATATAACCTGTATAGAACGGCAGCCCCCTGGTCATGGCAGCGATATCATTCACCGCGATCGCAATCGCGCTGGTCGCCAGCCCGAGCGCCAGAAGACGAGCATAGGAAAGAACATCACCGAAATACCCTATCACATCATAGAACTTGACAAGTCCGTTGAGTGCCTTCTTGATAATCGATTTCTCGCGTCTTCCCCCGGTAAGGAAAACTACCGCAGCTATTCCAATCGCCGCCCACTTGGCGACATTCAGTACCGGAGCGGGAACTGATCCACCGAGAATGCCGGCATAACCAAGGGGCGCCAGCGCGATCAGGAAAAGCATCCAGGTCAAGTCATCGAAGATCGCATCGACATAGAGGTGTGCTTTCAGGTTCGCAGCGAACCTTATCCCCATTCCGAACACCATGTGGACAAGGCCCATCACAAAAGAAATATTGAGCATCTTCATCGGCTCTCTGAGAGGATCGATAAAGACAAACCTATGAAGCCACGGCGGGAACGAATCAACATTTATACCGAAAATCCCACCGGCTATAATACCAATAACCGCCGTTACGATACCGCCCATGAAAAGGAGCCGGACGAGCAACCCTACCCCCCCTGCCGGTTTAAACTTCATCAGAATAAACGCGGCCAGCGCTGCCAGGGAAAGGCCATACCCGGCATCGGTAAGACACATGGCGAAAAAAAGGACAAAAAACGGAGCCAGCAACGGTGTGGGATCGAGTTCCCTGTACACCGGCCGGCCGTACAGGGTTGTAACAAACTCGTACGGCCTCGAAAGCGCGGTATTGTCCAGATATACAGGCGGTTCTTCATCCTCGAGCGGATCGCGGAAAGAGATTTCGACTTCATCGAAACGCCCGGACAGTTCCCTTTCGAGTTTCGGCCTGTCCAGAGCTCTCACCCAGCCTTCCAGGATAAAAGTGCTGGCAGTATGATAGAACCGTCCATCTACTTCGGCAAGCCCGATCTTTTCCCTGTAGTAATCAGCAAGGATACAGATATCGTTCCTGATCTCAGCCAGCTTCCGGGCCGCCTCCTCTGCTTCTTCCATATCCTTCCGGTAGCCTTCACACAGTTCGGCCTGCCTGCTGATGATTTCGGCCGGGGTCCCGCTTAGATGTCCGAACACGTGGTAACCGGCACCCAGTTCCTTCATCGCCTCCTGGATATTTGAATATTCTCCGTTTTCTATGATGGTCGATATATATGATTTTCCGTTTTCCCGGCAGAATTCCGTGCATTCACAGAATTCGAACTTTGCCCTCAACCGATCCATATGTTTGTCCGCCACCTTGTCCTGGAGAGTCCAGAACTGGACGTTGTATCCTTCTGTAGAAAGATCCTGGAGAGGTATTTTGAGTTCTTTCCAGGGAGTCAGGGAAGAGACAAGCTCCGCGCTTCGGACAAGCCTGTCGCTGCTTGAACGTATCGTTGCCTGCAGGTCAATGCATCTTGAATTGATTTCGCCGACAGGCATCTCATGTGATAATGCCTCTACCTGTTCGTTTGAAACTGCCAGGGGGCCTCTTCCGATCTTTTCGAAGAATGAAGGCTGTTCGGTATATGCTTCCAGAAAATCCAGGGCTGCCTCGGCCTGCTCGAGCTTTGGTTCGAGATCCCTCGACAGTTCCCCGTCCTCCTGCAGAGACTCGGCCTCCAGCGAGACATCCGTTATCTCTACCACGCCTGCCTCGCGGAGATAAAACTTTACATCATCCTTGATAGCTGAATGTCCCAGTAACTGAACCTTCAGCATTCGACTTACTGCCACGCCGAACTCCTTCCGTGGCTTCTGAGGATCCCGGACGTTCCGATCCCTATATCCCCTTACGGAATGCTTCTATAACGATCTCCAGCGTTTTATCCATGTTCTCGTCTGCCGACGCGCTAAGCTCCTCGATTATTTTCTCATGGCCGGTCCTGAGTTCAAGTATTCTTGCCTCCGCGATTTTCTGCGCTTTGGCGATCATGGAACGTTTGAGTTCATTCCCTTCGATCTGAGTACCCTCGAGAATCTTTTCGCCCTCCTCGTAAGTTTGCTCGATCAGTCTTTTAGCCTGTTCTTCGGCCTCCAGGATACGATCCCGGGCGTCCTTTTCTCTAGAACGGATCTCACCGATATGTTCCTCTATCATCTATTGCTCCTGTATCAAAAACATTAATTGACCATATCCTGCCAGTCGGTTTTATAATTGTTCGAAACCGGATAATACTACAAACTGTTGTTTCGTCCAGTGAAAAATATTCTTTAGGCGAAAATATTTTGCCGCGAAAGCGGAGAACTTTTCCAGGGCTTGTCCAGGGATTCGCAGGATCTTCGTCTTGCCAATCTCATCTCTTTATCCTTATTCGGTCAGTGCCGATGCAAACCATCGTTGTTTCTGGTTTGAGTTCTTCCAGCTATCAATCCTGCAGCATCTTTCCTGATCGTACACTTATTTTTTACAACAGCGAAAGGCTTTTTTCAATTCTTTGCTGATAATATCACTATGTTTTTTGACGAAAAATAGGATATATCATGAAAACGCAATTGGCAATTCCGGTTATTCTCTTTCTGCTGTGTTTCGTTCTCCCGGCACGGGTGCTCCCCAGGACGTGGTACGTAAACACACAGGGAACGGGTGATGCGCCGACGATACAGGCCGCGGTCGATTCGGCAGGAGCAGGCGACGTCATACTCGTTGCGCCGGGTACATACAGGTGGACCGACCAGAACCCGGATCCCGCCCAGACCGAATACGCCATGATCCTGTACTCCCGGGATGTAACCGGCTTCGAGCTTCGAAGCGAGGCCGGACCCGAAGAAACGATACTCGATGCGGAGGGAATGGGCAGGGTGTTCTACATCATGGCGTACAACGATATCGTTATCGATGGATTCACGGTAAGAGGCGGGGTTGCGCCCCACTCGTACGATTCGGGAGGCGGATTGATCGGGCACCTGTCCACCCCGGTGATCAGGAATTGCATCTTCACTGGCAACAGGGCCCAGTATGGAGGTGGTTTCTGGTACGGCGGCGTCAGTGAACCGCGCGTTGAGAACTGTGTCTTCATCGACAACACGGCAGACGTCGGCGGCGGCATCTGCCTCGTCAACAGCAGTACGCGTGGAACGTTCTACCAGTGTCTCGTCAGGAACAACACGGCGGCGCTGCGGGGCGGCGGCGTCTACGTATATAATTACAACGCCTCTTTCGAATACTGCACGATTACAGGCAATACCGCGCTAGAATCGGGGGGCGGGCTCGGGTGCAGGGAAACCGAACAGACTGTTGTGACCAACTGCACAATCTCGGAGAATTCAGCACCCCTCGGGGGCGGCATCTATCTGCACGCCGGACCCAACGTGACCGTCGAGAGAAGCATCATCTCGTACAGCCACGAGGGAGCTGCCTTCAGCATGTCACTCCCCTGCACGCTTCAGGTGGAGTGCTGCGACCTGTACGGGAATGCGGGAGGCGATACCATTCCCGCCGGCGCGATCGACGTGGGTCACAATATCTACCTCGACCCACAGTTCTGCGGAAAAACCGGTTCATTCAATTACTATCTCCAGAGCGACTCCCCCTGCCTGCCGCTGAACAACCCGTTCGGGATTCTATGCCAGCAGGTCGGCGCATTCCCGTGCGCGTGCGGAACGGTCTCCGCACGGTCCGGCACATGGGGAAACATCAAGAAGCTCTTCGGGGAATAATAATCATCCATTCCCGGGGGAGGATCGCCCGGTCCGACGAACTTGCCCATACTCGCCACGTTGATTATCGCCTTCCGGGTCCATTCGTTTCTCCCGCGGAACAGGCCTGCTGTCTTTCATATTACCCTGCCGCTGGTCACATCGCCCCGCGTATCTATCAAGCCGCTTTGCCTGCCCCCCCCCACACGCATTATTCGACCCGCTTTTTCATATCACTTTGTTGAGTGGAGCCAGCAACGGACGGTACGCCCTTCACCTGCCGCCTCGAGTTCAGGCATCTCGGTCCTGCAACGCGATGTGACATGAGGGCAACGCGTATGAAACGCACACCCGGCCGGGATGCTGACCGGGCTGGGAATATCACCCTGGATAGCAGCCTTTATTCTTTTACCGGATGGTTCGGGCAGAGGGATAGAGGCAAGCAGGCCCTGCGTGTAAGGATGAAACGGGTCGGTGAAAAGGTCTCGGGACAAAGCCGATTCTACGATCTTGCCCAGATACATCACCGCTACCGAATCGCTGATATGTTCGACAACTCCGAGATCGTGTGCTACGAAGAGATACGAGAGCCCAAGGCTGGCCTGAAGATCTTTCAGCAGATTGATGATCTGTGCCTGAATCGAAACATCGAGAGCTGAAACAGGCTCATCGGCGACGATGATCTCGGGCTCCACGGCCAGTGCTCTGGCGATTCCGATTCTTTGCCTCTGCCCTCCGGAAAACTCGTGCGGGTACCTGCGAGAAACCGAGGGTGACAGACCGACTTTCTGCAAAAGAGAATTGACTCTTCTGTCCACATCCTTTCCCCTGGCCAGACCGTGTATTCTGATCCCTTCGGCTATGGTGCTGCCTGCCGTCATTCTTGGGTTCAATGAGGAGTAGGGGTCCTGAAAAATCATCTGTATCTTCCGCCTGGCCTTTCTGAGTTCTCTGCTTTTCAGGGCAAGAAAATCTGTTCCATCAAGTTTTATGCTTCCTTCCGTGGGGTCCTCAAGCCTTACGATAACTCTCGCAAGGGTACTTTTTCCACAACCTGATTCACCGACCAGCCCGAGAGTCTTTCCACGTTCCAGGACAATATCGACACCATCAACTGCTTTCACCACTTGCCCCCGCCTGGAAAAAAGGCCAGTCGACGCGTTGAAATATTTTTTTATCCCTGTTACCAGCAGTATCGGCCCGCCATTCATGGTATCCTGTGTAGAATCCCAACCCTTCAGGCCCTTGCTTTCATCTTCCGAATGAAGCATTACCTGTTCTTCCCTTCGTATAACCAGCATTTCACAAAATGCTGTTCACCAGTCCTGAACATCGGAGGTTCCTGCCTGAAACATCTGCTTTCTCTTTTTGAACAACGGTCGCTGAACCTGCAGCCGGGTGGAAGCCTCAATGGATCCGGCACTTTGCCGTCAATCACAGGCAGGCGGCTGACACCCGAATTCAATCTTGGTATCGACGCGAGCAGGCCCCGGGTATACGGATGCTGCGGATCAGAAAAGAGTTCTCGGACAGGAGCTTGTTCCACTGCTGTGCCCGCGTACATGATAATCACCTTTTCCGCCATCTGTGCAACAACGGCAAGATCATGTGTGATCAGCAGAACCGACATAGACATTTCTTCTTTGAGGTCGACCAGTAATTCCATAATCTGCGCTTGTACTGACACATCGAGCGCGGTACTCGGCTCATCTGCTATCAGAAGTTTCGGCTGGCAACTGAGCGCCATTGCTATCATGACTCTCTGGCGCATCCCCCCACTCATCTGGTGAGGATAACTGTAATACCTTTGTTCCGGGTCCGGAATCCTCACCAGGCATAACATCTCGACAGCCTTTTCATGTGACTGCTTTCGGCCCACGCGCTGGTGAAGGCTTATCGCCTCACGTATCTGTTCACCACATGTAAAAACAGGATTAAGGCTTGTCAGAGGTTCCTGGAAGATCATCGCGATCTCGTTGCCCCGGATCTTTCTCATCTCTTTTTCCGTCAGCGAAAGCAAGTCCCTTCCCTCGAAAAGAATCGAGCCATTCGTGATCCTTCCCGGTGGATCGGAAATAAGACGCATTATCGAAAGAGCAGTGACACTCTTACCACAACCTGACTCACCGACCAACCCCACAGTCTCGCCATAACCGATTTCGAAACCGGCCCCGTCCACGGCCCTGGCTGAACCCTCATCTGTCATGAACTCAGTCGTGAGGCCCTCTATTTTCAGTAAAGTATCCATTAATTTTCCATATCATGTAAACTGAACCGGGTCAAACGCATCCCTGAGCCCGTCTCCGAGAAGGTTATACCCTACCACCGTCAATATTATCGCCAGGCCCGGGAAGGTAGAGACCCACCACGCGCCCAGAAGGGCTTCGCGCCCTTCGAATACCATCTGTCCCCAACTCGGAGTCGGAGGAGGTACGCCAAGCCCCAGGAAACTGAGAGCTGCCTCGGCAAGTATTATCCCACCTATGCGAAGGGTGGCTGAAATAATGATCACTGTCAATGCATTAGGGATCAGGTGCCTCAGTATTATCCTTCTTCTTCCCGCTCCCAGCGCTTCGGCCGCAATCACAAAGTCCTGCTCCTTTACAGTCAAAACCTGAGCTCTTACCAACCTGGCAGTCGCCATCCAACTGGTAATTCCCAGAAGAATGATGATAAGCCAGAGAGATCTGGAAAAAAGCGCGATGCAGGTCAACAACAGAAACAACCTCGGGATCGCCATCAGCGCGTCTACTATCCTCATCATCAGGGAATCCACCCATCCACCGGCGTAGCCAGCGACAGCACCGACAACAGCCCCGATCAAAACCGAGATCACAACCGAGATAAAACCGATCGCCAGGGATATCCTGGATCCGTACAGGACCCTGGCAAAAACATCCCTGCCGAATTTGTCGGTGCCGAACAAATGTTCCCTGTCTGGAGACAAATACCTCATCCCGGGAAGGTCACCATGGCTGATGGGGTCGCAGGGAGCGACAAGAGGTGCAAACACCGCTATCAGATACAACGAAAGAACTATCACCGCACCGGCCATACCCATCGGATTCCTGCGGAATCTCGACCAGCCGGACGACCAGAAACTTCTTCCCCGTACCTTTTCCATTTTCAATTCACTGTCCATTCGCCAATCCCCGGGAATTACCTGGCATCCCGGGATATCCGTTCCGTCCCGGGAACCTGTTCTTTTCCAATGGCCTGTTATCTCTCATGTCCTGTTATCTCCACCTGCAGCTATCCTGGGATCGAGAAGCGCATAACCGATATCCGCCAGCAGGTTTCCAAGAATGACCATAACCGCGACCACAAAATTTACCGCAAGGACAACAGGATAATCTCTCGAGAAGATCGCATCGACCATCAAGGCACCCATACCGGGCCACGAAAAGATCTTTTCGACAATCACAGCGCCGCCAAGCAGAAAGGGGAAACTCAACCCGATGATTGTAATAACCGGTATAGCCGCGTTTCTGAAAGCATGCTTGAGATATACACTTATTTCCGAAAGCCCCTTGGCTCTTGCGGTCCTGATATAATCTTCTCGAAGCACATCGAGCATACTGCCCCTCATATACCTCGCCATACCTGCTGCCGACGCCACTCCCAGGACAATAGCAGGGAGCACCAGATGGGCAACCCTGTCAAAAAACAGTGAAACCCCGCTGAGCCCGGATACCCCTATCGACTGCATGTGTGATGACGGAAGCATCCCCAGCTTCAGTGAAAACAGCAGGATCAGCATCAGGGCCAGCCAGAAGGATGGGACCGAATATACAAAAAGAGCCGCAACCGTGCTGACCCTGTCGAAAACAGAATGCCTCTTCACCGCGGAAACCATCCCCAGTATTACACCGAGTATTATATATAGCGACAACGCCGCTACTGTCAATCTGAGTGTATTGGGTATCGCCTCGGCAAGAAGGCTCCTGACAGGCCTGTTATACCTGAGGCTTATTCCAAAATCCCCGCGGAGAAAACTTCTCATCCACCTGAAATATTGTTCTATCACAGGTTTATCGAGCCCCAGTTGCTCTCTCATTAACCTCACTGTCTCGGGTGAGATATCCGGATGGTCGTATCTTGCCATCGGGTCTCCCGGGGCAAGATGCAGAAGAAAGAACGTTATCGTCAGAACGATCATTACCAGAAAAACAGCCTGCAGAAATCTTCTGCCTATAAAACCGATCATCAGAGATCCACCTCCCCGGATACAAGGGAGGAAAATTCCCGTGCTTTTTCCGCTGTCCTTTCTTCTATGGTATCCAGGTCGCTGTCGGAAAATCTGAAAGGCCTCAATTCTGTATTAAAAATTTGCTCGAAGGCCTCCCTCAGCGCATTTACCGCGTCATTTCGAACGCACTCACCACCGGTTTCTGAACTGACACTCGTCACATGGCCTCGCAGAGAAGTCCACTGCCCGGGCATATATTCCGCGATCCTTTCAGAAGCCGGCGTCAAAAGGATGGAGCCATGCTGCAGAAAAGCTGACCCCGTTCTTCTTTGCGCGCTTCCGACTATCTTTCGCCCGCCAACAGTTATCTCGTGACGGCTTGTCGATACCAGGCAGGGAGAAGTCATTTCCTTTGCTCCCTTGAACAACTTGCCGTCAGATATCACCGCATCGACGCCAAGAACCCTCAGGGCCGTAACAAGTGCTGTCGAGATACTGGTAAATGTCTTATGAAGGCACCCGGCGAAAAATACTGAATCGAGAGCCGCGGTAACACTGTAAGTGAGTTCCCCTTCGTGCAGCAGGGCTCGGCCGCCCGTGATCCGTCTCACAAGATCGATACCATCCCTCCTTACCGCCTCTATATCGATGACTTTTCGGGCATCCTGATGGTACCCCAGGGTAACAGCGGGCGGGCCGAAGGAGTAAAGGCGAAGTACCGGCACCCCACCCCTGTCATGCGACCGGTCGAGAAGGAACTCATCGACCGCCATGTTCCTTGCTCCAGCCAGGGCTCCATCATCGAGAAAAAACCATCGTTCCATCAAACCCCGTTTCCAGGACCCTGACCGGGAGACCTGCGCGCCCCGGGGTACAGGAAATCCTCGTTCAAAGATCCCGTTGACAGACACGCCGGGAACCAGTCGGCGAAAAACCCCTTCAATAAATACCCTGCCCTGTCGGCCTGCTGCCACGCTGGAGCGCGGTCAACTCAACATCACCGTTCAATCGCCACTATTCACACCGCTCCAGCGGCCAGCACAGTTCGGGGTTTCTGGCTGCCGTGGCTTCATCAAGGCGCCTTACCGGAGTCGTCACCGGCGCCTGAAGAAGCAGTTCCGGATCATTTTCCGCTTCGCGGGCGATCTTTTCCATCACATCAGCAAAGTGGTCAAGTGTCTCTTTACTCTCAGTTTCAACGGGTTCGATCATCAACGCTTCCTCGACAATCAGCGGAAAATAAACGGTTGGAGCATGGATACCGTAATCGAGAAGTCGCTTTGCCACATCTGTTGTACGAACACCATACTGTTTGAGGTTCCTCCCGGATGCCACAAATTCATGCATACATGGCCCGGGGTATTTCAGATCGTACCACTGGCTGATCTTTTTCATCAGATAGTTGGCATTGATTATGGCGTTTTCCGCCACATCCCTGATTCCACTGGCGCCCAACGAGCAGATATAGGCATAGGCCTTGACAAGAACATTGAAATTGCCGTACCACGGGTGAACCCTTCCGATCGTTTTTTCCGATTTTTCCGAGAACCGGAACTTATCACCATCCATAATAACCCTGGGAACAGGCAGGAAATCCTTCAGATCTTCGCGCACTCCAACAGGCCCGGCGCCAGGGCCTCCGCCGCCGTGCGGCGTCGCGAAAGTCTTGTGAAGATTGAGATGCATGATATCCAGACCAATATCGCCCGGCCTTACAACACCGAGAAGAGCGTTCATATTCGCCCCATCCATGTAGATAAGGGCACCGGCATCATGGACAATCTCCACGATCCTGGTTATATCCTTCTCGAAAAGACCAAGGGTATTGGGCAAAGTCAGCATAAGGACAGCCGTGTCCTCATCTATTTCGTTTTTCAGGATATCGGGATCGATCAGGCCCATCTCGTTCGAGGGCACTATCACAGGGGTAAACCCGCAACTAACGACACTGGCAGGGTTCGTTCCGTGAGCGGAATCGGGGACCAGTACGATTTTCCTGTTTTCTTTCCTGTCACGGAAATAATCCCTGACGATCATCATGCCGGTCAGTTCTCCATGAGCTCCCGCAACAGGTTGAAGGCTGAACCCGCTCATACCGGTGATCTCACAAAGAGCAGCTTCGAGCCTGTACATTAGCTCGAGGGCGCCCTGCACATCTTCTTCATCCTGTAATGGATGCAACCCCGTAAACCCTTCCAATCCGGCTATCTCTTCGTTGACTACCGGATTGTATTTCATGGTACAACTTCCAAGCGGATACATGCCCTTGTCTATGTGGTAGTTCTTCGAAGCAAGTTCAACATAATGCCGAATAACATCCTGTTCACCGACAACAGGCAAGCCTATTGCGGACTTTCTCTGTATCAACAAATTCAGTCCTTCTTCGGGACAATCATTTTCCGGAATAAAATTTCCACTTTTTCCACTCATATTTCTTTCGAATATTGTTTTGCTCATCTTCCTTCCCCTTCCCCGGCAGCTATATCACGAAAGAGCTGGAGTTCTTCCAGTGTACGTTTTTCCGTAACGGCCACAAGAACAGCACCTTCGCCGAGCTCAGGAAATTCCTTTTCAATAGAAACTCCACCGAGAACACCCCGCGCTTTTGCCCGTGAAAGAAATCCTTTGGCCGGGCCGGAAAATTTCACAACGAATTCCTGGAAGAAATTCTCACCGAACGGCAAGGTGACACCAGGCAATCCTGAAAGCATCCTGTACAGCTCGTGGCTCTTGGAAGCGCTTTGAACCGCTACTTCCCTGAACCCGTCTTCACCGATCGTCGACAGGTATACGGCTGCCGCCAGGGCGCACAACGCCTCGTTTGTACAAATATTCGACGTCGCCTTCTCCCGCCTGATATGCTGTTCCCTTGTCTGAAGCGTCATCACATATCCCCTGTTCCCGTCCATATCGACAGCAGCACTGATAAGCCGTCCGGGAGATTTACGTATATACTGTTTTTTCGTCGCCATGAATCCAAGTAGTGGCCCTCCGAAACTCTGCGGTATCCCGAGGGATTGTCCTTCACCGACAGCGATATCGGCATCGTATTCTCCGGGAGGGGCGATGAGTGCCAGAGAAACAGGATCTACGAGGGCTATAAGCAGCGCTCCATTGTCGTGTGCCAGGCTGGACACCGCGGCGGCATCTTCGATGAGCCCGAAATAATTCGGCTGGGCCAGCACGATGGCCGCAGTTTTTTCAGAAAGCATTTTTTCTGCTTCACCGAGATCAATCGTACCATCCTGTTTCCATGGAATCTGTTCGATCGATATACTCTTGCCTGTTGAATAACTGTCCAGCACGCTCCTGATCCTTTTCGAGAGGGCACAGGGTACGAGGATTTTTTGTACCCTTTTGATCGCGCACGCCATCAGGATCGACTCTGCAAGTGATGTAGCAGCGTCATACATCGAAGCATTTGCTGCATCCATCATGGTCAACCTTGATATCATCGTCTGGTACTCATATATCGCCTGGAGGGTCCCCTGGCTTACTTCTGCCTGATAAGGCGTATAGGAAGTATAAAATTCGCTCCTTGAAAGAACATACCTTACCGTAGCAGGTATATACCTGTCATAGATCCCTGCGCCGAGAAAGCTGGCCATCTCCGACGATGGCCTGTTCTTTCCCGCAAGTGCCGAGCAATGACTGACAACCTCTGCTTCACTCATCGGGGGATCGAGCCCAAGGTTACCCCTGACCCTTAACTCCTCTGTAACCGGGGCCAGAAGTTCTTCGAAAGAAGAGACCCCGATATAATCAAGCATATCTTTCCTGTTCCGGTCAGTATTCTGAACATAGCTCATCTACTCATCCTCTTTGGGTGAAACTGTTATTTCCGTCTGTTACTATTCATGCTTTTCACCAAGAAATTCCCGATATCTCTCATAATCCAGCAGGTTATCCAGCTCTCCCGGATCGTCCATTCTGATCTTCATGAACCAGCCATTTTCATACGGGCTTTTATTCACGATTTCGGGATTGTCAGCAACATCTTCATTGATCTCGATTATCGTTCCACTGACAGGCGAAAAAAGTTCCGCAACTGTTTTTACAGCCTCTATCGTACCAACAGGATCCGTCTGCCGCACAACCTGGTCGACTTCAGGCAATTCAACATATACTATATCTCCCAGCTCTCCCGTCGCATACTCGCTTATTCCGATCGTAGCTATGCCATCCTCGACAAAAATCCATTCGTGGTCCTCAGTGAACAAACATTCTTCAGGAACCATCATTCACCATCCTTTCAGTAACACAGTATCAACCGTATCGTTTATCTGCCGGTCTCAATCCTCAAACAGCTTCAATCATTT
>CBDUUV010000073.1:0-13290 GCA_965370495.1 uncultured bacterium
AAAATCATCAGGCGCTTCTATCCAATCTTCGAAAGGGAGACAAGGTGGTGACAAACGGCGGTATCTACGGGACCATTGTAGATTCCAAAGAACATGTGGTGGTCTTGAAGATCGCCGATGAAGTCAAGATCGAAGTGATAAAGAGCGCTATAGCCACCGTGATTGAAAAGAGGGGTGAATAGGCTTCCTGCCGCACAGTGGAAGCAAGTTGATGTCCAGCATGGAACTGAAGATATACGGTGACAGGATCCTGAGGGAAAAATCCGGAAAAGTCGATTTGTTCGATGACTGGCTTGTCTCTTTTTTCGATGATATGGTTGAGACTATGGCTGCCGAGTCAGGTGTGGGGCTGGCTGCTACCCAGGTCGGTGTTTTGAAACGTATTGCCGTGGTCAATCCAGTCCCCGATGACAGTGGGAAGTTGCTGAAACTGGTCAATCCAAAGATCGTGTCGGTCAGCGAAGAGACCGGGAGTTTCGAAGAAGGCTGTCTCAGTGTGCCGGGGATTCGGGGAAATGTGATCCGGCCTGTAGCGATTACCCTGGAATACCAGGACGAAAAGGGTGAAAAACATGTTCTCGAGGGCGATGGCCTTGTGGCAAGGATAGTCCAGCATGAGATCGATCATCTCGATGGCGTTCTTTTCGTTGACAGGTTGTCTTTTGCCAAGAAGGCGATGATCAGGGGGAAACTGAGGGAACTGGCCAGGGGTGGAAGACAGGAGTAGCAGGATGCCGAGGGTGATATTTTTCGGATCTCCCGATTTTGCGCTTCCTTCGCTGAAAGCGATTGTTTCTACAGAATACTGTCCGGTTCTGGTGGTCACCCAGCCCGACAGGCCTTCCGGAAGAGGCAGATCAAACACTCCCACACCGGTACGCCGCTTTGCGGAAGAAAGCGGCCTTCCCGTAGAGGTGGTCAGCAGTTTCAAAAAAGGCGATATCGTGGACCTTCTTAAAGGCCATGACGCTGATTTTTTTGTTGTCGTTGCTTTCGGACTTATCTTTCCAAAAAAAGTCCTGGCGCTTCCCGCCAAAGAATGTATCAATGTTCATGCTTCTCTTCTTCCGGCCTACAGGGGCGCCAGCCCTGTCAATATGGCGATAGTCAACGGAGAGGCATTTACAGGTGTCAGCACCATGAGGATGGTGCAGGAACTCGATGCAGGCCCTGTATTCATGCAGAGTGTTGAACCGATCGATCCCATGGAAGATGCGGGGATGCTTTTTGAGAGGCTCGCCGGGAGTGGAGCCGGCCTGTTGCTGAAAACACTGAGAGGTGTGGATGCTGGTGGAATGACCCCGGTGGATCAGCCGGAGAAGGGTGTAAGCAGGGTACGGTTGTTGAAAAAGGAAGACGGGGCAATCCCGTGGGAAAAAGGAGCGCTTGAAGTCCACAATCATATAAGGGGAATGAATCCCTGGCCCGGGAGCTACACATATTATGAAGGCAGGTATCTTAAAGTGCATAGATCCGAACCCTGCGATATTATCCAGCGAAATATCAAGCCGGGGCGTATTGTAAGAGCAGGTGGAACAGACCTTGTCGTTGCCTGTGGCAGTGGTACAGTGAGGCTTACCATGTTGCAGGTTCAAGGCAGGAAAGTTCTGGAAACAGGTGAATTTCTAAGGGGTTACCAGATAACGGCTGGAGAGCGGTTCGGGGAGAAAACGTGATGGTGGAGAAAGAAAAGAAAAAAGGATACCATCCGGCGATTTTTTACTTCTTTGTTATAACCGGTGCATTTATCGCAGGCATTATCATCTTTAATTTTGTGGTGTTGCCGGTGCTTGTCGGCCGGAGGGATGTTGTCATCGTTCCTGATATAATTGGCATGAAGGTCCAGCCTGCGGAGGATGTATGTGGAGAAAAAGGGCTCGGGATTATGGTGATTGGCGAGCGGTATTCCGGGAAATTCCCGATGGGTACGATCATCGAACAGATACCCAGATATGGAGAGAGCCTTAAAGGAAAGAGGACTGTAAAAATCCTTGTCAGTTCGGGAAGGAAGACGGAGGAAGTCCCTGAACTGACGAATGTATCGTTGAGGCAGGCAGAGCTGATGCTGGAGGACGCCCGCCTGGAAAAAGGCAGGATAGTCAGGATATTCTCCAGCGATGAGGGTGAAAACAGGGTTTGTTCATCCAGTCCTCCATCGGGCGTACGAATACCAAACGGCGCCAGGGTAGATATCCTGTTATCGATGACAGGTGAACCGCGAGTGTACCTTATGCCTGACCTGGTCGGCAGGGATCTTCCTTTCGTAAAGGAAAGGCTCGAGAGAAGCGGATTTCATGTGACAAGGGTTGTCAGCAGGAGGGATGAAGAGAAGTTCCCAAACACGATTCTCTCGCAGAACCCGCTGGCGGGGTATTCTATAAAAGAAGGGGGAACCGTTGAACTTGTTGTTTCCACGGTTGAATGATCCGGGCAGAGTCGCGGTCGCGCCGTCGGTCCTTTCGGCTGATTTTTCACGGCTGGAAAATGAGATTTCCCGTGTTGAAGATGCGGGAGCAGATTTTCTGCATCTTGATATAATGGACGGGCACTTTGTTCCGAAAATCACGTTTGGGCCGATGATAGTTGAAGCGATCTCCAGAATCGCGAAAATCCCGCTTATTACGCATCTTATGATAAGTGACCCTGGAAAATATATAGAGAGTTTCGTGGAATCCGGAAGTTCGGCTGTCACATTCCATTTCGAGGCGATAGAGACGGGGCACGAAGAGATCATCGAACGGTTGCACAAGAAAGGGTGTGGTGTGGGGATAGCAATCAATCCCGATACGCCTCTGTCCGACGTGGAAAACCTGCTGGACAAAATAGACCTGTTTCTGGTTATGACTGTTTTTCCCGGTTCAGGTGGGCAGAAATTGATCACCAGCGTCCTTTCAAAGATCGAAGATGCGGCGAATCTCAGGGAAAAGAACGGATACGATCTGGTGATAGAAGTCGATGGTGGCATAAACACAGAAACAGCTTCTTCCGTAAGGGATGCCGGTGGGCAGATTCTCGTTGCGGGGACTGCAATATTTAAAAGTAGTGATTATATTTCGGCGATTAATTCTATCAGAGGCTGATTTCAGATACCTGCCGGACCCTTTTTCGGGGCGGTTTCCACTTTTCCTTGGGGGGGGCTGGGCTCCCCGGGAGCTGCTTTAGAGACTGATTTCGCTTGCCTGGGCAACAAAATCATGCTATTTTCTTCATTTACGAGCTGGGAGTAGTAACAGGTGTTCCAGGACCTGAGTGACAGATTTGCCCGTGTTTTCAAGGAGTTACGTGGTCACGGAAAGGTGCGTGAAGCCCACATCCGTGACGCGATGAAAGAGGTTCGCAGGGGGCTCCTTGAAGCTGACGTTAATTACAAGGTCGTCAAAGAATTTGTCGCAAAAGTAAGTGAAAGGGCTGTGGGGCGAAAAGTACTGGACAGCCTCACTCCTGATCAACAGATTATAAAGATTGTTCACGAGGAACTTGTTTCCGTTCTTGGGGGGAAGCCTTCGGCATTCAGGCTTTCCGGCTCACCGGCAGGTGTTATGGTCTGTGGACTGCAGGGAGCGGGTAAGACCAGTTTTACTGCAAAGCTTGCCGTCTATTGCAGAAAGAAGGGGCGTAAGCCTCTGCTTGTTGCTGCGGACATACACCGTTTTGCAGCGGTCAGGCAGCTTGAGATTCTTGGCCGGGAGATCGACGTGCCGGTATACGCGCCGGGTGCCGATGTTCCTGTTGCAGTGATCTTAAAAGAGGCTCTCAGGGAGGCGAAGAAACAGCTTTGCGACACCGTTATCGTCGATACGGCAGGGAGGCTGCATATCGATGGTGAGATGATGGCTGAACTCAGCCTCATCAAGGATATCCTGAAGCCGGAAGAATCGCTCCTGGTCCTTGACAGTATGACGGGGCAGGAAGCTGTTAATGTTGCTCGTGAGTTTAAAAAAGAGATAGATTTTACCGGTGTCGTCCTCACAAAACTTGATGGGGATACACGTGGCGGTGCTGCGCTTTCGGTTTCTTCTGTGGCGCAGGTGCCGATAAAGTTTGTTTGTGTCGGTGAAAAAACGGGAGATCTTGAAGCGTTTTATCCCGACCGGATGGCCGGCAGGATTCTGGGGATGGGAGATATTATCTCTCTTGTTGAGAAAGCCCAGGAGACTCTGGACGAAAAGAAGATCAAGGAGCTTGAAAACAAGCTTTTCAAGGAGTCGTTTACCCTCGAAGACTTCCTTGACCAGCTCCAGCGGCTGAAGAAAATGGGGCCGGTTGATCAGATCCTCGGTATGATCCCGGGGATGAAAGCAAAAGGCGCATTGGCATCAGGTGTGGGCGAAAAGGAGATGAAAAAGATCGAGGCGATCATACAGTCGATGACTCTGGTCGAGCGGCGGACCCCGCAGCTCATTGATGGGTCGAGGCGGAAAAGGATCGCCAACGGCAGTGGTTCAAGCGTTCAGGATGTCAATCGCCTGCTGATCCAGTTTCAGCAGATGAGGAAGATGATGAAGCGTTTTTCGAAGGTATCGGGTAAGATGCCTGCCAACTTTCCATTTTCCTGATTGTTTTGTCTAGCACGTATTTAACGGAGGTTTGTGTTGGCGGTAAAAATCAGAATGAAGAGGATGGGTTCCAAGAAAAAACCCTTCTACCGTATCATTGTGGCGGACGCGAGAAGCCCTCGTGATGGCCGTTTTATTGAGATGCTTGGATATTACGATCCGATGACGGAGCCGGCTAATATCAAGGTCGATGAGGATAAACTGTATAAATGGCTCGATAAGGGTGCTATTCCTACCGATAGTGCGGCCAATGTTTTTAAAAGGGTCGGGCTTCTCGAGAGGTGGCAGTTACTCAAGTCGGGGCTGAAGATATCCGAGCTTGATGAAGCGATTGAGGCAAGAAGAGCCAAGCAGCCCAAGGCTGAAGCCAAAGAGAAGGTAAAGCTGTCCAGGAAGGCAGTAGCGGCGGCAAAAAAAGAAGAGGAAGAAAAGGTGAAGGCTGAAGAGGAAACCGCCAAAGCTCCTGAGGTTGTTGAGGAGCCTGTCAAAGCTCCTGAGGCTGTTGAGGAGCCCGTAGTTGAGGAAGCTCCGAAAGAAGAAAAACCCAAGGTTGATGGGGAACCCGGGGACGGTAAATAGGCAGGAAATCTTTTTCTGCCGGTAAATAATTTGCTGACCCGAGAGGAAGTCAGATATAAATGAATATTGAACCGATAAAAACAATGATTCACAAGATATGCGAGATGCTTGTCGATAGCCCGGATGCAATCAGGGTGCTGGAGGAAACTCGTGACGATACTACGATTGTTGTGCTGTCCGTCGACAAAGCTGATGTAGGAAAAGTCATTGGCAGGAACGGACAAACCGCCAAGGCTCTCCGCGCGCTGGTCAATGCTGCCGCGACCCGCATGGGTTGCAGGGTTCTTCTGGAGATCAGGGAATGAGAACCTGATGCAGGCGGGGACAGTGTTTCTCGGCGAGATTGTGAACACGGTCGGGCTCAAAGGGGAAGTCAAATTACTTCCCAGCCGCGATTTCTGGATGGAGGCATTGAGCGTCAGTCCGCTTGAGCTTGTATCGCCGGAAGGAATACGCAGGAATGTACTGGTAGATAAGTTCAGGGCAAAACGGCATGTCTTTGTTTTGAAACTCTCTGGTATCGGGACTATCAATGAAGCAGAATCGATCATTGGCAGTGTTCTGGAAGTATCCCTGGGAGTGGTCGATGATTCGGTTTTTCCGAAGGAACTCAAACCTTTCCAGGTCGAGGGAGTCGATGTATACCTGAGTGAAGGGACTCATGTTGGCAAGGTCGTTGATATGCTGATCGGTCCGCAGCAGGATTGTCTTATCGTTGAAAAAGATGGGGAAAGGTATATCGTACCAAATGTTCCGGAGGTTGTTCGCGTGATTGATCTTGAAAAGGGTGTAATAGAGATAGATCCGCCGGAAGGGTTGCTTGACCTGAGGTGGTAGAAGGCGCTCCAGGATGGAGATGTATTTTATTACAATTTTTCCAAACCTGTTCGGGGGAGTACTCGAAACCGGAGTGTTGGGTATCGCGGCAAGGAAGGGAAATGTTTGTTATCACGTGGTCAATCTCAGGGACTTTGCCGTGGACAGTCATCGCAGTATCGATGATTACCCTTATGGGGGTGGACCGGGGATGGTTATGATGGCGCCTCCTGTCGTTGAAGCTGTTGAATCGGCAAGAAGTGAGAGGGAAAAGGGAAAAATTCCTGTTATCATGCTTTCACCTGCAGGGAAACCGTTCAGCCAGGCGAAGGCACGTGAGTTGGCAGGCAAGGAAAAGATCGTTTTTCTATGCGGCCGGTACAAGGGTATCGATGAAAGGGCGAAGGAACTGGTGGTTACAGACACAATATCAATCGGCGATTACATAGTAAGCGGGGGAGAACTTCCAGCCCTGGTCGTTGCTGACTCTATTGTAAGGTATTTTCCGGGCGTACTCGGCGACGAACGCAGCAGAGATACGGATTCATTCAGTGTTGAGTGTGAATTTTCTCTCGATGCTGCCTATTATACCAGGCCGCCCGAATACAGGAATTTAAAGGTGCCCGAGGTCCTGATTTCGGGGAACCATGCAAAAATAGAAGAGTGGCGCAGGAAATCGGCTAAGGAGCGAACCAGTCGTTTCAGGCCGGATCTTCTGGGACGGGTTCGTGAAAAAGACAATATGAAATAGTAAGTCGAATTATGAAAAGGAGAAGAGATGGATATCCTCGATCGGATTTCAGCAAAGCAGATGAAAGACTCCATAACGGATTTCAGCGTAGGGGATACTGTTCGTATCGATGTAAAGGTGGTTGAAGGGAAGCGGGAGAGAATCCAGGTGTTCCAGGGTACGGTTATACAGCGCAAGAGCGGTGGCATTGGAGAGACATTTACAGTTCGTAAGGTCGCCCAGGGTGTGGCCGTCGAGCGCGTTTTTCCCCTGCATTCGCCTAATCTGGCCGGCATCAAGGTTCTTCGCAGAGGAAGGGTCAGGAGAGCAAAACTCTTTTACCTGCGCAAGTTAAAAGGCAAAGCTGCCCGGATTCCCGAGAGGAAAGACAGAGGAAAATAATGGTTCGCGCAGTTCGAACCTCCTTTGAAGATCTGGTCGGGTTCGATAGTGAAAGGAAAAAACCTCCCGTCCGTTCTCTGGCTGGAGTGGATGAGGCTGGAAGAGGCGCGCTTGCCGGGCCTGTTGTGGCGGCCGCGGTGATATGTGAACCCTGCGAGGAACTTTCCAGGGTACGGGACAGCAAACTGTTATCGGAACAGGTCCGCGAGGAACTCTTTGAAATCATCAAGGAAAAGAGTGCTGCGTTTTCGGTCGGTATTGTAGGTCCTGATGAGATCGACCGTACAAATATTCTCAAAGCTACGCTGAAAGCGATGCGGGAAGCTGTAGAAAATCTCGTCGTATCTCCCTGCCTCGTAATAGTCGATGGTTTGCAGCTCCCTGAAATCTCTTACGTTGCCGAGGCGGTGCCCGGTGCAGATGGCAGGAGTTTTTCTGTGGCAGCCGCGTCTATTCTTGCGAAGGTAACCAGGGACAGGATTATGAGGGAGAGAGATGGCGATTATCCCGGTTATGGATTTATCAGAAACAAGGGGTATGGCACAAAAGAGCATCTTGACGCGATAATGATGAAGGGAAGGACAAGTATCCACAGGAAGAGTTTTAAGGTGAAAAAATATATGTGAGCAGTAGGGTGGGGTGGTTGATGTGAAAAATAATAATACAAGTGGTGCGGCGGGTGAGAGAATCGCGTGTGAATATCTGGGGCTTCTCGGGTACAGTATTCTGGAAAAGAATTACAGAGCGGGGCATCTGGAAATCGATATCATAGCCTCATACGAGGGTTGCGTTGTTTTTGTTGAGGTAAAGACAAGAAAAAACAATTCATATGGCGATGCGCTGGACGCTGTAAGCAGACAGAAGATAAGGAATATCAAAAGAGCTGCTTACGTGTACCTGACAAAGCAGCGCCCGGAAAGAACATCCAGCGAGATCAGGCTGGATGTTATTGCTATCGACATAAATGCAGGCAGAGGGAGATTGCTTTTGAGACACCTGAAGGGAGTTATCTAGAAAAAACTTGATTTGATACTGTTTTGCCTCTATTTTAGTGGTGCGAAAACGATTTGATTCATAAGGAGGATTGAGGGTGTCTCACATGAGGGTATATATCTGTTCCGCGCTGTTTCTGGCGCTGATGCTGTCCGGATGTAAAATAGTCGAAACACAGACCAAGGACCTGTCGATTCAGGATATGGATATGCTCGAAGAGAAATATATCGGAAAGAAAGCATGGACGAGGTCCCTGCTTATCAATATCAAGAGTGGCCAGGTCGAAAGTGAAGAGTATATTATCATTGACCGTGATATCGAGGTCCAGATTATCACCATCGATATGCACTGGAACGGAGCTGTGGCTGTCCGGGGCCCCAAGAGAAAGGTCGTAAGACACGCTCTTAATATCAAGAGGCCTTTGACAGTGGAATCTTTCGAAGAGGCACTCAGCAGGGTTCTGTGGTTCAAGAATCCGGACTATAGGTACAGGATGGATCTCAGGGCATTTGGAAAGAAAACAGCAAGAGCTATTCGTGAACATGAGCTGTTTAATTCGATGCTGCGTGATGCCGCCCTGGCATCCTGGGGACATCCCGACGAGATAAAGAGAAGCGAGATCGGTGAATTTGTGACGGAACAATGGTTGTACAGAGATCCTCGCCAAAAGACCAGTAAGCGTTATATCTACCTGAAGGATTTCAAGGTAGACAGGTGGGAGGATTAGCCTTCTGCCGGTAAAAAGTATGCACAAAAAAACAAATTAACCCTTCGGTAAGCACTCTTTCCGGAGGGTTTTTTCAGGTAAAAAAGGAAGCCCCCGTTTGAACCGTGGGGGTGAATAACTCTGGAGCGTACTCTTAATAGAGCTGAACCCGCGGATTTTCTATCCAAAATCATTCGCTTCACCAATTCAACAGGAGCTCTCATTTACATTATATACCGAAATGATGGTGTGTCAATGGCACGAGCCCAGCTATACTTCGATAGTGCCGTATATGTCTTATTTGTATCATGTTTACGTATCTAAAAAATATGTCGAAATTCTTTTTCGGTTTTTGATAAGCCCCTTTTTATCCATTTATTTCCTGTCAAACAGGGATTTCCGGTATCTCTTGTGAGGCCGGGAGAAATAATCGTCCGTAAGGTGTTTTACAACACCTGAAAGGGCTATCAAGGCAATGAGATTTGGTATCGCCATCAGTCCCAGCGCTGCATCGCCAAAGCCCCAGACGATCTCGAGAGAAAAAACAGCACCTACGAACTGCATGATGCAGAATATGACTCTGTACGGAATGATCGCAGAGGTTCCGAGGAGATACTCGATACTCCTGTCCCCATAGTATGACCAGGAGATAGCCGTCGACAGGGCAAAGAGAAATACGGCTATTGTTACGATGTAGTTGCCCCAGCTTCCGATCGGGGCGAGGCCGGCTCCGAACGCCCATGCTGTCAAGAGCGATCCGTTTTGAAGAAAATACCCCTGGATCTTAATTTCGGAGGAGGAGATCGGGACTCCATTCAGGTCTTCGAAGTTGATCGAGCCGTTATCGGCGACTGCGATATTTCCGGTGAAGAGTGTATTGCCGGACAGGATGACTGGTTCGTCGATCAGGCTGTGGTTACGCACAAACACGACTTGTCCGGTTCTTCCCCTTGTGATACTGAAGGTGCCTGTTATCCTGTCTGTATCACGTAATTTTCCATTCTTTTCAACCAGTCCGTCAGATTGTATAACATGGATTTCCGCCTGTTTATCGAAAGGGATCGTTTCAAATTTCTTTTCTTTCCAGACCCCCATCGTGATTATTACCAGTCCGGTAAGCGTGCATATGATAAGGGTATCGATATAGGGCCCGACCATTGCGACAAGGCCCTCTCTTACAGGCTCATCGGTTTTTGCCGCGGCATGGGCTATAGGGGCGCTTCCCTGCCCGGCTTCGTTGGAAAAAATACCCCGTCTTACCCCCCAGAGAAGCATGAACATGAACGATGATCCCATGAATCCGCCTACACCTGCTTTCGCGGTGAAAGCATCGGCGAATATTGTGCCTATGGCGCCCGGGATTTTTGGGGCGTTAAGCAGCAGAACAGTGATCGCTCCAAGAAAATAGATGATCGACATGAAGGGGACGAGCTTGCTTGTTACCTTTCCGATACGTTTGATACCGCCGATTATCACCATGGCTACAAGCGTCGCCAGGGCAATTCCCGTAATCCAGGTCGGTATGCCGAACTCGCTTTTAAACGAATCCGCGACAGTAAAAGCCTGGACCGCATTGCCACTTCCAAAAGAAGATATCACGGCGCTGATGGCGAATATGACCGCCAGCCATTTCCAATTGCTGCCCATCCCCCTTTCGATATAATACATTGGCCCGCCTGAAACTGTTCCATCCTTATGTATATTGCGAAGGTGTGTACTCAATGTACATTCCACAAACTTGGAGGCTGTTCCGAGTATCGCGGTCACCCACATCCAGAAGATGGCGCCCGGGCCGCCATAATGGATCGCTATTGCAACACCCGATATGTTACCGATACCGATTGTCGCAGACAGGGCTGAAGTGAGTGCCTGGAAGTGACTTATTTCACCCTTGTCCCTGGGGTTATCGTAGTAACCCGCGATCACGGCGAGACTGTGCGAGACTTTTCTGAGCTGGATGAATCGCATCCTGATCGTGAGAAATATCCCTGTTCCCAGAAGAAGTACGATGAAATACGGCATTGCTTCGGGGAATTCCCAGATATACTTGACTGCGATGTCGATCACATGTTTGACAGTTTCCATCACGCTTCCTGACTGAAGATGAAAAAAAGTACAATGCTTCCGGCCTCATGCAGGTATTTCCCCCACCATGATAATAAATAGATTTCAAGGGCCTTCCGGCTAACATATCAGCAAATAACCTACATTAAACAATGGCGTTATGGCAACGTTTTTTCCAGAGAATCAGGCAGCCTTCAGTATGCGACAAACCTGTCGGCAACCATTTTTTATTGCGAATCATGGGGTACAATGGGGAACTTTTCGGAATCCCGGGAAATTTCAGGGAATTCCACGTAGTTACTTGAAATCATAGGGCAGTTTATGGTATAATGAATTCCGCAAGATCGCAAGTACAGCAGCTTTTGGATACGCACCAGAAAGGGGAGGGGACAATGATCAAACGTTTGATCCTCGTCTTGACTCTTGCATCGCTTTTGGCTACAACAGCAAATGCAATTCCGACCCGACGAGGAAAGAGGGGGCGCAAGTATCTGCGTCGCAGCCATCTGAGATCCGGATTTAAAGCCGACAAACTCGAGATATACGGTAAATACGGATATCCTATTCACCGCCTCCGCGTGAATGGGTATGGAAGGGTGCTGGAGCACTGGAAATATTATGAACATGGCAAGGAGTTCATCTTCGACGCGAATTCCAGGCTGGTCAAGGTAAACAACTTCTGGCCTGAAGACAAAAGGGCAAGATTTAAGCAGTTTTCGAAATAGATACAACAAGGTATTTGCGGGAGCGTGAAGTGGTTTGAACACCTCACAAAAGGAACGGGAGCGTGCAGGAAAACTGTCCCGGTGCGTTCCTATTCCTGGGTTTCCGTTGGGTCGGGTTCTGTACTGCAGCCGCAGAATCGGGCCCTCTTTTTATTACCGGTTGGCCCGGACCAGAAAAATATTTTCAAAAGAGAAATAAAACAGGTTGAAATTATCAGGTAAAGTGGATATATTTGTTTATGCTGCGTATGATTTGTGGTGTATCTTTTTGTCATTGAATAACTTAGAATTGCGAGGTGATTTATGAGCGGAATGAACATCGCTCCCAAGGACGTTCACAAGACACTCAAAAAGAGTATGCTTGTCGATGGCTATTCCTTCGTCCTCGATCTGGAAAAAAGTCATGGGACATGGCTCTATGATGCTTTCACAGGCAAGGAATACCTGGATTTCTTCACATTCTTCGCATCCAGTGCACTGGGGTACAACCATCCCGCACTTACAAGTGTTGATTCTCTCACAAAGATTTCCAGGGTCGCGGTCAATAAAGTCTCGAATTCCGATATCTATACGCAAGTGATGGCAGAATTTGTATCGACTTTTCACCGTATCGCCATTCCGGATTACCTTCCCAACCTCTTTTTTATCAGTGGTGGTGCCCTTGCTGTCGAGAATGCCCTCAAGGCGGCTTTTGACTGGAAGGTCCGCAAGAATTTTGATAAAGGCATCAAGGAGGAAAAAGGTCAGAAAGTTATCCATTTCCGTGAAGCATTTCATGGCCGTACCGGGTATACGTTGTCGCTGACCAATACTGATCCTGCCAAGATCAATTACTTTCCGAAATTTGACTGGCCGAGGATAGAAAATCCGAAGGTATCTTTTCCGATAGAGGATCATCTCGAAGAGATCGAAGCGGCCGAAAAACGAGCGATCGATTCGATCGAAAAGGCCATTGCCGATAATCCCGATGATATTGCCGCGATCATTATCGAACCGATCCAGGGTGAGGGTGGAGACAACCATTTCCGCAAAGAGTTTTTTCACCAGCTCAGAAGAATTGCTGATGAGAACGAAATTATCCTTATCTTTGACGAAGTCCAGACGGGTTCAGGTATGACTGGCAAGATGTGGGCATATCAGAACTATGATGTTAAACCTGACATCATCTGTTTCGGCAAGAAAACACAGGTATGCGGTATCGCTGCGAGTGATCGGCTCAACGAGGTTGACTCGGTATTCAAGGTATCGAGCCGGATCAACTCCACCTGGGGTGGTAACCTTGTTGATATGTACAGAGCGATGAAGATTTTTGAGGTTATCGAGGAGGAAAATCTTGTAGAAAATGCCGCTAGGATGGGAGAACTTCTCCAGGGGCATTTGAAGGCTATGCAGGAGCGGTATCCGGACAAGGTTTCAAATGTCCGTGGGCTCGGGCTCTTCTGCGCTTTCGACTGTCCGGACGGAGAGAGCAGGGACAAGTTTGTAAATGGCTGCATGGATAACGGGATGATCGCTCTTACTTGCGGTCCGAAGACAGTAAGGTTCCGTCCTCCTTTGAATGTTAGCCGTGAAGAGCTGGACAAGGCTGCGGAGATCATCGATATGACGCTGAAGGGATGATCAACCCTGACAGGGGGGACTCTTTCCGATCCGGCCAGAGCAATCCGGCCGCAACAGCAGTACACATGAAACGGCCTCCCGTAAATTGGGAGGCTGTTT
>CBDUUV010000074.1:0-13157 GCA_965370495.1 uncultured bacterium
AAGTTGTAAAGATCTGGACTTGATCAGAGATGTGTACCAAAAAGGATTAAAATAATTTGGAAAAAGTTGTGGAAAATATGGGAATCGCTTAACCAAATTCACGAATCAAAAACGCATAAATCCATCTATTAATAATGAAACATGGATTGTATGACGCATTTGGGGGAAAAAGCAAAATATCAAGTAATCGGTGAACCGGTGGCATTGTCTGGGACCGAAGCATTGGCAAAAGAAGATCCATATCAATTCCAGTGGTGATCTCTGAGACTTGTAGGAGCCAAGTCAATCGAACAAAAAAAGGTGCTGACAAGGGAATAGATGGACGACTATATTCCCATGATGAACCCAAGGGCGGCAAGACAAAGCAGATTATTTTCTCTGTAAAATCTGGCAAGACCCAAGTCTCTCACATTCGTGATCTGCATTGAAAAATGCTAATATCGCCGCAGGAAAGCCGGGTTCATCGGATACTGATACTGCCTGTACGAGAAACTAATCATAAATTTCCGGCTGGGGCAATAGGTGAGATTAAAATTGGGGACAAAGAACTGTGGGCTTTCCTGTACATCTGGCCCGGTCAGCATGGAACGGATACCGACATCCCAGTTAAGCAACCAGTCTGAACCTATGCTGTAATTGAAGTGCCCCATATAATATCCGAACCCTTGCGAACCGTAACTACCGAAAGAAGAATAGCTGAACCCCATAGAGCTGCTGAAATCAAGCCCCGGAACCCGCAGAAAAGTCTCTGAATGTCCGGGAGCAAGATAATCGGCGAATACACTCTGGCTGCTAAAGTTATCCTGAGCCAGGGCAGCGACAGGAAAAATCACGGCGACCACAATGGTAATAATTGTTACCCTGTTCATAATCTCCCACTATTGCTTTGCCTGGTTCGCACTTTCCAGCAGTTCCCTGATCTTATCCTTCAGTGGAGTAAGATCAATCGATTTGACTATATAGGCATCGGCGGCCCATGTCTGAAAATTATCCTTATACACGGAATAAGCAGAATTAATTATTACGGGAAGATCCTTACGAACCTCAACTATCCTGGCCAACGCATCAATCCCGCTTTCTTTACCAAGTTTGATATCAAGGATTATGAGATCCGGGGCATCATTTTCGACAGATGCAATAGCTTCACTCACATTCTCGGCCAGCACGGTATCATATCCGTCATTCTGCAGTTCCTCGCTGTAGAGCATCCTGACATTCACTTCATCGTCAACAATGAGTATTTTAACCATACCTTATCTCCCTGTGAAACGACGGGGCCCCAGTCCGAATTCCCATAAGTATCTTCGACAAATTTCTCTGAACGGTCAAGTACTAATTTACTGACATTACCGTATCAGGCTGATATCTCCCCCCTTGACAGATCAGGACATTATCCTGATCTCATAATAAATCACGAATTGTCCATGACATCATTACAGGTTTTACGAGTTATCATGATGTGGTTCTATGTGACTTTAATTTTAAGAACGATTTTGACAGGTATGTGGGTTCGGATTTCTTCCTCTGACATTTCAACCTGTACATTGACAAGTTTTTCTAAAGACAGCGGCCCGGTAAGACTATCCTCTTCGAGCCCGGGCGATTCACTTCCTTTCGATTCATCAGAAAAGTTGTCGAGCGGATCTTTTATAAAATCCCTCTCTTTTTCTTCGGTTGCAACCGAAACAGATGCTTCCATAGCACATTCCTCGTCATCATTGGAACCACCGCCGAGTTCAACCACATGGCCGAACTCCTTGTAACTATCCCTTGTGTCGCCTGCATCGCTGGGATCGATTCCTTCGTCCGATACAGATTCGTCTTCTTCTTTCAACATATTATTTACAAACTCAGAGACAGATTTGTGCTCCTCTTCTCTCTCCTCTGCGTAACCTAAAGACTCGCTCGCGTCCGTCTCTGAGCTAATATTCCTTGGAACTCCCTGCGCGACTACTTCCACATTGATCCCCTCTTTGAACGAAGGATCTTCGCTGTTTTCTTCCTGTGTGCCAGTTCTGTTCAAGCCTTCCTCAAAAGTGACAAACACTTTGCGGGCTATACACTCGAATGTCTCGTATACACCCTGGCCGGTCGTTGCTACGGCCTCAAATGCCTCGACATTCCTCGTATTGAGTTCTCTGTCGAGGACCTCCCGGCTGATACACCCTTCTACATCACGTTTATTGTACTGCATTACCCAGGGTACTTCGGATAAGGAAATCCCGATTTCGTCAAGGTTTTCTTTAAGGTTAGCCAGGCTTTCCTTATTTTCATCCATTCTTCCGGGTGACGTGTCTGCTACGAATACAATGGCATCTACACCTTTCAGCACAAGCCTGCGGGTGGCATTGTAGTAGACCTGTCCGGGCACCGTGTAGAGGAGAAACCTGACCTTCATCCCCTTGAAATCACCTATTTCTATTGGAAGAAAATCAAAGAAAAGAGTACGATCGGTACGGGTCTTCATCGAGACCATCTTTCCCTTGTTCTCCTTGGGTAACTTGGAGTACATATGTTCAAGATTTGTGGTCTTTCCACTGACCCCGGGCCCATAGTAAACTATCTTGACGTTGATCTCTCCACCAGCATAATTATAGACTGCCATAATTGAGAATCTCCTTGTTTTTCAGTCGGGGCGGCTTCCATCCCGCTCACTCGATGCAGAGACAAGGAAGCAGAACCTGGAGCAGACTAACGGCACTTGAGCTAGGGTGTTTGTGTGTTTCGTTAGAATCATGAATAGTCCACCCCGACATCAGAGGCGTTTCGCAAGTAATGTGCCACCTGATATTCAGCAATTTGTTTTTTATATTGTTTGGTGATAAGTAGTTACGAAAGTATGAGAATGCATGAAAAAAACTCCCCCGCAAAAATGAGAAAGAGCTTCGTAAAGTGCGATTTACAGCAACGAATCAAAAACGTCTATACGCTTAGTCGTCCGTACACCTGGCATCGGTACAATCCAGAACGACCCCTGTGACCTTCCCCTTGGAGATTGTCACCTCTCTCGTCCAGCAGAAGAAGTAATCACCATCATCGATATATATATTACTGCGGGCATAGAGATCGTATGTACCGGGAGGCAGTGGGAAAAAGTGCAGTTCCTCCGATGAAGCAAAATCCTGATATTCACCATCTATAGATACCTGAATACCAAAAACACTGCAATTAGTTGTCGTCAGAGCAAAACCGGATTCTGTAGAACTTTCGGTATCATCGCACCCGGCGACCGCAAGCATCAACAATATCGTACTGATCGTTACCAGCACACTAACTCGCTTCATCTGAACCTCCTCGACGGGTATTGGATATTACCTGTAAATGACAGAACAGCCGGTCATCTGAAATGAATGTAATAAATTAAAGGGATTAAGACAAATGAAAAATACCAGATTCAGGACACAATTACATTTCGGCGCCACACCATGGACAATAACTATAATCCTTGTTAACATCCTTGCCGCACGCGCACCTGAGACTAAACTCCGTTTTATTGTCCGAATATGACATTATATTTGGATTGCTGACCACATCTCTCAACCTGTCATAGAGTTCCTGCCCGCCGGAAAGAACAAATTCATACTTCCTTGTTTCTGTGATCAAAACGATCCTGGGATTGAGATCCCCGCTTTCGATTTTTATATCTATAACATTATCAAGATCGATTGCCACGTTTTTGATGCCGAACGATGCGTCCAGGGAAGACACTTCGAAGTTCAACGCTCGATCCGTAAGCTCCAGGACACCTCGTGCTGCCATCAGCTTGCTCACGTAGAAAATCGCTTTTTGCATGAAAACCGTGATTTCGATTGAAAGCTGCAATCTTTATCCTCCTGTATACATGTCTTTCTGTTTTCGAGCCAGAAATATGCCATTTTCTGTCATATCGGTTAACGGGTGGAAACTTCTTCACGTATATCTTTCCGAACATCTGGCTGTAAGAAAACCGAAAACTGCTTGTACACTGGTAATCCCGCATTGGTACTGTTTTTGCTTATTATATCCTCCAGATTATTATTACTGGATTTCAGTTATTACGCGCAGGATATTTTACGGGGGGCAGAATGGAAATCACGGAGAGGATCTTAAAAGAAGTATTTCACAGACTACTCAATACAGAGCCAAAGAAGGGTATTCTAATTAAACTTCAGATTGTTATCGACGGGATGATGGACAAATTTCAGGAAACATTCGAACTCGATACGGTTCAGAGGCAAAACACATTCAGAGCGATCATCTGCAGCATGTTCGTACATGGATGGGGAATGGGCATGCACCCCTTCAATAGCCTCGACAAAAACCTCGATAACAAGAGTATTGATGTAAGGGTCAGCAAAGATATCCTGATCCCCCTCGAAAACATCAAAGCCCTGAGGTATGTGAAAAAAGACAAAGAAGGCAGGATTAAAAAGGTTCTGTTCGAACCAGATCAAAACGACCGCATCAAGAACCAGATAGATGGCCTTCTGGACAAAATAACCCGTGAAAAATGGGGAGAAAAATAGAAAAACCTGCTCAAGCTGCCCGGCTGTTCACAGATCCGCCTCACGAACTTCCCTGGAATCACAACAGCTGTTAGATTTTATTACTGACTACATGTTCAGGGGATTAAGCTTCTCGATCTCTACAAGACGGCCACCCTTTCTGAAGGATACCTTATCCATCAATTCCTTCATCAGGAATATTCCTCTTCCGGACCCCTTGTAGATATTTTCCAGGTCCCGTGGATCTTCGATATCCTCTGGGATAAATCCTTCTCCCTGGTCCTCAACCTGGATAATTATCCGGTTCGTACTGATATAGATCCTTACATGGATCTTGAGATCCTCGTTTCCGTTGTTCCCATGCTCTATAGCGTTACTCAGTACCTCGTCCACAACCATTGGAAGGTTGACCCTGCATTCTTCCGGTGGAAACCCGAATTCAGCCGCCAGGAAGGAAACAAGTCGATTAACTCCAATTATCCGTGATAACTTGCTTGGAACCAGAAATTCAAGGCGTACCTGGCCTTCCTTGATAAGTTCATTGTTACGCGGGAAAGGGATACCATGGGTTTCCCTTCCATTCAGGACTGACTGTACATCCACTTTGTTGAAAGGATGCGTGACAATACCGTTTATCCCCATTGAAAGGTACATCAGGTATGATTTTTCATCACACTGGTCTGTAATGATATACATCGGGGAAAAGATCTGGGCCAGCCTGAGCTGACGGGCCCTGACGGGATCAAGTTTCCCTTTTCGGAGAAACAACAGGATATTTGGTGATAAATCACCCTTTATTGCCTGCAGCCCTTTCAGAAACCTCGAGTAGGTCTTATAGACCTTTACATCGATGTTTTCAGAAAAACACGAATCACCAAAAAAATCGCAATAGACGGCAGGCGCCATATTTAATATGTATAAGCTTTGTTTTTTCACACGCGCAATCAGAATACTTTCTGCCCGTCGGCAAGAATTTCATTCAGGGCATTGCGGAAATAATCATTTGATTCAACGATTTCCGGGCCAACCTTTTCTTTGTAAGCTTCCCAGGCTTTCTTGATCTCTGGTCCAAGAGCTGTCATCAGTTTCCCCTTCGAGAGGGCCTGGTCCCTCTTTTCCTGATTGTATACAAGTATATCACTTACATAGACCCGTGCCAAACGTTTGGTGCGTTCTCTCTTTTTCTTTTGTTCGGGTGTCTCATCAATCTCTGGAACCGTTTCGGCTTCCGGCCTTGAAAAATCCACATTATGCTCAGTTGGGGTGATCTCCGGCTGTGCCATTACAGCCGCTGTTCTCTGTTCCCCAGCTACCCAACCCGCAACAGACGTTCCTGCGACCGGAGGAGTATTCGATACAAACTGGCTTCCACTGACCTCGAAAACCGGTTGTGGCGAAACTTTAACCAACCTCCAGACAAACAGGCACTTGGGACACCTTACTCTTATTCCCTTATCAGGTACCTTCTCATCTCCCAGCATGTATCTCGTCTGACATCCATCGCAGGTGACGATCATCCGTTCGCTCCTTAAGGTTACCAGGCAAGCCAGGCACCGAACCATTAAAGCCCGAGTCGATTAGATATCCCTCTCATCGCATCGATCGAGATCTCCAGAAACTCGTGCAAATCAAGACCCAGCTCACTACAACTTGCAATTGCCTCACGGTTTGCTCCAGCGGCAAACCTCTTTTCCCTGTAGCGCTTTCCCACAAAATCGGCGTCAGTGCCCGCCAGGCTTTTTGTGGGATGCATCAGTGCTGATGCAACAATCAAGCCAGTAACCGGGTCGGCACAGTATATAGCCTTGTCCATGAGGGAGACAGCTTTTGTATGACCGGTATGAGCCAGGATAGCGTGACGAATCTCCTCAGAGATATCCTTTTCCGCGATCAGATCCATCGTAATATAACCATGCTTTTCGGGGGAATCTTCCGTCTGCTCATAATCGAGATCATGAAGCAGCCCTGCCAACCCCCATGCCTCTTTATCACTTTCATACCGTACGGCCAGTTTCCTCATAATGGCTTCAACGGCATAGACATGCTTGACAAGGTTCTTTTTCGTAAGATGCCTGTTTACCAGGACCATTGCGTCCTCTCTGGAAAACACCCGTATCTCCTTTCCGGATACTTCAGATTATCCAATGTCGGCAAGTTCCATTTTCGTCTTATAATACTTCTGAAAATATTCTGAAACAACCTTGTTTTCCGGCTTCCGCAACGCCGGGTCGCCCTGCAGCATCCTTCTGCTCTCTTTCCACGATCTGTCGACTATTTCTTTGTCACGCAACGGATTGATGAGCTTAAAAGTAGGGTATCCAGATTGCCTCACACCCCAGATCTCTCCTGGACCCCGAAGTTTAAGATCCATTTCAGCTATCATGAAGCCATCATCGTTTCCCGCAAAGAAGGCCAGCCGCCTGCTACCAGCATGCTCCGCGTTTTCTCCCATGATCAGGTAACAAATCCCCTCGTTACCACCTCTGCCAACCCTTCCCCTGAGCTGGTGGAGTTGAGCCAGACCGAATCTCTCCGGGTGATTGATAAGCAGGACCGAAGCGTTGGGAATATCGACTCCGACCTCGATAACAGTTGTAGTAACAAGACCCAGGATCTCTCCGTCACGAAACATCGAGATCGCTCTTGATTTTTCTTCAAAACTCATCCTGCCGTGGATCAGACCGATAGGAAACTCCGCGAATTCCTCGTTTTGTAATCTTTCAAATTCGTCAACAGCCGCTTTCAGGTCACTCTTTTCACTTTCCTCGACAATAGGATACAGTATAAAGGCCTGTTTGCCCGCTCTGAAAAGATTTCTGAGAGATTCATACACACTTTCCCGCCCCTTGTACTTCACTATCTCCGTACGGACTTTTCTTCTCCCGAAGGGAAGTTCATCTATCACTGAAAGATCGAGGTCGCCATAAACTGTCTGGGCAAGGCTTCGCGGAATAGGCGTAGCTGTCATCACAAGAAAATGTGGAACCAGGCCGCCCTTACCCAGTTTCGCCCGCTGTTTCACGCCAAAACGATGCTGTTCGTCGATCACTGCCAGCCCGAGTTGATGAAACGAGATCCCCTCCTGTATGAGCGCCTGTGTACCTACTACCAGGTCTATCGATCCATCGGAGAGCCCCTCATGAACTCTCTTCTTTTCTGAAGCCTTCATGGAGCCGACCAGTAATTCAACCTTAACCGGGAACCGGTCGAGATACTCACTGATCTTTTTCTCATGCTGCTGCGCGAGTATCTCCGTCGGGACCATCATGGCAGTCTGGTACCCCTTGTCAACCGCCATCAGCATAGCAGCGATTCCCACAATAGTCTTTCCGCTGCCGACATCCCCCTGAAGAAGCCTTGCTAAACCCCTTTTGCTGCTTACATCATTTTCGATCTCGTTCAAAACCCTTTTTTGAGCGTTCGTCAGATCGAAGGGGAGTGAATCAAGGAACTTCCTCATGAGTCTATAGGGCGGAGCCATGGAAGGCCTGGACCTGCTTCCTGATAAAGCTTTTTTTCTCTGCCCGATAAGCAATTGCAGAAAAAATATTTCCTCGAATTTAAGCCGGTTCAGAGCTTTCTCAAGATCATTCCATGTGGCCGGATAATGTATCTGGTGCAAAGCCTCTCCCCTGGCAGGAAATCCCAGGGACTTTCTTATCTGCAGAGGAAGGTTCTCAGGGATACTTCTATCATACTTGTCCAGCGCGGATTTTATAATCCTGCGCAGCATCCTCTGGGAAATCCCCGCTGTCAAAGGGTATACAGGCACAATCCTTCCCGTATGGATCAGATCTTCGCCCAGTTCTCCAGAAACTATCTCGTACTCCGGAGCAACTATCTGTTTCTGCTTCCTGTACATACGGACACTACCGCTTGCAACCACCTGCAGGCCCTGTTTAAACTGTTTTTCCAGGTAAGGCTGGTTGAAAAAGACAAGGTTGATTATCCCTGTCTCATCGCCGACAGCTACTGTCAGCATTGAGCGCCTGGGACCCATCTTGCGCAGAGAAACAGCCAGGACTGTACCAACAAACCCTGCCTGCGTACCGGGAACCAGTCCGTTTATGCTGCTTAGAGCGGATCTGTCGTAATAACTGCGCGGATAATGAAGCAGTAGATCCTCAACTGTCTTGATCCCAAGCTTTGACAGAAGGACTTGCCTCGAAGGGCCTACTCCCTTGACATACTGGCTGCTTTCGGAAAGCGCTAATTTTCTTCTCAGCCCATTTTCCATAAATTGCTTGCCATTTTTCGGTCAATCCTCTAAATTATAGAATCTTTTGTACATATAAGGAGTTGTGTCATGAGTAAACAATGCGCGATATGTGGAAAAAAACCGATGACCGGCAATAACGTCAGTCATGCTCACAACCTGACGAAACGCCGCTGGCTTCCAAATCTTCAGAAAATCAGAGTAGAGATCGATGGGAAAACCAGAAAGGCCTACGTCTGCACACGGTGTATCAGAAGTGGGGCAGCAAAGAAAGTTCTTTAGATTTATCCACATAACAATTTTTTCCTTCAGGGATAGATTTGGCCGGAAAGTCTTCTTTCCGGTCTTTTTTTTACCAGGCCATCCTGGTGTTCTGTCAGCCGCTTTCAGACTAAGCGCTGACCGGGCTGAGTTATCCGCCTGTACCTGTCAAGCAGCCCTTTTTTCTCGAAAGGCCCATGAAGAATATCCCAGGAAAGCGGTTCAGTCGTTCCTCTCTCTACATGGATATACGCCGGGTCTATTCCATTGTTCCTGATGGCTTTTTTCCAGGAAATACCACCGAGACAGTAATCGATTATCGCCTGGCCGAACAAAACACCGCCCATGGACAACTGGGCCTGTCTTATAGAAGAACGAACAGACTTGGCCTCGGGTTTCAACCCAAGTCCCCTGCAAACTGCCAAAATCGATTTAAGTGAAAGTACTAGCTCACGCTCGACCGGCATCGCGTAGAACTGCAGGGGAGTCCACGGTTTGGGAACCAGAACATTAATATGAACAGATACCCGGGCTCCAGAGGCTGCTTCCTTTATTCTCGCGAGAAAGTGACGTGTCTCATCGATGCTTTTTTCGCTTTCTCCAGGGCATCCGATCAGCAGGTATAATCCGATATTGACGATTCCGTTTTTAACAAGGTTTCTGACGGCGTCAATATATACATCGTTTCGAACTCTCTTCCCCAACCTGAAACGGATTTCTTCACTTCCCGATTCCGGAGCGATGCTGACGCTTCGTGTACCCGTCCTTGATATCAACCACGCCTTCCTGTCGTCGATATCTTCGGCCTTTAATGAACTGAACCGGACATCCAGATCGTTCCTGAGAAGCATATCGACGATCTCGTAGAAATACGGGTGGGATGTAACCGCGGTACTGACCAGCCCTACCTTCCCCGTCTTTTCTGCACTCTTCAACAATAGATCACTGATTGATTCTATAGTGGCCGGACGGTATGGCCTGTATAGTGATGTCGCCATGCAGAATGCGCAGCTGCCAGTACACCCCCTGCCTGTCTCCACAAGCAATGTGTCAGAAAAAACCGTATCCGGTGTCAGGATGACCGTATGCGGGAAAGGGCCTTTATACTCTCCATGGGAAATTACAGCCTCACTTCCCGTGATCGAGGGAACAAACATGCCTGGTATGGAAGCCAGTATCCCGGTGATCCCCGACCTGTTTTTACCGCTGAAATCTTCCAGTACACTGGCAAGCTCATCAATCTTGTTCTCGCCCTCACCAAGAGCTACAGCATCAACAATGTCAGCGATCGGAAATGGATTGGAACTGGGGGCGGGCCCACCTACTATAATAAGCGGCCGGCATTTCCTTTTTTCTCTCAGAGGTTCTATCCCTGCTTTTGTCAATATCCTGACAAGATTCAAATAATCTTCTTCATATGAAATTGAAAATAGAAGCGCAAAAGCACCCGAAATGTGGGCACCGGTCTCAAAAGTCAAAGGGGAAGTATCGGCAAAGAACCTTTCGACCCTCATGACTCCACGGCGGGCGATTGAACCGAAAACAAAGTGGAAACCCAGGTTGGACATACCGACTCTGTAATTCGCGGGATATCCTATGTAAACGGCTCTTGCACGCTTTGATACTTCAGGAAACGATTCCAGAAAAGTCTCTTTAGCCTTATTGAACTCTTGTTTTCGGCTTCTGGTGGGAATACTCAAAAGGACCTCACAGCAAGCGCTTCCGATCCAGTTTGATCGCTTCATCGCCAACAAGACTTCTGGCAACCACATTCTCCGGATCGAACTCCAGGAGTTTCCTGAGCAGGGCCCCGGCCTCCTCGTCAGACCCCTTCTTTCGCAAAGTCAGCGCCAATGAAATAATCGCTTCACTGTATTCGGAATTGATATCGAGGCTCTTGCGGTAATATGACTCTGCTACGTCAAGGCATCCTTTATAGAACTGAATATCACCCATAATTTTGAACAGATCAGCAAAATTATCTCCGTTCTTTTCGAGAAGCTCTTCGGCAGTCTGGTAATCACCGCGTTTGATCATGATCAGCGCGAGCTTTTCTTTTGCTCGGATAAAATTGCTATTGATCTTCAATGACTTGCGGAAATATTCCTCAGCATCTTCCACCCTTTCCAGCCTCATATGGATATCCCCGATGAAATAGAGCACATCTGCACTCTCTCCCCCGGTTTCAAGAATCTCCTTCAGAACAAACATGGCTTCTTCGAGGTTATCCTCTCTGAGGTGAACGAGGGCCAGGCTTATATCAGCGTTTCCCGGTTTGTCATGGTCGTGAATACCGTTCGAAAGGAATTTTACTGCTTCTTCCTTTTCTCCGGATTCGTACAGAAGCAGCCCGTAGTAATATTCCGCTTTCGAGTAGTGAGGGGAAATCTCCAGCGCGTGCTCTAGAGCTACTCTTGCTTTGTCGAGCTCTCCGAGATAGAAATGTGTTGCCCCCAGATAGCACTGTAAATCAGCATACGCCGGACGCTCCAAAACGGCTCTTTCGAATTCGGGAAGAGCTTCGATAAACATCTTCTGATCAAGATATGCAACACCCAGATAAAAACGCGCCTCGGTATATTTCTCGTTTATCTCCAGAGCCTTGATGAGTTGCTCCCTCGCATTCTCACTCCTGTCATTCCGGAGCAAAGACAACCCAAGCTTGAATCTGATATCGGCATATTCGGGGTGAATCCCTGCTGCCTCTGAAAAAGCATCTACAGCAAGTGTAAAATCACCTGTATTAAAAGCCTCTATTCCATCCTTAAGACACATATCGAATTCAGTGTCTACCTGGACATATTCCCTTATCCTGACAAGCGGGGGGATATCGGTTTCCCTGCTCGCCATATGGTCGCTGAGGAATTTGCTGATCGGCCCCGGATTTTCCGATGCCATCTCGAGCGCCTGCCTGAAAACATCATCCGCACGCTCGATCTCATCCTTTTCATGAAGGATAATTCCAAGGTAGCAGACAGCCTCGAAATAACCATGATTCAGATTGACCGCCTCGTGAAGCATTTCGATCGCTTTGTCCAGCTGGCCCCTCTGATGATAGATAACAGCCATGCGGTAGTAAAGATCGGGATATGTCGGGTTCTCCCTGATCGCGATGCTGAAATGATCAAAAGCTTTGTCGAGCTCACCGGAATGAAAAAGAGCCGTACCTAGATGTACATGGGATTCTGCCGCGTAGAACATCCCAAGTGCATATACAGGATCGCTGGGCCCGAGATCGCTGATAGCATTTTCAAGCTGTTCAACAGCCAGGCCGTACTTGCCCTCGTTAAAATACTTGATACCAAGCTCGTACTCGGGGTTCTTTTCCAGTCCAAACATCCTGCCCCAGATCGACAAAGCAAGCTCCTTCTTTTCAATCCAGCTGCTTACGAAGAAAAGTCGGGATATCGAGGTTGACCTCGCTCGAGCATACAGCTGCTACGAGGTTGAGATTCCTGTTCTCATCGAAATCCACCATCCTTCCGGCTTCCACGACCGGGCTTTCGCCTTCAAATATTCCAGAAACAGTTTTATTGGCGTTGAACGACGACATGATCTCTCTCTCCTGAGATTCGAACCCGGTCGCGATCACAGTGATGTGAATATGGTTCGAACCCTCCTTGTTTATTACTGCGCCGAAAATCACATTGGCATCTTCACCCGCTTCCTCACTTATGATTGCAGTAGCCTTCGAGATCTCATGAAGAGTCATGTTTTCATCGCCTGTGATATTTATCAGCACACCCTTTGCTCCACTGATAGAAATATCATCGAGAAGCGGACTGCTCAGAGCAATCCTTGCAGCCTCGATAGCCCTGTTCTCACCCTCTGCTGTCCCCGTGCCCATTAACGCATCGCCCATACCCGTCATGATAGAACGAACGTCGGCAAAGTCAAGATTAATAAGGCCTGGAGTCATGATCAGGTCGGATATTCCTTTCGTCGCATGATTCAGCACTTCATCCGCCTTGGAAAACGCCATGGAGAGCGGTGTGTCATCCGGTACAAGCGAGAGAAGCCTGTCATTCTGGATGACAATCAGTGTGTCGACTTCGTTCCTCAGAGCTTCAATACCTTCGAGAGCCTGCTTTTCTCTGCGCTTCCCCTCGAAAGAAAATGGCCTGGTGATGATGCCCACGGTAAGCGCGCCGAGTTCCCTTGCGACCCTGGCAACAAAAGGGCTAGCGCCCGTTCCT
>CBDUUV010000075.1:0-13075 GCA_965370495.1 uncultured bacterium
ACGATTAAGCAGCAAGCGACAGCTTTCGATAAAGCGATTATTCAATAACATCTTACATCATTGCCGCCGGATTTTTCGGCGGCAATGATTTTTAACCGGGAACGGACTAAATCAGATCCTTCATTTGGCGGCATGATGGTCGTGCTTGTCACCATCTTCCTCGTCCCGGTCCTTTACAGCGTTCTTGCCGAAGCCAGGTTGAAGAAATAGTTAAAAGGTTCATTTTAAAAAAACACCGGGTACTGATTAGTAATTTATTGAAATGTTAGTTATTTTAAACAAAATGTTCGGTGTACTTGACAATATGTCCAGAAACCAGTATATTGTTTATTATGGCTTACCTGAAAAACCATGTCAAACAACACCGGGCCAGGCTCAACCTCACCCAGGAAGAATTGGGTTCGAGAGTGGGTGTCCGCAGGCAGACGATCCTGGCCATTGAAAAAGGACAGTACGTTCCCTCCAGCCTCGTTGCTTTCAAGATTGCGAAAGAATTAGGAATGAAAGTCGACGAACTGTTTGATCTCGTTTCTGATGAGGAGGTTTGATGATGATCACAGAGATGGATATTTTGCGTATGGACGAACGGCAACGGTTTTCCTGGCTGCGGGCGAACCGGGCAACATTGATATTGGTGGCCCTCACCTGGATTGGGATGATTGTGTGGAAACTGTTCCAGGGGGGATTCCCGACGTTCCTTATCACCATGGTTCCGGTGTTTGCTCTCGTCCGGTTTCTGATATTTCGCTATTACCAGAGAACACCACAAGAGCGCTAGGCCCTTTATAATAATAACAGGACACGATACTATACTTATATGATACGTTTATCAGGCAGGTAGATTAGTTTGTAATTATAAAACCAAACTCTTGCTTGCAGCTGTCGGATCTTAATTAACTTCCAATGACGGGGCCGAACCCTTATTATCACATGACAGGGTCAGGTTTTCTTCACTCGTGGGCTTTCAGGATGGGGAGACAGAATGCAGATACTGGAACAACCAGTGACAATAGAAGAGTTGCAAAAGATCGCCGCCGACATATTCGGCGAAATGGTCAAGGCTGTCGTCGATGTTCGCCTGGGGCTGGTCGCGATAGATGCGGAAATGCATTCCGACCTGGAAGCGCTGCTTCTCGAGAACGGTTCCGCGCAGGGCGACCTTTGGGGGATCAACTTCTATCCTTTCCTGGAAGGCGATGATTTCCTTGAATTCGACTCGATGATAAACATGCGTCCTTCGCAGGGAAACATGAGCCGGGGAGTAGAGGACGCTGATATTCGGAAGATGATCTTTGAACTGGTCGATAAATGGGTGAAGCGAAATGGTCGATGAACGACCGGCAAGAACGGGAAAAATCAAGGAAACGAGATGAATATTCAGCACAAGGATCTTGCCGCCGGCAGGTGGAAAGAGATGTCCGTCTCGATGCAAATGGCCAATATTGGAAGTGAAGTCAGCCGGGCGCTTAACTGGCGGAACAAGGGTAAGACCGAATACTGCCTCAAAGCTGCCGCCAGAGCGCTGGAGCTTCTGGATCTCAGTCTGGACGCGGCGGATTCGTTTCCCACGCTGAAAGAGTTCGCGCGGGTTCGGGAAGCACTTGTCGATTATTTCTATGGTTCGAACGGGTATTCATCCTCGGAGACCCTCTGGCGAAAATATTTCGATCACTTCAATTACGCTGCCCGAAAATAATCAAGTCATCGACAGAGACGTTTCGAGGCTTCGCACGCGTAGACGCGTACCTCCCAGTCGTCATCGTTCTTTGCTTTTTCGAGCTGTTCGCATGCCCGGTCTGATCCTGCCCTGAGCAGTGCTATTACTGACCGGCGTCTTACGTAAGCGTCTCCGTCGCTGAATCCTGTCAGGATCAGGTCGATGGCTTTTTCCGAGCCCAGTATACCGAGCGCGTCGATCGCTTTGGACCGGATCCATTTAGCTTCGGAGCGAAGGTACGGTTTGGTTCTTTCGATTATCTCATCAGCCTCGAGGCATGCGAGCGACTTCAGCGCGGCCAGCTGAATGTGATCCTCCGGGTCGTCGAGGCGTTTGAGCAGCGGCCGCACGGCGTCTTTCGAATCTAAAACCCCGAGCGATTTGACTGTGTTCCACCGAATATCGGGAGAAGGATCGTCAAGCGCTTCTATCAGGCGGGGAACGGTATTTTCTCCCGGCAGTCTGCCCAGGGCTTTGATGGCTATGATCCTGACGGATTGCCGTTCACTTTCAAGCAATCTGATAAAATGGTCCGTCGCAGGTTCGCCGTACGATTCAAGACGGTTCGCCAGGTGATATATTGCCAGTCTTCTGTTTTCTTTCTCCAGTCTGTTCGCGATCTCTGAAAGCTCCATGTTCAGGCTTTCAGCGGGTATGAACATCGCTGAGATCCTTCTGGCCCCGTCCATGTAGAAAAGAGCGGAAATACCAAGCAATATGGCTGTGTAGATCGAAAGAACGGCCATTATTTCCCTTCTTCGCCCGGGCAAATCCTTTTTAAAGATAACTTTTTGGGGTGTCGCGAAGAGCCGTCTGAGGAATCGCGGCATTGGAAAGAGAAAGGGGGTGCTCCTTCGGAATTTTTCGTATTCCTCGCCGTGAAGACGTACCATCCGGATCTCTTCAGCCATAGCGACGCCGATGATAAACATTGTTGAGAGCAGCCATGGCAGGCTGCCGCTGATTCCCCAGGAGCGTTTCGGGTAGAGCATCCTGAACTGCAGAAGGTAGACGCCGTAGCTCCACATGATCCAGCCCGCGTACTGCGGATGGCGCGAGAACCTGTATATCCAGAAATCAGCCACCTGTTTCCTGCCGGCGCGCGCGGATAGCCAGGCGCAGGTTCCGAGGAAGAAGATCAGCAGTCCCCCTCCGATGAAGAAATAAACGATATACCAATAGGAGGTGATGTTTGCCTTGCCTGACAACCATATCAGAAAATCGTACGGAGCGTGGATCACCATTCCCAGCCGCTGCAGGTCAAATGAAATATCCAGAAGGGGAAGCCAGAGGACGTTAAGCACCCCCAGCCCTGAAAGAAAGAACATGACTCCTGCGAACTGCGCGAACACGGGGAGCATGAAGGTGAACGCTCCGGCCGCAGCGAGGCCCGTTCTTCGCGTGGAGAACCCTATGATCAAAAGCAGGATCATCACTGTGAACGAGATATAACCTGTCTCTCGCAGATTGTAATGGTCGATGAAGAGTTCCGTCTGGAGCCGGCTTGTTTCGTCCACCTGTGAGTCGAAATCAGGCGTTGCGACGTTATCCTGGAGGATCTGATCGATTCGGTACGGAAGTTCGACCGTCGCGAATGTGAGCCCGACAGTGAATATGATTGCGAGAAATACCAGGAATGCCGGTTGAAGGAATTCAGATTTCATTTTCTACCTTTCATCCCATAACAATAACACTGAGTCGTTTTGTCAACCAGGTGCCAGTATAAAAAGTACGCTTTGTACCGTCAAGCAGCATCAGAAAACAAGTGAGTACACGGTCTCAGCCAGGACGAAGATCACCCTGAGCATTTACGATGTCGTGGGGAGACGGGTTGATGTTCTTATCGACGGGGAATCAAAAGATCCGGGGACTTACAGGGCAAGGTGGGGCGGGATGAACGGAAGTGGAAACCGTGTTGCCAGCGGACTTTATTTCTGCGTGCTGAAATCGGCTGACGGAGTCAATACCAGAAAAATGATATTGCTCAGATAGACAGATATTTTCGATCCCTGGTCGGGCTGCACGCTGCTACGGTAAGAATTGTTTTCTAATTCTTTCTGATGTAAATGTCACCGTTGATCGTTCTGATCTTGATCTTGTGCTCTCCGCCCTTGTAATCGCCGGTGCCGTAGATATACTTGCGCTTCTGTCCCCACTTGCGTTTCCACTCCTTCGTTTCCTCGATCTCGATCGGGAAATCGGAGACGATCCTGCACTTACCACGATATTTCTCTGTGTAGGAGATCTCGATGTCGAACTCCATAGAAAGCCCGTCCGGGACGTAGAGTTCAATATCGCCACCCATCGAGCTGATATCGACATCGTGCTTGCCGTGATCGGGGTTACCTGCCATCCTGATGATCACATCGCCACCCATGGTGGTTGCCTTGACCCATCCGTCGATCTCCTTTACTTCGATATCTCCACCCATCGTCTTCGCCTTGACGAATTCACCCACGGTGTTGATCGTAATGTCGCCGCCCATCGTATGGACTTCGGCGCCTTTCGGAGCCTGATCAATATCGATATCTCCACCCATCGTCATGACCTTGACCTTCTCTGCCCTGGCCACGTTGATGTCGCCGCCAAATGTCCTGGCCTTGATTTCCTTGCCCTCGTAATCGAGGTCGAGATCGCCGCCGAATGTCGAGATGTTCACTTCATCGTCTTCATCGTCGTCCCAGGAGCCACTTTTGGATCTTTTCTTCGATCCTTTCTTTACTCCACTGTAATGGACGTCGCCGCCCATCGTGCTTCCCCTGATATCGCCCTCGACGTCGTCGATCCTCACATCACCACCGTAAGTTTTAACGTTTCCGTCAAGCTCGGAATCACTTACCTGGATGTCGCCGCCCATGGTTGTGACCTTCAGGAACCCCTTGAGATTCTTGAACTTCATGTCGCCGCCCATGGTCTTGCCGGTGAATTTGCCCTCGACCTGCTCGATCTTTACGTCGCCACCCATAGTGCTGAAATGAATATCGAACTTTTCGGGCACCTTGAGGTGTATCTTGTTGTTTACCCGGTTCCTTTTGAGCTTCTTGTCGAAATAAACGTCGATCTTCAGGCCCGAGCGAGTTTTGTCGAAATCGACTTCGACATTTTCCCAGTTTCTTCCCTCGATGACAACCTCGACGGCGATCTTATCGTTATCCCATCCGGTGACGTATATGTCTCCGCCCGTATCGATGTCGAGCTCGACCTTTCCGCCTTCCTTGACGTCGAATACCTGTTCGACGACTTTTTTCCTCGAAATCGACCGCTTACTCGCGGCAGGAGCCTGAATCGCAAGCAACAGCCCGGCCATGAATACTGACAATGTGATCAATGTAATTTTCTTCATTCCACTCTCCCTTCAGGTACTTTGTTCATATAATACATCTACGTTTGACGAGTTCATTTGTTTCATGGTTTTCGAGAGGGGGGGGCCGGGGCCTGGTATCATGAAAATGGAGCCACCAGGCGCTACATGGCGGCTCCATCCAGTCCTTTTTCACGAGCTCCGTTTGCAACGTGAACGGTTTTTATATAACCGATCCTGCTGCACGATCTTCAGCGCATCAACACCATCTTGTGCGTAAGAACTTTCTTTCCTGCCCTCAGCCGGTAGAAGTATACGCCGGATGCGACCCGCGAACCTGAGTCGTCACAGCCATTCCATTCCGCCCGGTATTTTCCTGAAGAATGGATACCACTTACCAGCACTCGTACGCGGCGTCCTGAAACGTCGAATATCTCAAGCGTCACGTTCCCGGTCTCCGGCAGATAGTAGTTGATCTCTGTCGAGGGGTTGAACGGATTTGGACGGTTCTGATCGAGAGTGAGGGGCGTTGCCGGGACAGCGATTCTGTCCGTCTCGAATAGCAGGTGCCTGCCGCCTGATTCGATATATTCGATCCTGTACCGGTATTCCCTGCCAGGTTCAATATCGAAGTCGCTGATCGAATACGTGCCCGGTCCATGCTCGATTACTCTGCAAGTCAAGGTGGCAAATGCGTCGCCCGATTCATTTCTGGAGACGAAAAAAGCGATATCCCGAGGTTCTGTTTCATCAGAAGAATATAATTTCCATGAGACACGTATCGAGGAGTCGTCATACATCGCCGAACTCTCCTCGAGCATCACGGCGATGAGGCCGAGGTTATCGACGGAATACCCGGAATCGGGGCAGGATATGTAATGATATCCATAGCGTCCATACAAAACCTTGAACACGGACCAGTAGTCTTCTACGTCACTGGAAGAATCCACAGCTGTCGGGAGGTTGACCGTATAGATGGAATTGCCGATCGCGCTGAACTCCTCGACCAGGTTCCATTCCTGTGCGGACTTGTCCAGCCGGAGGATGTTGTAGTAATCGCTCCCGGACGGATCGGTATCCGCGGGCGATCGATCAAATACCATCTCGACATATCCACCGTAATCATCGGGGACGTCGGTTATCGATACTATTTCAGCGTTATAATCGTTGAAGTAGAACCATGTGGACAGCTCGTTGTTCGAATCGGTCCATTCATCGACCTCATCGAAGTGATCCACCTTCACAATGAGAGTGTTGCGGTACTGCAGAAATCCTTCAGGGAGTGAAATGCTGGCAGTCTCGTATATGAACTCCCCGACTGCGAGGCCGTCATACGATATCGTTTCGACGACAATCTCCGATCCGGGTACAGCGTAATCCCCTATAGATATTCCAACGGTGAAGGGGCCCGCGTTGATCGCACCTGCATTCAGTACCCTGAAATCGAATTCGAACGGTCCGCAATCATCCCGCGCAAAAAAGAGATCATAACCAAATCCGAGATCGTAATTGAGAAGGTAAGTGACAGACAGGTCCGGTTTGTCGGTAAAACCGTTTTCGAATGTGAACTCATATTGGGAAAAAGCGCATCCGTTGCACTCGAAACAGGCATACGCTTCAAGAATATATGTGACGCCTTCTTCCATAGGCGATTCCAGGTAGACCATAAAATCGGCATTGCCGTCAACAAACAAAGATGGCAACTTGGTGGCAGCCGTGACTGCTATGGAATCTTCAGGATCATCCGACCTGTATACCCAGAAATAATCATCATATATTGTATTAAAATTAAAGACGTTCTGGTCGAAAGACGCTTTCAGATTTTTCGGAGTGAGAACTTCCACGCAGTCCAGTCGAGGCGGCCAGTGACTGGGGCATAAATAGCTTGTCATGGAGTATATATCGAACAAATCGTGGTCAGGTGCGTAAGCACCTCTCAATTCTCCGGAATCGGGGTGAGGTTCGATTGTTATCGGGTAATCGGTATAGCCCCAATCATCACAGCTTAATATTGTCATGCATTGATATGTGCATAATATCTGCGGCCCGGAATACCCGTTAAGCGGCGGCCAGAAGGCTATCGAGTGGCCGGTCAAAGGATCGCCGTGAGTGATCGACATTTCGGGAGGATAGGAAGTTCCCAGAAGAATTAAGAAATTATCCGGAAACGGAACCCGATATTCAACCGCCGTTATATAATAATCGTATTCACTGATATAGAGGCAGGCTTCGAACGGTACAAATGGAACAGGCCTGTACGAAAGCTCCTTATCGAAATAGACTCCGATGTGCGGTATGCAGGCAGCTGTTTCAGGAATGCATAAGCCCATAACGGCAAGGAGCAGAACAGCGATTATTACGTGTCTTGCCCTGTTCATCTTATTCCCCCTGTGAATAAGCCTGGTCTTGATATTCGCGAAAATGTTATCCCGTCACCTCCAGCCGATCAAAGTTCCCCTTGAAGATTGTTTCAGCCTGTAAATGAATTATACCACAAATCCCGTGTTTTGTATAAAGTTAAATCCAGGTTTTGGCAGCACCGGCAATTCTTCGAGCGCCACTGGAGTGTCGTATTTTTCCGGGACGTTCGATATCGAGTATTTCGAGTGAGTCCTATGGTTTGTTTTCAGGCACATCTCTCAAAACAAGAAGAATCTATCATCATACCAATCTGGCTATACCAGCATCTTGAGCACGGGTTTCACCTGAGCGGGCGAAATAGAAGACGGAGTTGCAGGAAAGGATACTCTTTCCTGTCTTCTGCTGCCTGATCCCGCATTCCAGGACCCGAAAAAAGACCGGTCCTGAAGTGTCCTGTGATTTCCTGTTTTTACCCGTACTATTGTCGCTGTTTACGATAGTTCCTGTCCTGATTTGTGTACGCCCGCCCCGGGTATGGAACTTGCAGAAATCCTTCTTTGCCAGTGTTGCTTTTGAGCAATTATCTTCCGTGTGATATTGAATTCTGCCGTTAATCCGTTATCGGCAGCAGATCGACAACAGAGGGAGAAGCGATGAACGGAACGAACAAGGTATATGTTATCGATCCTGTGGATCAGAAAGTCAGTGTCGATATGTCTTCTTCGTCCGGGGAGGATGGGAAGGAACTTCCTGAGTATCTCCGGCCCTCAGGAAACAGCGGTCGTAGTGGCCAGGGAACGTCACGGGTGCGGACGAACGACAGGCAGTCTGGTATTTCGCTGGTTTTCTCGTACCTCGCCGGGCCGTTGTCCATACTCGCGACCCGCAGGGGGCGCAGGAGCAGGTTATGGGTAGGGCTCTCCATCTTCAGTGTGATCCTGGCTATAATCGTTATATGGATGTGGATGGGGCTCTCCTGCTGGTCCACGCGGGAAAACCCTGTCGGTGCCGTTATACTTCTCGCGGCGGCGGTGTCGGTCATATCCGGTTTCTCGGCGTGGACGAGGGCAGTCGTTCTCGCCGGGCGCTACGAGGGGCCGAGGTTGAGGCGCTCGCCCGACTGGATCAGGAGGCCGTTGGCCGCGGGCCTGTTCGGCATCATCTGCCCGGGAATGGGGCTGTTCGTCGCCGGGCGTTCTAAATACGCGGCCGTGTTCCTGTGGATGGCCTGTGTGACCGTTATTTCCCTGCTCTTTCTCTCGAAGGCTATATGGCTGTGGAATTTCAACGCATATGCCGGTGCCTTTGCTGTGAGGCCGGATACGCTTGAGTACGTATTGATCATTACAAGTGCTGTGGCAGTTCTGGGAGCCCTGGCCTGGGTCGTACAGGTGCTGAACGGGGTACGCCTGGCTGGACGGGTTTCGAACCGGAAAACGGTTTCCCGGAAAAACTGGGCTTCCGTTATGCTTCTTAGTTCTATTATTGCCTTTTCGGCACTTTCCAGGCCTACTATGATCGCCGAAGCGCTTGACAGAGGCGCAGCAGTTGCCAGCAGCGAGGGCATGAGGATTATCCCGCTCCACCTCTCGCTGGCCGCGATCCGTTTCGATCAGTCACGCCCGGGCTACGTCATCAAGGCAATCGGGCTTTACGAGGATTACGGAGATCAGGTAACGGCCGATGTGATGCGCCGGGATCTCATCGATCGACTGGAACCGTCCGTGCCGTTGCTGGAAGAGGAGGGGGTCGTGATATCGAAGTCCGGAAACCTGTACGGAGCCATGACCATTCCAGCGGCGCTCGATGTCCGGATCATGGACGGGCCGATGATCACGAAAATTCCTGCCGAGCTGCTGATTCTCAACTGGGAGATGAACCGGGCGATCCCTTGATGGGCATTAAAAGAAGAACAGCGAGCACGGATGACTCGCTGTTCTTTTGTCTATCGCAATGGCCGTGATGGGCCAATCATGCGGACGGTTTAATCCTGATGGATCTTTTTCAACGCTCCCCAGGATGTGTTTTCTCCACCGCCCGATTTGAAGGAGATGATCCCGGAATCCTTGATCAGGAAATCGTGATCCATCTCTTCTTCTTCTTCACAGGGGATTTCGTTGTATTCTTCCAGCTTATCCTTGATATATTCGGCATTTTCCTTGTCTTCACCCATGGGGAAACTGAGCAGAGCGAAATTCCTGAAGAATTCATCTCCCATATCGATGTATTCCTGGATAGCGGGATCAGAACCGTTCAGGACGTTGAGTTTGGCGGCCACCAGGTGATGGAAAAGTTTTACCGTTATATCACCTACGGTGGGATAGTCAAAGATCGCCAGCAGTTCTTCCTTGGTGTAATTATCGTCACCGATGGTCAGCATTTCTACCGGCCAGTCTTCCGGATGATTCTTCCAGAAACCCGGTGTAAAGGTGCACTCGCCGCCACCATTGCATTCGCAGGTGAAGGCGACTTCCCCGTACCGGTTGCCATAACCTTCGGAGCTGACAAAGTACAGATGCAGTTTGGCGACATAATCACCACATAGTTCCATGTTCCACATGCCGGAAAATAGAAAATCAGGTGTGGTGGCCATCACTGTTTCGAATCCATTGAATGAGTAAACCAGTTCGGTGCCCTGATAAAGTTCGACATCGTAGGACACGTCAACTGTTGCCGCCTGGCCAAAATAGAAGTGACCGGTGAAAGACCAGCCCTCGCAGTCGGCGCCGTAATACAGTTCGTCGGGATGCGTAGCATTGGCATTCGATGTGAATACTACGAGCATCACCACGAACATAATCGAAAGAGCTTTCGATTTCATCTCTAGTGCTCCTTTGAAAAATCCTTGCTCTGAATGATTTATCGCAATTAATTTAGTCCTGAATGATTGTACCAGAGATAGATGGTGTAAATCAAGTAAAATGTGGTGGAAACGGGTGGTTTGACAGGAAACGGGCTGCCCGTTATTGTATTTACATCGTGTCAAATTCAGGCCGGGAGCCTTATTGGCTCAATTGTACAGAAACCGGTGGTACGGTACGCCGCGTTTTACATCATCAATCCCGCTCATGCACAAGCGGCTTGTCCGGGGCGATAAAATCATCCACGATCATCCCGAACATCTCCTGGTCGGTCCAGTAGTCGCCGTGGGTGAATCTGCGGACCTTCTTCTTATAAGAGCATCTCTTGTTCGTCATATTCTTGTAGTAATCAAGATGCCCGCTTATCGGATCTCCCGAATCATGGAAGTTATACCACTTTATGTCGTCGAAAATCCTGTTGAAAGGAGCATCCAGAACGTATTTGATTTCAGAATCGTCGAACCATTTCTTCTGTTTGAAGCTGTGGAAGTTCTCCAGCATCTGGCCCCTTAAGTATTGCTCATCGGGCGCCTGGGACCTCAGAAAAAAGGCGATCTTGTCAAGGGGGCTTCCGAAGGTCACCAGTCCGCACAGAAGATCCCGTATATTCTCAAGTATTGTCTCTCTGGATTTTAATGCTCGGGGTTTGCCGTTGTGATCGATATAATCGCCGCCGGTTCCGACACCGCCGATTTCACCCATTGACACCATCTGTGTCAGACGGTTTATCGCGTCAAAGGCTATCTGGCTACCGAGGGAATGGCCGGCGATTATTACCCGCCCATAATTGAGACAAACGATATCTTTCCGATCACATGTCATTTCTTCATCCGGAAGATCGACAAGATATTTAACTGCATTGACCGCTCCGCTGAGGATCTCGCTACGGATTTTGTACAATGACGATTTCGGATCGATCGAATTGTATACGGCGAGATCGCCGATAACGTTTGTTAGAGAATTCGTAGCCTTTTTATTCACGAAATCTACTATCCATTTTACCAGCCCTCCCGCAGGCGGGAATACTCTTGATATTAAGGATGTCAGCCAGATCCAGAATGCGTTGTAAACCGGAACGACTCCAACCGCTCCAAGAAGGAAGGATCGATAGATCCCCTTTCTGAACTTTCCGTCACTGGTGAAAAACTTGCTTTTGTCACCATACAACTCTCCGATCTGTTTGTTCCTTTCGTAAAATCGTTCCGCGCCGCTTACGACCTGCCACACCCACTGCTGAAGATCACTTAAGCTCATCACGTTTTCAGTAAGGTTAGCCCAGTAATATTCGTAGATATCGATAGGGGATTCACCGTTCTCTTTCGTTATCCGTATATAATTATCGTTCCAGGTTTCGCCTTTTTTGCCGGGTTTTTTCGCGATACAATGCTTCAGCCGTATTTCGCCGGGGTACTGCTCGCTCAGTACATCGATCAGCGTCCTTGCAAACTGGTCCATTGTAGCCAGGGGATACTGGCTGCCTATTCCGTGAAATACGAGTATGGCGGTTTTGCGATCGGGCCATTTGAACTCACTCATGACCATGCCTTTCCTTGTTATATCCGTGGGGATTCAACATTATCAACATCGATCCGCGTCCTGTCAGTTCCTGGACCAGATACACATCCAGATTGATATCAGGTTTCCAATAGCATCGTTAAAAATCTCTCTGGTCATTGTATCGAGAATTTCCATCCGTGGCTGGGAAGGATCTTCGACTGGAAAAAGTTCCCTGTTACGCTTTTTCGATTTGATACATAAGTTGATTATGTATTCCATAAGCAAATGCGGTCTCAGGTAATATGTATTAATCTCACTGGCATGTTTTTTCAGATTGTATTTAACACTTTCGCTGTACTGCGTATAGTCGCCGATCTCGCTGCCTTTTTCCGGTGTGATCAGATTTTCCTCGATTCCAACGGGAATACACGCGTCTTCCCATATCTGCTCCAGCTTACCATGCCATTTATCCGGGTAATATAATCCTTCCTTGGGTTTTTTCGCTCCTGGATTGTCATCTCGCAGATCACAGTGCATTGGAACATGGGCATCGACTATATAGTGCGAAAGAAGAAAGAATTGATACATTATATGTTCCATATTGAAACTGTCGTTGAATTTCCTCAGCTTCAGCATATCGTTTATCATTCTGGACAGATGATCGACTTTATATGGAAGCCCGCCTCCGCCGGAAGCTCTATAGTATTTTTTTCCGCCAAATGAATGGGTTTCCCGGGCATATTCTTCGTAATCAGAAAACTCATCTTCTGTATATAATTTGAAAATATGGAATGTGGACTTGTCACAGAGGATATCGTCGGGTGCCCAGCTCGCTTCCGTAATGCTTCCTACATGAGAGTACAGAATTCTTTGCAGGCTTTTAGCCTGCCGACGCATCTCCTGTTTCTTTGAGGAATTCACACTCCGTCCGTTGGTGTATTTGAGGTTTTTAAGCGAGTCGTAAAGCAATTCGATGGCTTTTTTGGCTATATAGATATGTGTCTGATGTTTCATCGGAGCACCTTTCCTTCCTTTTATCAGGCAGTGGCCCGAAACGATATTTAGAAAGAATCAGATTTAGATTTGGTCCCTTTGTTGTTCTGGCAAATGCCGCTGATAAATAGTATCACCGACCTTACTATATTTCAATAGATCTTACCGCGATCACCGTTTTGACGACAACTTTCTCTGCAGTCTGTTCATCACCAGATAGTTTTCTCCATATTTCATTCTCTTTCTCTTTTGTAATTCTTTTCCACAAAGTGCTTCCCGAAGTCGCGTATCGCTTTGACCTGGTTGTGCCTCTGACAAAACAACTGCAGATTATCTATTGCGTTG
>CBDUUV010000076.1:0-12356 GCA_965370495.1 uncultured bacterium
AGGTCTTTCAGCTCACCCGGTGTAAGAGTCCTGCTGACAAGAAGCATCGCGGCAAATATGACGGTCAGCACGACAGCATGCGCCAGGGTAGCAGGAAGGCCGGATGGATCGGGCGCGAGCCAGTGGTACAGGGTAATTATCACAGCGGCTCCGGTAATGGTCCTGACAGAGCGCAGCCAATCTCTCTTGCGCCAGAAACCCGGTATCGCCTGGACAAGTGCCCGCAGGCCAAGGATCTCTATCGGAAGGTATGAAAGCAGGGTCGAGATGACCGCTCCCTCCGCTCCCCAGAGGGGGATCAGCACCGCATTGAGAACAAAATTCGTGGCCGCTCCGATAAGTGTCAATTTCGCGTATGTGCCCGCCCTGTCAGCCGCGATCAGACCCGGCAGAATAACAGCACCGATGCTTCTCATAACCACGAGAGGCATGAAAAGGACCAGGATTCTGGCCGAAGCATCAAATTCCAGAGAAAAAAGCCCGACGATCAATGGCCTGGCAAGACACGCAAAAACGACAACGACACACGATGAGTAAAAGATCGAATTGACTACAGAGCGATTTATAAGATCCCTGCACCTCCGGCTATCCCCTGCCGCCCAGGCACCCGCAAGCGCGGGACGCAGGGTCATGACAAGGGCAAATGTCGGAAAAAGGCTCGTTTCGAGAAGATTTCTTGCCATCGAATAGATACCAACCTGTGTAGCCCCTTCGAAGTAACCGAGCATTAGCTTATCGAGAAGTGAATAGATCGTGACCGACGCACCGCTTATCGCCAGCGGAACGCTGAGTTTCAAAAGACGTCTCCATACAGAAGGAGGTTCCCCGGCGCCGGGCAGTTCCAGCGTACCCGCACCCTCGTACTTCCCTCTCAGTAGCAGAAAATAGATTATCACCGCGGGCACAAATGTCGCTGCTATATACGCGCCGAGAATCCCCACCGGCCCAAAAGCAAACCTGATCGCCAGGATAACCAACCCCGTCCTGATAACAAACATCAGGAACCGCATCACGAAGAGAAAACGGAATTTCTTAAGGCCAAGGATAAGCAGGACTGCAAGTTCGTTAAAACTTACCGTCAATATCATTACACTTGAAATCCTGAAAAGAGGTACAAGCGCCTGTTCATTGAAAAATGCGGCAAGCTGCGGAGCGAAAACAGCGGCTGCTACTCCGACGGGAATCGTAAAGGCCGCCCTCATCAGCATACTTGTGCTGACAAGTGTTCTTATGCGCCGCGGGGCTCGGACCGCGTATTCGCTGACAAGCCTCGATGCAGCACCCTCTATACCGAACTTGGCAGGGATCAGCAGAATCGTCGCCACCGCCATGGTCCAGTTGATCAGCCCGACGACACGCGGGCCCATCCACCGGGCAACGATAAGAGAAACGACAAACGCGCTGATCAGCGGCAAAGCCGTCGAACCGAAGGTCCATAAGTAACCCTCGGTAAGTGAACCTTTGATGGATGATTTTTGTTCCATTTGAAAATCAACGTGTCAGGAGAAATATTTTTCGAGAATATCCGCTATACGGCCCGCTGCCCTGCCATCCCAGAGGGGTGGAATACCATGTTTACCGATACCGCTCTCCAGGATCTTCATGGCACATGATTCTACTTTCGCGGGATCGGTGCCTGCAAGAACATTCGTTCCCACATCGATCGTTATCGGACGCTCTGTGTTCGGGCGCACGGTAATACACGGAACTCCGAGTACCGTCGTCTCCTCCTGGATACCGCCCGAATCGGTGATTACCATCTTCGCGTACCGCATCGCCTTGAGAAAATCGAGATACCCGACCGGATCTATCATCCTGAAATCACCGGACATCCGGAATGGCGGATCAGCCGTATCGATCATTTTTTTCGTGCGGGGGTGCACAGGAAATATAACAGGCAGTTTTTTCGAAAGTCCGATCAGCATATCGAAAAGGCTTCTCAACTCTTCGGGGCCATCTACATTCGACGGCCTGTGCAGTGTCACCAGGATATATCCACCCTTTTCGAGGCCGTAGCTTTCGAGGATGGAGGACCGTTCGGCTTTCTCCATATAACGGAGAAGGGAATCTATCATGATATTCCCGACAAAAAATATCCTGTCAGAGCTGACGCCTTCCTTTATCAGATTGTTTTCGGCTTCGGGCGACGTGGTAAAACAGTACTTTGAGAGAATATCGGTAACCATCCTGTTGATCTCTTCGGGCATCGCGAGGTCAAACGATCTCAGGCCCGCCTCGACATGCGCGACGGGGATATGAAGTTTGGCTCCGACAAGCGAACAGGCTACCGTCGAGTTGACATCACCCACTACTATGATGATATCCGGCTTCTGCTCCACGACTGTTTTTTCGAACGCGATCATGACCCTGGCTGTCTGCTCCGCGTGTGATCCCGAACCGATGCCCAGGTAGATATCCGGTTCGGGAAGCTCGAGGTCCTCGAAAAAAATCTTCGACATATTCTTGTCGTAATGCTGGCCGGTATGGATAAGAAAGGTCTCGACACTCCGCGCGGCGAACTCGCGCATCAACGGAGCAATCTTCATGAAGTTGGGCCTTGCCCCCACTACCAGCGCTGCTTTCACTTTTTCCCTTTCCTGCCGGCTGTCCCGGCCACACCACTTCCTTTGCCGGAAAGCGATTTGCTGATACGGCCCCCGTACATCCTGCTGTAATATTTCCTGAAGGAGCCTTCCTTGATCTTTCTCCACCATTTTTCATTCTCGATATACCAGTTAACCGTCTTCCTCATCCCCTCATCGAACCCGACCCTCTTCTTCCAGCCAAGCGCCTTGATCTTCCTCGTATTGACCGCGTAGCGCCTGTCATGGCCAGGACGATCGGCAACCAGCGTCAAAAGCGACTTGTCCGCGCCCGTAAGTTCTACAATTTTTTTTGCGATATAGATATTCGTCTTTTCATCGCCCGCCCCAATGTTGTATACACCCCCGATTTCTCCCTTGCGGCCGACAAGTTCGATTGCCCTGCAATTATCCTCGACATAGATCCAGTCCCTTACATTCTTTCCATCGCCGTAGAGAGGAAGCGGCTTTCCCTCGATCGCGTTCGTCAAAAACAGCGGTATGAATTTCTCCGGGTGCTGGTAAGGCCCGAAGTTGTTCGAACTGCGTGTTATTACAGCAGGCAGCCCGTATGTCCTGCAGAACGACCTGACGAGCATTTCCGCGCCCGCCTTGCTCGCCGAATACGGGCTGTTCGGCATCATAGGATCGGTCTCCCTGAATTTGCCCTTGAGGATGCTTCCATACACTTCATCGGTCGAGATTTGTACAAACCGGGCCACCTCGTATTGCAGGGATTTCCTGAGCAGAGTATATGTTCCGACAACATCGGTCCTGACGAAACTTCCCGCCTCGAGGATCGACCTGTCGACATGGGTCTCGGCAGCGAAGTTGTAAATGATATCGGTGTCAGGCAGGATCCTGTCGAGAAGCCTGGCATTACATATATCGCCCTTTACAAATTCCAGTTTCGGATCACCAAGCAGCCCGTCCAGATTTTCAAGGTTTCCGGCATAGGTAAGCTTGTCCAGCACGACGATCCGATGTTTGGCCTTCTTCTTTAGAAGCATACGAACAAAATTGGAACCTATGAAACCGGCTCCTCCAGTCACCAGAATCTTTTTCATTCAATCCTCCTGGATACCAGCGCCCTCGGGCCGCCCAAACGACTGATACCTGAACCCCTTTTCTTTCATAAGGACCGGTTCATAAATGTTACGGCAGTCGATGACAACCGGTTGGGTCAACATTATCTTTATCCTGTCAAAATCGAGCTGCCTGAACTCGTTCCATTCGGTCATGAGGATGAGCGCGTCGGCGCCATCCATCGCTGTATACTCATCTTCGAAGAATACGATCCTGTCACCGTACTCTTTCCTGGCATTATCCATCGCGATAGGATCATAGGCGTTGACCGTGGCGCCCATTCCCGTGAGCCTGTCGATCAGTTTCAACGAGGGAGCATGGCGAAGATCATCTGTGTTCGGTTTGAACGAAAGCCCGAGCATAGCCACCGTTTTCCCCTTTAACTCGGGGAGTTCGCGGAGAAGCTTCTCCATGATCATATCGATTCTCGCGGAGTTGACGTCGCTCGCCGCCTGAATAACCTTCAGCGGCACACTGGCGTCATTGCCGGTATGAAGTATCGCCGATACATCCTTGGGCAGGCAGGATCCACCATATCCAATTCCGGCATGCAGGAACTTCGAGCCGATCCTCTTGTCGAGGCCGATCGCCCGCGCGACTTCGTTGACATTCGCGTCCAGTTTTTCGCACAAATCGGAAATCTCGTTTATAAAAGATATCTTTACGGCAAGAAAGGCATTACTCGCATACTTGACCAGCTCCGCCGTTCTTATGGATGTAAAAACTATTGGTGTCTCGAGCAGGTACAGGGAACTGTAGATATCTCTCATGATCTCCCTGGATCTTTCGCTGTTGACCCCTATGACGACCCTGTTCGGCCGCATGAAATCCTCAATAGCCGAGCCCTCACGAAGAAACTCCGGGTTGGAGACAAGGTCGAAGGAGATGTTCTCCTTGAGATTGTCCCTGATGATTTTTCCGACCTCATCCGAAGTCCCGACCGGCACCGTGCTCTTCTGAACGAAGATCTTGTAATCTTCCATGCTGAGCGCGATATCTTTTGACACCTGATAGACAGCACTCAGATCAGCGGAACCATCATCACCCATTGGAGTGCCGACAGCAGAAAATATGACAAGGGACTCTTTTACCGATGACGCGAGGTCTGTTGTGAACTTCAACCTCCCGGCGTCGTAGTTGCGCTTGACCAGTTCCTTCAGCCCCGGCTCATATATCGGCATTACCCCTTTTTTGATATTTTCTATTCTTCCGGCATCAATATCGACGCATATGACCAAGTTTCCAAAATCAGCCAGGCACGCGCCGCTGACGAGTCCGACATATCCAGTACCGACCATACAGATCTTCGGCATTCGAGGCTCCTTCTCTAAACAATTTCACAGAATTCCGGGCAGGCTCTCAGAGCTTTCCCGATCTGTACATTAAGAACAAATTAATAATATATTTACTGCCCCACCGCCAGAAACATCGACGGAAAAGACAACCGGCCATCGCCTAGGCCCCGGCACCCTCCCGCTGCCACCACGCGACAAGGTCCTCCAGCATCGTATCTGCGGATATCACTGGTTCCCAGCCGGTATCCGCTTTCAGTTTCGTATTGTCACCGACCAGGACAGGCACATCGACCGGCCTGAGAAGGCCCGCGTCGGTTTTTACCACGACTTCAACTCCGATTGCCGCGACCATCGCATCGAGCGCCTTCCCCAGGTCGAGGCCTTCGCCGCGGCAGACATTATACGTCTCTGCTTCTCTGCCTTTCTCCATCAGGAGCCTGTAAGCCCGGACGACATCCCTCACATCGAGAAAATCACGTATCACATCGAGATTCCCGGTCCTGATCACCGGATCGTTTCTTCCCGCCCTGATCTCCGCGCACTGCTTCGCGAACGACGGCAGAACAAAGACTGTCGTCTGCCCGGGCCCTGTATGGCTGAAGCTCCGGGTCATAATTACCCGGCTTCCGAAGGTCCTGGAATACTGCATCCCAAGCAGGTTCTGTGCCGCTTTGCTGGCCGCGTACGGACTGACAGGTTCTACCGGGCTCGTTTCCGTAAGCGGCATCTCTTCAGGGCTCCTCCTGCCATATTCCTCACTTGAGCCGGTGAGAACGATCTTCGCTTTGAGCGATATGTTCCTGTCGGCTTCGAGAAGATTCAGTGTAGAGATCAGGTTCGCTTCGAACGTCCCACCCGGATCTGTAAAAGACCTTGCCGCGGAACTCTGCGCGGCGAGGTGGAATATATATCCAGGTTTCCATTCGGCGAGTATGCCATTTACCGAACCGGCATCCGTAAGGTCACATTTTCTGTAAATGACACTTCCGGGAAATGTGCCCTGAGTAATACCGGACAGGTCTGCGAGATCTACCGCCAGCAGTTCATATCCAGCTGAATCCAGTTCCGCCAGCAGGTACCTGCCTACGAATCCATTCGCTCCGGTTACCATTGCTCTCATGGAAACCCCTTCTTTCGGTTTCTTTTGAGCACCCGTCACGGCACTGCCCCCCCCACACACTGCATCGATCCCGCTCTATTTCACGTTCCTCCAGAAATCCAGAAGGTCGGCGAGTGTCTTTTCAATGGGTATCTCCGGCTCCCACCCTGTATCGGCGTGAAAAGCGCTATAGTCTCCTTCGAGCAGGGGGACATCACTCGGGCGGAGCCTTCCCTTATCGGTCCTTACTTCGACTTCGATGCCAGACAGCCCGATCAATATATCGAGGATCTCCCTGATGCTGTAGCTTTTGCCTGTGCATATGTTGTATACACTTCCCGGCTTGCCCTTATCCAGAGAAAGCCAGTAGGCGCGCACCATATCACGAACATCGGTAAAATCACGCCTCGCGTCGAGATTGCCGACTTCCATCACGGGGTCTTTCGCCCCCTTCTCGATATCGATGATCTGTTTCGCGAAATCACTGCAGACGAAGACCGGCCCGCGCCTCGGACCGGTGTGGTTAAACCCCCGCGTCCTTATTATCTTCATCCCGTAACTCATAAAGTACTGGTAGCCAAGCATATCCTGTCCGACCTTGCTGACCCCGTACGGGCTGAGAGGGCGAAACGGAGCTGATTCTTTTATAGGTACCTCGTCCGGATATACCATCCCGTACTCTTCGCTCGAACATGCGATCTGTATCCTGCAGTCCAGGCCGAGTTTCTTGACAGCTTCGAAAATATTCAACTGGCCGATGATATTGGTCGTCAGAGATTCGCTTGGAGCGCTCCACGAGGTCGGAACGAAACTCTGCGCGGCAAGATGGAATATATAGTCGGGCCTGATATCTTCAAGGACCTGGTGTGTCGAGGAAGCATCCCTGAGGTCGCATTCGAACAGCTTGAGCTCGTCCCATATATGTTCGATATTTTCTGTACGGCTCCTCCAGCGAATGATACCATAGAGATCGATTTCTTTCTTCTTCAGGCAGAAGTCCGCCAGGTGGCTTCCAGCAAATCCGGTTATTCCGGAAATAAGTACTCGCATCGAGTTTCCCTTCTCAAGACACCGCTTTCAATAAGGTTAATGCCACAATATCACCTGTTATATCATCAAATATTCTGTTTTTTTCAATGTTCATGCTACTGTCTTCTCTGTATGGCATGCCATAATATCATTTGTATTTACAGGATACAAGCATAATAGCCTGTTTTTCCCGGCAGCTTGTTTTCCAAGTTGAACAGGGAATCCCCGCGCTCGGGAGAACGCCTGGATTTTGAGGCTTTCGAGGATTCAGAACCCTGATTCACCGCGATATATTGATCACGGAAATATTCTCAAACGATTCATCCACCATAAATTTTAACCCCGTGAAATTCAGCAGGGGCAGCATTTTGAGAGGACAGAAATATTTGAATTTATTTATCTTTTCAAATCTCTCATGATGGATAATCAAATCGATGATGTGAAAAACCTGCATGATGCCGGTCTCATTATAACCGTCGATAATTTCCACTATATGCAGAGAATCATCATCAGCAAACACCATCCTCGAAAAAAGAATGACGCCATGTTCATTCTCGCTCAGCAGGCTGAAGATGTCTGTTATCTCAATGATTTTTGTGAACTCGCCGCGGTAGGTGTCATCATGTCCCCTGGATTTTTTATAAAGGCTGAACATCGACTCGAACTGCTTGCTGTTCAACTTTTCGACGATTTGATATTCCCTGTTGACCATTTTCCCCTCCGGTCTGACAACAACGAAATCAATATGTTTCCGGATACGTGCGCCCGGATATTCAGTTATAAAATACGATGTGGCATATAGCGAGTATCAATACCATCCGTACTTACGGTGACGCTGAAACAAGCCGGCTATCTTCCGGCATCGATATCTTTCATGAGCTCCTCGATCGCTCTGGCCAGCTGGGCATCTTTTTTGCCTGCTTTGCTCCCGGGCATATTATCCACGATGATATCCGGAACCGCGGGAACAAGTTCCATATTCTCGTCCGTGGCCTTTACGTACCACGCGCGAAATGGCATCCGTATCAATGAGCCGTCAATAAGTTTCTTCCCTCCTGTTGATATTACCGCGCCGAATGTCGGTTTCCCCACGAGGGTACCGATGCCGAGTGTCTTGTACGCGTGAGAAAATATCTCGGCGTTGGAATAGCTCGATTCATTACATATGGCGATCGACGGTTTCATCCACGGGTAGAATGGAAGCCGCTCGGCATAGGGATAATTTTCCCTGAATTTCTGATGTTCCTTTTCGAGATTTCCCGCGGCCCCTCTTGGAATAGTGTAGGCATGCTGGCCTACATTGAGAACAGCCATCAGGTAATCCGTCGTCCATCCGCCTCCGTTGTACCTGACATCGATCACGATCCCTTCCCTGCCTGAGCCCGCGGCTGCAAACTCCCTCTCGAAACGTTCGAAACTGACCCATCCCATCGCCTGGATGTGAAGGTATCCCAGCCTGCCGCCCGAGAGCTTTTCTGTGAACTCCCTGTTTTTGCGGATCCATTCATTGTAGAGCTCTTTTCTTATGGAGGCTGTCGGCCTGATCGCGACTTCCCTTTCCCTGCCTTTCCTGTCCTTTACCGAGAGAAGGACCTTTTCCCCTGCTTTATTTACAAACAGGGAGTAGAAATTCATATCGTTTGTAACCGGTACGCTGCCGACGGCCATGATCAGGTCGCCTTTTTTCAACTTGCTGTCCGTCTTGCCGGCTGGAGTATCGGAAATAACCCTTACTACCCTCACTCCCTTTTTCTCGGGCTTGATCTCAACCCCCAGAAGCCCTGTTGTCTCTTTCTGGGTCTCTGCCCTGTCCTTTCCGTACAATCCCATATGGCTCGCGTTGAGCTGCCCGGCCATGATGTTGACAATATCCCTGAAATCATGTTTTGTGGATGCCTGCATTGCCCACGGCTTGTATTTTTCCCTGAGAGCTTTCCAGCTCTTCCCGTGAAAACCAGGGTCATAGAAGAACGAGTCGAGGGTCCGCCAGATTTCCTCGAATATCTGTTCCCTCTCTGCAGCATGGTCGATCTGCAGATACGCTGAAAAGGCGATATTCTCGAGCTTGTCGCCATCTGCCTTCATCCTGGCAAGCTTGCCGCTCTGCAACATGTAGAGATAAGCTTGCTTGTCGTCGAAGCGCAGGAACGAAGGATTCTTGCCGCCCTTGCTCACCTCTTTCAGGTCTTTACCGTCCCATTTTATCGAAAAAAGATCTCTCCCTTTTCCCGACGATGACGGCGCTGTGAAATAGAATGTCTTGCCGTCCCCGGATATCTGGATTCCCCTCTCGTCACCAGACAGCGAGGTGACCTGCGTGAGACGCTCGTAGATGCGGTCAAAATCTATCTCGACCGGTTTCGGCTCCGCGTCCTCTGAATCTTCATCATCTTTTTTCTCCTTGTCCTTCTTCCTGCCTTTCACGGCCCTTTCACCATCATCCTCCATTTCATCCCAATCGCGGGACGTCTTTTCCCAGTCGCTCTTTTTCAGCCATACGAACCATACATCGCTGTTCTGGTTGTTTCTCGATGATGTAAATCCCAGCTTGCTTCCGTCGGGGCTCCATACCGGATTGAAATCTCCCCTCGGATGCATGCTTACGTTGACGGGGTCCTCGGAATTGTCAGCCGCGTGGATATAGATCTCGGGGTTGAAGTTGAGGTCCTCGAGATAATAGGCCAGCCACTTGCTGTCCGGGCTCCAGGTGATATCCCCCGGAGTGGCCCATCCATCAAGAAGGGTTACCTTGCTGACAAGCTTGCTGTTCCTGGATATTTCCGCTGTGACCAGGGTCCCGTTTCCACGGACAAACGCTACCCTTTTCCTGTCCGGAGATACAGAGAGAGCGGACTCATCCTGATCGGTGGTTGTAAGCCTTGTGGTCTTGTGCTTCAGGCTCTTGAACAGGTCAGTTTCATCCCCGTCAGCCGACTCAACCATATACAGGTCATAGTTGCCATTGCGGTCGGAGAGGTAGGCCAGCGTCGTATCGCTTGTCCATACCGGATCAAGATCTCTCCATGGCGACCGGCTGATATTGACCGTCTTCTTTTTCTTCTTGTGGTTTTCAGTTATGAATACTTCACCGTGTATCACGACAGCGCTGTATTTTCCGTTGGGAGATATGGAATAGTAATCGATATCCGATGTAAATGTCTTGTGTACCACCGGATCAAAACGATAATCAGTTCCGATATCAAGCGCCAGTTCCTCAACATTGCTTCCATCGAGACTGATGGTGTATATTCCTGTTTTCAGTTCGACAACAATATTATTCCCGGCGGAGCTTACATCAAAATAACGCACCCCGTCGCCTTCAAAGCGCGTCACCTGCACGGGCTCTGCCACCACGCCGCCATCATCCACAGTGACGAAAAAGATATTGTAATTTCCCGGAGAACTGCTCAGATAGTACAGCGTCGTCGAGTCATACCATTTCGGACAGAAATCCTGGGCACCGGACGATGCAACCAGAAAATACCTGTCTTTCTTCATATCGTAGATCCATATCTGTTTGTTTGCCGGGCCTGTGTAATGCTCACGCTGGATCCTGCAGCTTCCCCTCACAAATGCCGTATACCTGCCGTCATCCGACACGACTGCCATACTTCCGAAAGCATCAAGAATCCTGCCGGGAGTACCGCCCCGCGGGTTGACAGCCTGGATCTCGTTATCCCATTCGACCTGCCTGTAATTCCTGTTGCTTGAAAACAGTATCCCCCGCGCCTCACTCCAGTCAGAAACAATATCTCCGGCTGAATACCAGGTCAGCCGTTTCGCTATCCCGCCATCCGCGGGGATAGTATAAATATCATTATTCCCGTACCTGTTGCTTGAAAACGCAATCCGTTCGCCATCCGGGCTCCAGGTGGGAAAACTCTCATAAGCTTCGTGGATAGTTATGCGCCTGGGCTTTCCCCCGTCCATATCCGTGGTCCAGATATCTCCCTGGTAACAGAACGCTATTCTGGTTCCGGCGGGATTAATATTCGGGTAACGGATAAGCCTGGCTCTCCCTGAAGCATAAACAAGCGTTGGAAAGAGCAGAACAATGATCGCAAGCAGGACTGCTTCTCTGAATCTTCTCACAACTGTATCCTTTCCTGAAAACGAAAAATAGATTTGAAAAATAAAGCCAGCAAAAAGAATATTATTATGGCACGAGCTATCACAATACAAATCCTCATGGCACAAACACTCACAACACAAAATCCCCACAGCACAAGACCCCCTACACCACAAACACTGAAATGCCATGCTACAGTTTTTCGCGAATTTTCTCAATTGAAAATTTCGGGCCCTGAAATCCAGGCGGAATGGTCACTGCTGAATATCGCCACCCGGGATCTGCGGCATGCCTTCATATTCCACTACATATTCCGGTTTGCCACAAAACACAAAACTTGTATTCCTGTGATCACGCTCGTCCAGCCCGATACGCCTGAACACATCCGCCCAGGTCCGCAGATCTCCGTATCCCTTCACCACTTCATTGCTGACCAGTTGCTCTTTCCACTCCGGATGTTCTTCGACAAACCGGGCATACACGTGTTCAGCATGATCCTCGAACTCCGCGTTGAACAGGAACGCTCTGCGAATATTAACCAGCGCCATCACTCGTGTTATCACGATATAGACGCCGATCATCAAAAGAGATACGGGCGGAAACAGATACCACGGATCCTTGATCCCATCCTCTTTCATCTTTTCGTTGATTACCAGCAAGTGCCAGTACTCATTATCCTGGGCTTCCCGCCCCCATTTGATTATCCCGCGCGCTTCCCGGACAAGCCCCTGGCGCTGGTACCCTTTTGTCATACGGCTATACTGACGGTTCTCCCAGGCCCGGTACGGAATACTGGCCAGTATCTCTATAAGCCTGGCCTTTGCCAGTGTAATCTTTTTCCCCGTGACCATATCCATCGACAAAAAGAATATTTTTGCTGCCAGCGAATACCTGTATCGGGGCCTCTCCAGGGATGATTTTTGTTCTTTCTTCAGATCAATATCCATCTTTTTCTCCATTTCCCATTATTGTAATACCTGCAAATCCTACTATAACAACGCAGGGATCAAACAATAATAATTATTTTTTATTCATAATCACTATTGCCCCTTTCTGACAACACAGCCTTGACCAGGATCGGGAATTGTATGTTATCTTTCTTTGAAAACCCATCTTTTGGAATGCATGGACTTTCTTGGCCAACCCTTTCTTGAAAAACTCATCTCCGGAAGTGCCCGGGTTATCTCTCGGTTTAT